>JAZUEH010000145.1:0-31329 GCA_045640065.1 Bacteroidaceae bacterium
GAAGTCGTATTCGTGGACGCAACTCAGATCCATATCAAATATGACCGCACCGATGCGGAGAAGTTCGTAAGTTTCGCTCCTGATGTGACCGTATACAACCTCCCTCAGTGGAGAAAGACAAACCAGAGGAACTCCATCCGCCTCATCCCTATCGTCCGCAAGGGTGACAAGGTTGTGGGAGGACAGATACTGACCGAAGGATATGCTACGCAGAATGCCGAGCCCGCCCTCGGCCGCAACCTTAAGGTAGCGTTCATGCCTTGGAAGGGTTACAACTTCGAGGATGCCATCGTGCTTTCAGAGCGCATGGTCCGCGACGATATCCTCACTTCTGTCCACGTGGACGAATACATCATGGAAGTACGCGACACCAAGCGCGGTATGGAGGAACTCACCTCCGATATCCCGAATGTAAGCGAGGAAGCCACCAAGGACCTCGACGACAACGGTATCATCCGCGTCGGCGCAAGCATCGAGCCTGGTGACATCATGATCGGTAAGATCACACCTAAGGGCGAAAGCGACCCTTCACCTGAAGAGAAGCTTCTCCGTGCGATCTTCGGTGACAAGGCCGGTGACGTGAAGGATGCATCTCTCAAGGCATCTCCTTCCCTCTCCGGTACCATCATCGGCACACGCCTCTTCTCAAGAGTCACAAAGGACAACACCAAGAAGGGCAGACAGAAGGCAAAGGATCAGCTCCAGGAAGCAAAGGACGCATTCGACAAGAAGGCAAACGACCTCAAGGAACTCTTCCTTGACAAGCTCTGCACTCTCGTTGAAGACAAGAAGAGCGCCGGTGTAGGTGACCTCTATGGTGCTGAAATTCTCCCTAAGGGATCCAACTTCAGCCGCGAGCTCCTCGCAGGCATCGACTATAACAACATCAACCCTGTCAAGTGGACTTCCGACAAGAAGACCAATGACATGATCAAGAAGCTCATCAACAACTACCTCCTTGCTTACAAGGAATACGACGCCGAATACAAGCGCATCAACTACAGCCTCACCATCGGTGATGAGCTGCCATCAGGTATCATGCAGCTTGCCAAGGTTTACGTTGCCAAGAAGCGTAAGATCAGAGTTGGTGACAAGATGGCCGGCCGTCACGGTAACAAGGGTATCGTTGCCAAGATCGTACGCGACGAGGATATGCCGTTCCTCGAGGACGGTACACCTGTGGATATAGTCCTCAACCCTCTCGGCGTGCCTTCACGAATGAACCTCGGCCAGATATACGAGACAGTACTCGGATGGGCAGGCAAGGAACTCGGACTCAAGTTCGCCACCCCTATCTTCGATGGTGCAAGCCTCGACAACATCTGCGAATACACTGACAAGGCAGGTCTGCCACGCTATGGCCGTACCTTCCTCCGCGACGGTGGCACAGGTGAGCTCTTCGACCAGCCTGCGACAGTCGGCGTGATCTACATGATCAAGCTCGGCCACATGGTTGACGACAAGATGCACGCACGTTCCATCGGTCCTTACTCCCTCATCACCCAGCAGCCACTCGGTGGTAAGGCACAGTTCGGTGGTCAGCGTTTCGGTGAAATGGAAGTCTGGGCAATCGAGGCCTTCGGTGCTTCACATGTGCTTCAGGAAATCCTGACCATCAAGAGTGATGATGTAACCGGCCGTTCAAAGGCTTATGAAGCTATAGTAAAAGGTGATCCGATGCCCACACCGGGTATCCCCGAATCGCTCAATGTGCTGCTGCACGAACTGCGTGGTTTGGGCCTGAGCATCAATCTCGATTAATCACCAATAAAAACAAAACTTAGCCATGCCGTTCAAAAAAGATACAAAGATCAAGAACAATTTCTCGAAGATCACCATCAGTCTGGCTTCGCCCGAAGAGATTCTGACGAATTCAAACGGTGAGGTTCTGAAACCCGAGACAATCAACTACCGCACATACAAGCCCGAACGTGACGGTCTGTTCTGCGAACGCATTTTCGGTCCTGTCAAGGATTACGAGTGCCATTGCGGAAAGTACAAGAGAATCCGCTATAAGGGTATCGTCTGTGAGCGTTGCGGTGTTGAGGTTACAGAAAAGAAGGTACGTCGTGAGCGTATGGGTCACATCCAGCTTGTCGTTCCTGTAGCTCATATCTGGTACTTCCGTTCGCTCCCCAACAAGATCGGTTATCTGTTGGGAATTCCGACCAAGCAGCTTGATTCAATCATATACTACGAGAGATACATTGTCATCAATCCGGGTGTATGGGCATCAGAAAGCGCTCTTGGCAGCAATAAGGGCGATCTTCTTTCAGAAGAGGAATATCTTGACATTATGGATAAGCTCCCCAAGGAGAATCAGATGCTTGAGGACAATGATCCTGATAAGTTCGTGGCCAAGATGGGTGCCGAGGCCATCTATGATCTGCTCAGCACACTTGATCTCGACAAGCTTTCATACGAGCTTCGTGCCCGTGCAAGTCAGGACAATCCTTCAATGCAGCGTAAGACCGAGGCCCTCAAGCGTCTTCAGGTTGTGGAATCATTCCGCGCTTCACGCGAACTGAACCGTCCTGAATGGATGATCATGAAGGTTATACCGGTTACTCCTCCTGAACTTCGTCCGCTTGTTCCTCTGGATGGTGGTCGTTTTGCCACATCCGATCTGAATGATCTCTATCGTAGAGTCATCATTCGTAACAACCGTCTTAAGAGACTTATTGAAATCAAGGCTCCTGAGGTCATTCTGCGCAACGAAAAGCGTATGCTTCAGGAAGCTGTTGACTCTCTGTTCGATAACAGCCGTAAGGCCAGTGCCGTCAAGAGCGAGGCCAATCGTCCTCTCAAATCACTGTCAGACTCTCTCAAGGGTAAGCAGGGACGTTTCCGTCAGAACCTTCTTGGTAAGCGTGTTGACTATTCAGCACGTTCGGTTATCGTTGTAGGTCCTGAACTGAAGATGGGTGAGTGCGGCCTTCCAAAGCTTATGGCTGCCGAACTTTACAAGCCGTTCATCATACGCAAGCTCATTGAGCGCGGTATTGTCAAGACCGTAAAATCAGCAAAGAAGATAGTTGACCGTAAGGATCCTATCGTATGGGATATCCTTGAGTACGTGATGAAGGGTCATCCGGTACTGCTGAACCGTGCCCCGACACTGCACCGTCTCGGTATCCAGGCTTTCCAGCCGAAGATGATTGAAGGAAAGGCCATCCAGCTTCATCCGCTTGCATGTACCGCTTTCAACGCCGACTTCGACGGTGACCAGATGGCTGTTCACCTGCCATTGAGCAACGAGGCCGTTCTGGAGGCTCAGATGCTTATGCTTCAGTCGCATAACATTCTGAATCCTGCCAATGGTGCTCCTATCACCGTGCCTGCACAGGATATGGTTCTGGGTCTTTACTACATTACCAAACTGCGTCGTTCAATTAAGGACAAGGATGGCAACTTCATCGAAAAGGTCAAGGGTGAAGGTCTGACTTTCTACGGTCCTGAAGAGGCAATGATTGCCTATAATGAAGGTAAGGTTGACATCCATGCTGTTGTCAATGTACTTGTCAAGGATGTCGATGCCGACGGCAATTATATCAATCATATTGTTGAGACGTCTGTCGGACGTATTATCGTCAATGAGATTGTTCCTGATGAAGTAGGCTACATCAACTATATCATTTCAAAGAAGACACTCCGCGATCTTATTTCCGATGTCATCAAGAAGGTGGGTGTGGCCCGTGCATGCGAATTCCTTGACGGTATCAAGAATCTGGGTTACAAGATGGCATTCCAGGGCGGTCTGTCATTCAACCTTAATGATATCATCATCCCGAAGGAGAAGGAGGAACTTGTCCGCAAGGGTAATGAAGAGGTAGAAGGTATTCTGGCTGAGTACAATATGGGTCTTATCACCGATAACGAACGATACAATAAGGTTATCGATGTATGGACACATGTCAACGAAGACCTGTCCAAGGTTCTGATGAAGACCATTTCAAATGATGATCAGGGCTTCAATTCAGTCTATATGATGCTTGATTCAGGTGCCCGTGGATCTAAGGAACAGATCCGTCAGCTGTCCGGTATGCGTGGTCTGATGGCCAAGCCGCAGAAGGCAGGTGCAGAAGGTGCACAGATCATTGAGAATCCTATTCTTTCGAACTTCAAGGAAGGCCTGTCAGTGCTTGAGTACTTCATCTCGACACACGGTGCCCGTAAGGGTCTGGCCGATACCGCTCTTAAGACTGCCGATGCAGGTTATCTGACACGTCGTCTTGTTGACGTATCACATGACGTCATCATTACAGAAGAGGACTGCGGCACTCTGCGCGGTCTTGTATGCTCGGCTCTAAAGGAGAATGAGGAGGTCGTTGCATCTCTGTATGAACGTATTCTTGGCCGTGTTTCAGTACATGATGTAATCAACCCGACTACCGGTGAACTGCTGGTTGCCGACGGTGAGATGATTACTGAAGAAATGGCAAAGAAGATTGAGGAGTCACCAATTGAGAGCGTTGAAATCCGTTCAGTGCTTACCTGCGAAAGCAAGCACGGTGTCTGTGCCAAGTGCTATGGCCGCAACCTGGCTACAAGCCGTCTGGTCGAGAAGGGCGAGGCTGTCGGTGTCATTGCTGCACAGTCAATCGGTGAGCCTGGTACACAGCTGACACTGCGTACATTCCATGCTGGTGGTACTGCATCGAACATTGCAGCCAATTCCCGTCTTGTTGCCAAGTATGACTGCCGTGTCGATTTCGAGGAACTTCGTACCGTCGATGCAGTCAAGGCCGATGGAACAAAGGTTCAGGTTGTTGTCGGTCGTCTTGGCGAGGCCAAGTTCATTGATGAGAATACCGGTATCGCTCTGTCCAACCACAATCTGCCTTACGGTTCAAATCTGTATATCAAGAGTGGTACAACAGTCAAGAAGGGTGACCTGATTGCCGATTGGGATCCGTTCAATGCACTTATCATCACTGAGGTCGCAGGTACAGTACGTCTTACCGACCTCATCATGAATGTGACTTATAAGGTTGAGTCCGATGAATCAACCGGTCTGGAAGAAATCATCATTACTGAAACCAAGGACAGGACAAGGATACCGAGCGCCGATATCATTGGAGCCGACGGAGAGGTCCTGCGTTCATACAACCTTCCTGTAGGAGGCCACGTTGTCATCAAGGACGGTCAGGTTCTGGCTGCCGGTGACATTCTGGTCAAGATTCCGCGTGTGCAGGGTAAGGCTGGTGATATCACAGGTGGTCTTCCCCGTGTTACCGAACTGTTCGAGGCTCGTAACCCGTCCAACCCGGCAGTGGTATCGGAAATTGACGGTACCGTTCATATGGGTAAGGTGAAGCGCGGAAACCGTGAGATTTCAGTCGTATCACGTACTGATGACGAAAAGAAGTATCTTGTTGCTCTGTCAAAGCAGATTCTGGTTCAGGAAGGTGACTTCGTACGTGCTGGAACTCCGCTGTCAGACGGCGCCATCACACCTACTGACATTCTTAACATCAAGGGCCCGACCGCCGTTCAGGAATACATTGTGAACGAGGTTCAGGACGTATATCGTCTGCAGGGTGTTAAGATTAACGACAAGCACTTTGAGATCATTGTCCGTCAGATGATGCGTAAGGTTGAGATCGATGAACCCGGTGATACACGCTTCCTGGCTCAGCAGATTGTTGACAAACTGGAATTCATGGAGGAGAATGACCGTATCTGGGGCAAGTTCGTGGTTACCGATCCTGGTGACAGCGAAAATCTGTTCGCCGGTCAGATGGTGACTTCACGTAAGCTCCGTGATGAGAATTCTCTCCTCAAGCGCAAGGATCTGAAACTGGTTCAGGCTACTGAGGCCCGTCCTGCAACATCTACACAGATTCTGCAGGGTATTACCCGTGCAGCTCTGGCTACCCAGAGTTTCATGTCGGCCGCTTCATTCCAGGAAACCACAAAGGTGCTGAACGAAGCAGCAATCAACGGCAAGAGCGACAGCCTGCTTGGTATGAAGGAGAACGTTATCTGCGGTCATCTGATACCAGCCGGAACCGGTCTGCGTGAATTTGACAAGATAGTCGTTTATGACAAGGATGATTATAATCGTCTCCAGGCATCCAGAGCTGGAATCCTGGCCGAAATGAACATCCCTGAACGTGAAAATTGATTAGACTTGATAGAGATGGAGGGGTGCCGTTGAGAAAAGAACGGCACCCCTCCATTGTTTTTCCGTGGTTGTACAGGACCTAAATCAGATTGATGGCAGACTGTTGCCGTTTATCTGACGATAAATGTCCAGCGCAAAGACATCGGTCATGCCGGAAATATAATCCAATACCGCCATTATACGGACATAAGGTGAAGGGTCACTTATCTCATACTGGCTTGAGACACGTCCTATCAGCAGTTTGGAATATTCCTTTTCCGGGTGGAGAACGGCATCGACGTTGAGTTCCAGCAATGTGCTGATTATGCGGAAACCGGCCAGCTCAACATCATATACGAACTTGGAATGGTATATGCGTTTGACGGACATGTCGTACAGGTAGTGATAGGCCTGGCTGAGCGGCTTGCTGATGTGGTCAATCAGACATCCTTGGAATGTGCCTGCCAGAATTTCCTTTTCGCCGTCAATGAAGGCCCGGGTACATTCGTCTATCAGACGGCCTATGACTTTGGAACGCAGATAGGCAATCTGTTCATTTGCATCCAGAACCTCAAGAAATATACTTTCTGCGCGCGTCCTTCCTTCGGGAGTCAGGAATTCCATGAGATAGTGCTTGGTCTCATCAGTAGACAGAAGCTTGAGCTTATGGGCATCTTCCATATCCATTATCAGGTAGCATATGTCATCGGCCGCTTCGACAAGATAGACAAGGGGATGACGGGCGTATTTCAACGGTTGTCCCGGTTCGCTGAGACGTATCATTCCAAGTTCATCGGCAACTGAGCGGAATGCTTCGGCATCGGATTCGAAGAAACCGAACTTATGGTGACCTTCTGCGTAAAATGACGAATACGGGTATTTTGCCACACTGGCAAGGGTGGAATAGGTCATTGCAAAGCCACCTCTTCGACGTCCCACGAATTTGTGTGTCAGAAGACGGAATGCGTTGGCATTGCCTTCAAAGTTGATTATGTCAGTCCACCAGTTGGGGTTGTCCTTGAGAAGCTCCTTCACGTATTGACCGCTTCCTTCGGTAAAGAAAGCCGATATTGCTTTTTCGCCCGAATGGCCGAACGGCGGATTGCCCATGTCGTGGGCAAGACAGGCTGCTGATACTATGTTGCCAATCTCGCTGAGATAGCTGTCGTTCAGTTCCGGGTGAATGCTGGCCAGATACCGGGCTGCATTATTTCCTAGAGAACGTCCTACGCAAGCGACTTCAAGACTGTGGGTAAGACGGTTGTGGACAAACACGCTTCCCGGTAGAGGAAACACCTGAGTCTTGTTCTGAAGCCGTCTGAAAGGTGCCGAAAAAACAAGACGGTCATAATCCCTTAGAAACACTGAACGGTCATCGTGGGACGTGGTGAACGTCCCTTCCATTCCGAAACGTTTGCCTGACAGCAATCTTTCCCATTCCATATTATCGTATCTTAACTTCAAAGACTTCAAAAGTAGGTCTTTTTTCCTTTTTTCTTGCTATTTTCGCACTGAACTTAAATGTCATGACAATGAATGTTGAGATTATAAACGCTTCCCGTCATCAGTTGCCTGCTTATGAGACCAGTCTGTCTGCGGGAATGGATCTGAGAGCCAACATTGATTCTCCAATTATCCTGAAACCCATGCAGCGTTGTCTGGTACCGACCGGACTGAGAATAGCCTTGCCTGCCGGATTCGAAGCACAGGTCAGACCACGCAGCGGTCTGGCTCTGAAGAAGGGCATCACGGTCCTGAACTCGCCGGGTACTATAGATGCTGATTATCGTGGTGAAATAGGAGTCATTCTGATCAATCTGTCGGATCAGGATTTTCAGATCAATGATGGGGATCGTATAGCTCAGATGGTTATAGCCCGATACGAACAGGTGGAATGGCAGCCATGTGATGAACTTTCCCAGACGATGCGTGGTGAGGGTGGATTCGGACACAGCGGTATCTGACATATTGAGATGAAAAGGCTGTTTCCTGCAATAATGCTCCTTTTCCTGTTTCTGGCGTCTTGTGCCAGTACAAAGGAAGGAAGGAAAACGGGACCTGTCCATGACGATAGGGCCAGGCAGGATTTTGTCTTTCATGAAGCTTCCCGGCAGGCGGTTCTTGGAAACTATGATGCTGCAGCCGATCTCTACCGTCACAGCCTGAGTCTGGATTCCACCAGTGCTGCCAGCATGTACGGACTTGCACAGTTGTACATGTCTTTGGGTGACAGAAGGGCATTGCAGTCCTTTGCTTCTGTATCGGACAGCCTTCTTGCCGGTGCTGTCAGACTCGAACCGGACAATTACTGGTACAGGCGTCTCTATGCAGTGAACCTGCAGAGGATGAACAGGACTGACGATGCGGTGGCGCAGTATGAGGAACTGGCCTCACGTTTCCCTGGCAATACGGAACTCCTGCTTACTCTTGCCGGTTTATATGACATGATGGGGGAATATGACAAGGAACTCAGAGTGCTGACCCGATACGGACGCATTGAGGATGTCGCCGATGAACTGCGCATGCAGCGTGTGGCATGTTATCTGGAACTTGGAGAACTTGATTCCGCTTATCTGGAGTCGACTGATCCTGACCGCATTCTGGAGATTCTTACCGAAAGTGCCAGTGATATGCTTGGCCGTATTGAAACTGATATGGACCGTATGCGCTGCCGTTCCATGATTGATATGGTATCGGATTTCAGTGATGTTGCCATAAAATATAATCCCGGACTGATGCAGGCATGGAAAAGCAAGTCTACTACCCAGGTATGGTATGGCGAAAGGGACAAGGCGCTTGAAACCATAGATAAAGGACTGGCTCAGGTGGGTGATTCGCTCGGCAAGGCTGCCCTGTTCAATATGCGGGCGGAATTCCATCATTTATGGGGAAATCAGGCAATGGTTTATGAGGATTATGACTCTGTTCTTGCCTACAGTCCTTCGGATGTCATGGCAATGAACAATTACGCCTATTATCTCAGTCTGGAAGACCGTGACCTTGACCGGGCTCTTGAGATGAGCTACACTACAATTGAGACAGACCCGTTGAATGCAACCTATCTGGACACCTATGCATGGATCCTGTTTAGAATGGGCCGGTATAAAGATGCATTGCAGTATCTTGAGAAAGCCCTGCAATATCTTGACGAGGAAAATGCAGACATTTATGAGCATTATGGAGACTGCCTGTTCAAGTGCGGTGACAAGGAGGCGGCATTGGAGAACTGGCACAAGGCGTTTCAGCTTGACTCTGATTCCCCTCTGCTGGAACGGAAGATCAAGGAAGAAAAATACATTGAATGATGAAAAAGACCAGAATAATTTTGTTTGCATTGTCGGCAATGCTTCTTTCAGGATGTGGCGCATCAAGAAAAAGTGTTGTGAACATGCCTGATGCCAAAAAGGAGACGCTTGTTTCCCAGCTTTGTCAGGCGCCTGTCGCTACCGAACTGTCGGCCGATGTGAAGTACAGATTGTCAGGTACATCAATGAGCGGGCAGTTGAGAATGCGTCGTGGACGCTGCATCCAGTTGAGCTTCGGACTGCTTGGTGTAGAGCTTGGCAGAGTCGAGATGTTTCCGGACCACGTCATGATCATGGACAGGACCGGAGGACGTTATGTCGAATGCCATTATGCCGATCTTCCATTGCGTAACCAGCTGGAGTTGGATTACAGTTCACTTGAGGCCCTGTTATGGGACCGTATGTTCTCTCCCGGACGTGAGACAGTCGCTGACATCAGTTCGGCAATGACACCGGCCGGATATAATCGTGACGGTTCGGCCGAATTCACTGATATGGAATGGGGCAATGTCTTCAAGACCGATTCAAAAGGCCATCTTACAGAATTCAGCAAATCAGGTCAGGGTTGGAACTTCATTTTCGCTTATCGTGATTTTGTCGAATTGGAAAAAGGTTTTGAGTATCCGCGGAAACTGGAACTTGACCTCAATGTCCTTGATGCCCGTGTGGCCAATCTGTCAGTTGAGGCAGATTTAAGCAGTCTGACGACATCGCATGGCAGCTGGAAGGATTCAACTGAGCCGACCCGCAGGATGAAGAGTGTTTCGCTTGACAAGATTCTGGAAGTACTTGAAGGACTCTTTTGAATATGCGAAGTAAGCTGGTGTTTTTCCTGATGCTGTGTTCCTGCCTGTCGGCAAATGCACAGACTGATATAGAGAGGATGCGTTCTGAGCGTAGGGAACTTGAGCAGCAGATCGCAAATCAGGAGAAAATCCTGACAGGAACGGAAACAAGTATCAGCAGCGAACTTTCCAATCTTAAGATTCTTGAGGCAAGACTTGATGAACGTACCCGTATACTGAACGGAATACGCTCGGAGCTTTCTGCTTTGACAAGACAGCAGAATGGTTTGGAGCAGGAAATCAGGTCATTGGAAAAGGAGTATGAGCAGTGTTCGGACAATTATGCTGATGCCTGTGTCTTTTTCCAGCGTCAGAGTTCTCAGGTGAATGCGCTTGCGTTCGTGCTGTCATCGGCCTCGTTCAGGGAGATGACCACTCGAATAAGGTATCTCAGGGAGTATTCATCATCACTTGTCAGACTTGCCGGACAGATTCAGGAGCAGAAGGACACGCTGGAACAGCGCAGACATCAGGTGGAGATGCTCTTGGAGGAAAAGCGTGATGTGGAGCGGCTGGAAACAGAACTTCTGCAGACCGCAAGCAGGGAGAAGAAGCAACAGCAGCAGGCAATTGAACGGCTCAGGAAGAAACGCAACCAGTTGAAGAAGGAAATATCGGCCCAGCAGAAGAAGATGAACGAACTGTCAAAGGAGATTGACCGTCAGATTCAGTTGGCCTTGCGTGCAGAGAAAGGCGGTCAGGTCCAGCAGCAGGATCAGGAACAGGACTTCAAGCTGACAGGCAGTTTTGAAAGCAACAAGGGCAAACTGCCCATGCCTATAAGCGGACCGGCACTCATAGTCGGCAAATACGGTATCAGTCAGGTTGCCGGTCAGAAGGATGTGAAGCAGAACAATCTTGGCATTGACATTCAGGGAAACAAGGGTGCTTCTGCACTCTGTGTCTTTGACGGCAAGGTCTCGAGCGTGTTCCAGCATGGCAAGGGCCAGATTGGAATTCTGGTGCGTCATGGAAAATACATTACCGTTTACTGTAATCTTGTCAGCACATCACTCAAGAAGGGCGATGATGTAAAGGCAGGAGAGGAGATTGGAGTGATTCAGACATCCGAGAACGGCAGCCCGGTCCTTCATTTCCAGCTCCATAAGGAGAGTACACGTCTGAACCCTCAGGAATGGCTCAGAAAGTAAAACTTGGGGCTTTTGGGTTAAAATTGCTATCTTTGCACGGTTATTCAAGAAACATACAGAAAAATAATGATAACAGCAGACCAGTTGAAGGATGTGCTTGACCGCACTGATGCTCTAAAGAGATATCTGAACATTGATTCCAAACTGATACAGGTTGAGGAGGAACAGCTTAGGACCCAGGCTCCTGGCTTTTGGGATGACCCGAAGACCGCCCAGGCCCAGATGAAGAAGGTCAAGGATCTTCAGGCATGGATTGACGGATACAAGGAAGTCCGTGGCTTCGTTGATGAACTGGTTCTTGCAATGGATTTCTTCAAGGAGGAACTGGTTACGGAAGAGGATATCGACAACAACTATGAGCGTGCACTTCAGGCGGTCGAGTCTCTGGAACTGAAGAACATGTTGCGTGAAGAGGCCGATGAAATGGACTGCGTTCTCAAGATCAATTCCGGTGCAGGTGGAACTGAGAGTCAGGACTGGGCTCAGATGCTCATGCGTATGTATATGCGTTGGGGCGAGGACAACAAGTACAAGGTAACGGTTGCCGATCTTCAGGAAGGTGACGAGGCCGGAATCAAACAGGTGACTCTTGAAGTGGAAGGTCCGTTCGCATACGGTTATCTTAAAGGAGAGAACGGTGTCCATCGTCTGGTCAGAGTTTCACCGTACAACGCTCAGGGAAAGCGTATGACATCATTTGCCAGCGTATTCGTGACGCCACTGGTCGATGATACCATTGAAGTGGCCATCAATCCTGCATTGATGAGTTGGGATACTTTCCGTTCAGGTGGTGCCGGTGGTCAGAACGTGAACAAGGTGGAATCGGGCGTACGTTTGAGATATCAGTTCAAGGATCCCTATACAGGTGTGGAAGAAGAGATTCTCATTGAAAACACCGAGACCCGTGACCAGCCCAAGAACAAGGAACGCGCTCTCCAGCATCTGCGTTCAATTCTGTATGATAAGGAATTGCAGCACCGCATGGCCGAGCAGAACAAGATCGAGGCTGGAAAGAAAAAGATCGAATGGGGATCGCAGATTCGTTCATACGTGTTTGATGACCGTCGTGTCAAGGATCATCGTACCGGATTCCAGACCAGTGATGTCAATGGCGTGATGGACGGCCATATCGATGGCTTCATCAAATCGTATCTGATGTCATCGGCCGGTGCTGATGAACAGTCAATGGTCTGAAGTGATAATATCAGCTAACATATAATTCTAGTAACCATGTCAATAGAGATTGAACGCAAATTTCTGGTGAACGGCACTGCATACCGTACCCAGTCATTCAGCCATTACAACATTCTTCAGGGCTACATTGCTCATGAAAACGGCCGGTCGGTCAGGGTCCGCATTACGGACACTGAAGCCATTCTTACAATCAAAGGGCCCAGTGACAGTCGTGGAATGAGCCGTTATGAATGGAATCATACCATTCCTGTAGAAGAGGCCCGTGGGCTTTTTGAACTGCACCAGAAAGGTGCCATCGAGAAAACCCGTTATCTTGTCCACAGTGGTCCTCATGTATTCGAGGTCGATGAGTTCCATGGTGAGAATGAGGGTCTTGTTATGGCCGAAGTCGAACTTGGCAGTGAAGATGAGGCCTTCATGAAACCTGATTTCATAGGACGTGAGGTGACAGGCGATCCCAGATATTATAATGCATATCTGGCAACGAATCCTTTCCAATCCTGGAAGAAGGATTAATTCCTGTCTTTCCATAGAAGGGGCCTGATGCAGAACCATGAGACGGTTCCGCCAGTTATGACCCCCAGACTGTTGGCTAGAAAATCCAACCAGTCTCCCTGACGGTTTACAGTCAGTGTGGCCTGTGCCACTTCCATGGCTCCGCTGAACAGAACCGGGGCAATAAACGCGAACAGAACCAGTTTTGTCCAGTCAGGATGGTCATGATGGCGAAGGTATTCTATCCAGATAACCAGAGTCAAAGTGAAATACATGCCGAAATGGACTATCTTGTCTATTCCGTGCACTTCTTCAAGTCCGGTCTGGGGAGGTGTTCCCAATGAAAGACAGACTATGACCAGTAACAGAATGACAGCCAACGGATAGTTCCTGAGAATTCTCTTCATAATGTTGGCAAAAATAAAACATAATACCAGACTGATACCATGTTGAGAGATTTTTTCTATTTCAACCGTCAGGACAGGACTGCTGCAATCATACTGCTGGCAGTGATTGTAGCATGTCATACGGCAAGGGTCATATTCCCAAAGAGAGTACCTGCCGTAGAAGTGGATACTGATTCCCTTGAATGGGTTCCCGCCAGACAGAAAACGGACAGTACCGTTTTCAGGCAATATCCTGCCGACACTCGGAAAACGTCCGGCACATATCAGAAAAGACCTGCAAAGAAAGAACCGGCATACGAACCGCAGAAGGCGCGTGACAGTGTGTTTGTGCCACGTTATCGGATCAAGGAAGCCCCCAAAGAGAAGGTCGATCTGAATGATGCCGATTCCCTCACGCTTGTTTCCTTACCTGGAATAGGAGCATGGACCGCCCGTAGAATCATGTCATATAGAGATGAACTGGGCGGTTTTGTCAGGGATTCCCAACTGCTCGAGATTGAAGATATTCCGGATTCGCTTATCCGTTGGTTCAAGGTATCGGACCCGGTTGCCTTCAGAAGGATCAGCATCAATGACGAAAGTCTGAATGAGCTGAGACGACATCCGTATCTGAATTTCCATCAGGCCAGAGCCATTGTGGAGTTTCGCCGTGAATATGGCAGAATAAAAGGTCCCGGCCAGCTTTCCCTGCTTGAGGAATTTACGGACCGGGATCTTGAAAGACTGGAACCTTATCTGGATTTCAAGTGATTCCAGTATTTGCTATCAGTATTTTGCCACCTTCTTTATCTTCATGGGAATTTCAGCATTGTCCATCTGACCAGTAAAGTTCTCGGCTCCGGCACCGATGGCGAAAACGGGAACATATCCGCCTGAATGTGTGCCAGTGCCCCAGCTGAACTGTGCAACCTCGCTCATGATGGCGCATGCCTGATCTACAAGCTTGTCAACCTTGTAGTATTCCTCTTCCTTGAGTTCCTGGGGACCCATGCCGAATGTCTCGACATATGCCTGACGGAGCTTGTCGGTCTGCTTGTTTGTCAGTCTTACCTTATCCCAGAAGCCGAAATGCTCTTTGAGCAGTTCCTCAATCTGTTCCCAAGTGGGAATCTCTTCGCTTGCACGTCCTATTCTCTCCAGTTCTGCGCTGAGTTCACCTTCACTCATGTCCTGATACTGCAGATTCCTTGGCCTTATGCTGTATTGGCCGTTGCTCAAGCCTACGGCTCCGGTTTCGTGGTCAGCAGTGACAATGATAAGAGTCTCTTTGGGATGCTTCTTGTAGAACTCGTAGGCAATCTGGATGGCGTTGTCAAAGTCAATTGTCTCCTGGACAAATGTAGCGGCGTCATTTCCGTGGCATGCCTGGTCTATCTTGCCGCCTTCCATCATCATGAAGAAGCCTTTCTTGGGTTCCTTCATCATGAAGTCTATGGCTGCGGTTGTAATCTGGCTCAGTGAGAGCTCTTCCTCGCTGCGGCGGTCAATGGCGAACTTGAGATAGTGGTCACTTTCCGGTTTCGTGTCGAACAGTATGACCTTGTCGTTGTCCCTGCCACCGTTCTGGTATGCGGCATATCCGTTAAGTATCTTGTATCCAGCCTTTTCTGCCTGCACATAGTTGCCTTCATCGGAATTGTCCTTGGTGAAAGGTGTGTGGAAATCGGCTCCGCCAAAGAATTCGAATCCTGACTGGCTGAGTTCGGTACCTATCTGGTGGTAGTTGTCACGGCTGGCCTGGTGTGCGTAGAATACGCCTGGAGTCGCATGGTCTATGCATACTGTCGTGCCGATGGCTACTCGTACGCCCTTGTCATGAGCCATCTCGGCAATGGACTTGCACACGGTCTTGCGGTCAGGAAGCACACCGAGTACGTTGTTGTTCGTCTTCTGGCCCGATGCCAGAGCGGTTCCGGCTGCAGAACTGTCAGTCACCATGCTGCTGGCAGAGTAGGTCATGACAAATCCGCTGTAAGGGAACTGGGTGAAGCACAACGGCTTGTAACCGAGAGTGCCTTCAATGTCGGCAAGGTAGTACTGGGTGGCCATAACCTGGTTTACGCCCATTCCGTCACCGATGAAATAGAATACATACTTTGGTGCCTTTGATTTTGCTCCGGCAGAGAGCACAATCATCAATGCTGTGAGCAGCAGTGCAATTCTCTTTTTCATATTGACTGTATCTTATTGGTGTTATTGTTTCATTTGGCGATTTCGGCAGAAATGATCTTTATGTCCTTGAGCGGGCGGTCATTCATGTCGGTGGCAACACCTTCAATCTTGTCCACCACTTTCATGCCTTCCACCACCTCACCGAACACAGTGTATTCACCGTCAAGCCATGGGGCGCCACCGGAACTCATGTAGGTATCGGACTGTTCCTTGGTCAGCTTGAAAGGTCCCTGGGCTGCCAGGATGGAATCGGCCTTTGCTGCAAGACGTTCCTGTAGACGGGCTATGCCTTCAGTGTCGTTCCTGTCAGTCATGCTTATTATCGTGTCGCGTTCCATGCCGCACAGACGGTTGAATATGTTCTGCCCCTGCTTGGATGACAGTTCATCTTCAAGATCACGCAGCTGGTATGAACGGTAGGTCTTTCCGGTAACTATATAGAACTGGGAACCGGAGGAGCGGCGTTCGGGATTGACCTGGTCACTCTGACGGGCCGCACTCAGCGAGCCGCGCTTGTGGAAATGCTTCGGATAGACCAGCTCGGCAGGAATCGTATATTCGGGACCGCCCTTACCCAGCTGCTGGTGACGCTGGGCAGTTCGGGAATCCGGATCGCCTGACTGTATCATGAAGTCGCGGATTACACGGTGAAACAGCAGCCCGTCATAATAGTGGTCTTCAACGAGTTTGATGAAATTGTCCCTATGAAGCGGGGTGTCATTGTACAGTTTTATTCTGATGTCACCGGCCGTTGTCTTGAACAGGACCTGTGTTTCAGGCTGTTGCGCATTGCCGTTCTGCACGTTGAATATTGCCAGTACTGTCAGTATGAATAAAAATGCATGTCTTAGTCTCATGTCGATAAAAATACGGATTGTCCTATCGCAAAGATATACGAAAAAGTAATATTATAAGGTGATGGGTTTGCAATTGGCATAAAAAATGCGGAAATTTGCAGTCGTATTATTTGAAATGATAATGGAAAAGAAACTGTTCCTTGGCGACGAAGCCATAGCCCGCGGGGCCGTTGATGCCGGATTGAGTGGTGTATATGCATATCCGGGCACTCCATCGACTGAAATTACCGAATATATACAGGAATACTGCAAAGCTACAGGAAAGAAACTGCACAATCGCTGGTGCACGAACGAGAAGACAGCCATGGAAGCTGCTCTGGGCATGTCATTTGCCGGCAAGCGCGCTCTGGTATGCATGAAGCATGTAGGTATGAACGTGGCCGCAGACCCGTTCATCAATTCATCCATCACAGGAGTGAACGGCGGTCTGGTCGTTCTTGTAGCCGATGACCCTTCAATGCATTCCTCGCAGGATGAGCAGGATACCCGTTTTTACGGCAAGTTCGCCCTGATTCCGGTGCTTGAGCCGTCAAGTCAGCAGGAGGCATACGACATGATGTCATACGCTTACGACCTTTCTGAGAGTCTGAAACTGCCGGTGCTGATGCGTACGGTAACCCGTCTGGCCCATTCACGTGGCGTTGTGGAACTGAAGGAAGCACGTCCTGAAAACGGTCTCAATCCTGTTGGAGGCAGTCGTGACTGGGTGCTTCTGCCGGCTATCGCAAAACGTCGCTATGCCTCTCTGCTGGAACGTCAGCCCGAGATCATGCGTCTGGCTGTTGAGTCTCCGTTCAACAGTTATATGGCCGAGGCACGCCGTTTCGGGATGGGTATCATAGCATGTGGCAACACTTACAACTATGTGAACGAATGTTTCCCTGATGGTGTTCCGTTCCCGATTCTGAAGATATCCCAGTACCCCATACCTGTTGAGACCATACGCACACTTGCTGAACAGTGCAACAGCATAATGGTATTTGAAGACGGACAGCCGTTCGTTGAAGAGCAGGTGAAAGGCGTTCTGGCATCGGACTGCATTATCCGTGGCCGTCTGACCGGAGATCTGCCACGTCAGGGCGAACTTAATCCGGATATTGTCAAGACGGCTCTCGGCATTCCCACACTGGAGCATCCCGATGTAGCCAAAAACGTGGTGGCACGTCCGCCTGCCCTCTGTCAGGGTTGCGGTCACCGCAGCGTTTACGAGGCAATCAACATAGTACTCAAGGATTATGAGGGAGCCAAGGTGTTCGGTGACATAGGATGTTATACCTTGGGAGCCCTTCCTCCCTTCCAGGCACTGGACAGCACGGTTGATATGGGTGCCAGCATAACCATGGCCAAGGGCGCCAGCGATGCCGGCGTGTTCCCGGCTGTGGCCATAATAGGTGACAGCACATTCACACATTCCGGAATGACAGGACTGCTTGACGCTGTCAACGAGAATGCTCCTATAACAGTGATCATCAGCGATAACCTGACTACCGGTATGACCGGCGGACAGGATTCTGCAGGAACCAACAAGTTCGAGGCAATATGTCGCGGACTTGGAGTAAGTGACGAACATCTCAAGGTGGTCGTTCCACTGCCGCAGAACATGGACGAGATCACACGTATTCTCCGTGAAGAGATTGAATACCGCGGACTGTCGGTCATCATACCGCGTCGCGAATGCATCCAGACCCTGAAGCGTCATGCAAAGGAACGTGCAGCGCAGAAGGAGGAAAAGAAGGCATGAACCCTAAAAGCAGAAAAGAAATGAAGACAGATATTATTCTTGCAGGTGTTGGAGGACAGGGCATCCTGTCAATAGCAACGGTAATAGGTCAGGCGGCCCTTGAAGAGAACCTGTTCATCAAGCAGGCCGAGGTCCATGGAATGAGCCAGCGCGGAGGTGACGTGCAGTCTAATCTGCGTCTGTCGGACAAACCCATAGCAAGCGATCTGATTGCCCTGGGACAGGCAGACATCATCATTGCCATGGAGCCGATGGAGGCTCTCCGCTACCGTCATTACCTGTCACCTGACGGCTGGATCATCACCACATCCAACGCATTCGTGAACATCGGGAACTATCCTGACCGGCAGGCTGTGCTTGACGAACTTCGTGAAATGAAGAACGTGATCATGTTCGATGGTGAGAAGCTGGCGCAGGAGAATGGTGTTGCAAGATCTGTGAACATGATTCTGCTGGGTGCCGCTTCAAAGGCATTGGGCTCCATCAGCTTTGAAAAGCTTGAGGACAGCGTGCGCACCATTTTCGGCCGCAAGGGTGAGAAGGTTGTCGAAGACAATCTGAAGGCACTGGCAATTGGACGCGAGTGTGAATGATTTTCAATTTCAGTACAGGAACAGCATGGAAACGTTAGTACCAAAAAACGTAATAGACAATTATCTGAAGCAGATTGAAGTGACTGACCTTAACAGGGCTTCAATCCGTCAGGTCCTGGCCTGTGTGGCCAATGCCGAAAAGGAAACAGGTCAGAGGTTCATACATTTTGAGATGGGTGTTCCTGGTCTTGAACCGGGTGCAATAGGCATTGCAGCCCAGAAGGCGGCACTTGATGCAGGTGTGGCTTCCAAGTATCCTAACATCGAGGGCATTGATGAACTTAGAACAGAGGCTTCACGCTTTGTGAAGGCTTTCATCAATACCGATATCGCTCCAGGACACTGTCATCCTACCTGTGGCGCAATGCAGGGTACATTCGCCGCGTTCATGCTCTGTTCGCAGCTTGATCCGAAGAAGGATACCATTCTGTACATCGATCCCGGATTCCCCGTGCAGAAGATGCAGGCAGCGGTACTGGGCCTCAAGATGCAGTCATTCGATGTGGCTGACTACCGTGCAGACAAGCTTGCTCCCAAGCTGGAGAGTATCCTTGCCGAAGGCAATATCTGCTGCATGATATATTCCAACCCCAACAATCCAAGCTGGATGTGTCTGACAGAAGGTGAGCTTGAGACCATAGGCCGTCTGGCAACACAATATGATACTGTAGTTATTGAAGACCTGGCATATCTGACCATGGATTTCCGTCGCGAGGGTCTTGGCACTCCATTCAAGGAACCTTATCAGGTTACCGTTTCCAGATACACGGACAATTACATCATGATGCTTTCAGCCAGCAAGATATTCTCATACGCCGGCGAGCGCATTGCGGTGGCATGCATCAGCGACAAACTGTATGAGAGACGTTTCGAGACTCTTCAGAAGCGTTACGGCATTTCACGTTTCGGAGCCTGCTATGCCTACAACATGCTGTACGCATTGTCATCGGGTGTCGCTCATTCAGCCCAGTGTGCCATGGCTGCCATGCTGAAGGCTGCCAGTGACGGAGCGTATGATTTCCGTTCCGATATCAGCGAGTATGCCCGCCGTACCGGACTGATCAAGGAGTCCCTGCTCAGGAACGGTTTCCATGTGACTTATGACAAGGATCTGGAGCAGAAGGTGAGTGACGGCTTCTTCTTCACTTTCGGTTACCGTGATGCCGATGGGAAGGACATGGAGGGCGGCCAGCTGCTTCACGAACTGCTGTATTACGGAATAAGCGGCATTGTGCTGTCATCGACCGGAAGCAACCGTCAGGGACTGCGCGGTACATCATCGAACATCACTGATGACCAGTTCCCGGTACTTGAAGAACGTCTCCGTATGTTTGATCAGGCGCACTGCAGACGCGGTCAGAGTCTTTGACGCCCTGTCAGAAGATGTAGTCCATAATCATATAGACTCCCATTTTGCCGTCCTGACGGTCCTGTGGGAATCCGAATGCTATTGAGGCTATGAAATTGTAGTCGATTATGGCCTGTCCGCCCATGCCGTAGGTAAGGTGCCATCGGGTTATTTCCTTATTCAGGTCACTGACATCTCTATTCAGGACTTTTGCCTGGTCCTGGGAACGGAAGGGGCGGGTTATCCGTCCCACATCGGCAAACGGATTCCCTACAAGGAATATCCGTCGTCCAAGCAGCCTGAAATCAAAGGCCCTGAGCCGCAGTTCGGCATTAGCCCAGAGATAGTCGTTTCCAACCAGCCGGTCAGCCAGTACTCCGCGGACGGTACGGTTCCCTCCAAGTCCGTCAGTCATTTTCAGTCCCAGTATTCTGGTCTGGTCATAGAATGCCGGATTGCCGCCAATTGTTCCCTGCCAGTTCAGATGGTATGCCAGGACATTGCGTTCGCTTCCTATGCTGATGAACTGGCGCAGTCCCACGTTGAGCTTGTAGAAATCGTTGCCGCGGCCAAGCAGGTCGGGCGAAAGGGCCAGATTTGCATCGGCACAGAAACCCGATGTTGGATTGAGTTCGTGGTCCCTGGTATCATATCTGAGTCCCAGTTTCAGCATGAGACTCCTGCCGCCACCTGATTCGTTCTCTCTTACCAGACCGTTCTCAAGATATTCGCGGAACAGGGTGTTTGATGAATCGTATCCTTTCCAGTCAATCTGTGAAATGCGCGTGTCACTGTACATGAGCATGACATTCCACTTCAATTTGTCAAGGAAGTCGTCTTCAAGCGCTACCCAAGCCTCAAGTTCCTTGGACCAGTTGCTGTAATAGGCATTGCCGTCATGCCTGTCCATTGCGGGATCATAATGGACAGGAAATCCTCCATATCCGAAAAAATTGTTGAGCGGTTTGTCAAAGTAGGAAATCTTTGACTGGACGCGTATGCCTGGAATCAGATACTTGGAATCGTACTCGACATAGAACAGTTGTGGAGACCGCGAATAGTGCAGGTACTCGACACATATCCTGTGCTTGTAATTGGGATACAGTCCACCGTAGACATTGAAGTCCAGGTATCCTCCAAGCCACATTCCGTAGTCGGAATTGTATCCTATGGAAGGAAAAGGATTCAGTGAAACCGTCCTCAGTGAATCCGGCTTGGCGGCATTTGCCCCAGTCGGGACAAATGTTGCTGAGCTCAGAACTACGGCAAGGATGAAGTTTCGGGCGAATCCTTTTCTCATGTGGTGTCAGGTCAACTGATTATTCCTCCTCCAGAGCGTCAGTGGCGCGTACTGTTACCTGACGGTCATAGCAGGAGAACATGTGATCGATTTGCTCCTTGCCCCTGACTTTGGTCATGAGGCTGACTACAGGTACTATTATAAGACCAAGCAGCATTGCAAGCACACCGGCGTTGATCGGTGACGAGAAGTACGGGCTGATGAAAGTGGTTTTCGTGAAGGTGCCGTACATGCAGGCGCACATTACCGCAACACCTACAATGAAACTTGCCCATACGGCAGCCGGTGTGGTGCGCTTCCAGTAGAGTCCGTACAGGAACGGAGCCAGGAAAGCACCTGCCAGAGCGCCCCATGAAATACCCATGAGCTGTGCAATGAACGTGACGGAACTCTTGGCCTGGACAATGGCCAGTACCGATGACACTGCAATGAAGAACAGCACGAACAGTCTTATGGTAAGAAGCTGTGACTTTTCACTCATGTCCTTTCCTGCCTTACCCACTGCCGGTCTGATTATGTCAAGTGTCAGAGTGGAGCCCGAAGTGAGGACCAGTGATGACAGTGTTGACATGGATGCGGACAGCACAAGTATGATTACGATACCAATCATTGCATCGGGCAGGTTCGAGAGCATTGATGGAACAATGCTGTCATAGATCGGGCTGCCGTTGGGAGCGTATTCTATCACATCGCCGAACAGACGGCCGAATCCGCCAAGGAAGTAGCATCCGCCTGCAACTATAATTGCAAAGAATGTCGAGATGGCAGTGCCTTTGCGGATGGCGGCCTCGTCACGGATGGCATAGAACTTGCCTACCATCTGCGGCAGGCCCCATGTTCCAAGAGAAGTCAGAATGACCACACCGAAAAGCCAGATGGGCTGGGGGCCAAGGAACGAAACGAAGGCACCGTTCAGTTCCGGAGCCGTTTCCGATGGAATCTGTGACAGTTCGGCAACTGCAGCGCTGAATCCGCCATGTCCGTTCAGCACGGCCACGATGACGGCCACAATGCCTACCAGCATGATCATACCCTGGATGAAGTCGTTCACAGCCGTAGCCATGTAACCGCCAACCAGAACATAGACTGCCGTCAACACGGCCATTCCGAGAACACACCATGCATAGTCAATGCCGAATGCCATTCCGAACAGTCTTGACAGTCCGTTGTACAGGGAAGCGGTGTAGGGAATCAGGAATATGAACACAATGACCGATGCGGCCACCTTCAGCGCTCCTGAATTGAATCTCTGCCCGAAGAAGTCAGGCATGGTCGCGCTTTTCAGGTACTGTGTCATGAGCCTGGTCCTGCGGCCCAACACTCTCCATGCAAGAAGCGAGCCTATCAATGCGTTTCCTATTCCTATCCAGGTCGATGCAAGACCGTATTTCCATCCGAACTGTCCGGCATATCCTACAAATATGACAGCCGAGAAATAAGATGTACCGAAAGCGAAGGCGGTGAGCCAGGAACCCACGTTCCTGCCTCCAAGGACGAATCCCTGGACATTCGATGCGCTCTTGCGACAATAGATGCCTACGCCAATCATAATGGCGAAGAACAGTACCAGCAATGTGATTTTGAGTATCATGGATGTATGTCTGTTATGGTTTTCCCGTCATGTGTGTTTATTCCCAACCCTGGATAAGGTCAAGACCGGCAGCAGTTGCCGCTGATTCTGCAATGGCCAGGTCAGCCGGGCGGATAATGAGCACCAGCTTGCCGTCCTTGTGGAAGGTATACAGATAATTGATGGTCACGCCACCTTTGGTCAGAGCGTCAATGGCCGATGTGAATGCAGCAGTGTCAGGATTGACCTGAATGGCCATTACTTCATTCATGTTGACCAGGATTCCCTTGGCTGAAAGAAGCTGCTGTGCCTTGGTCTGGTCTGATGTGATGAGACGCAGAATGCCGTAATCGGTGGTATCGGCTACTGAAGCTGCCTGAATCTCGATGTTCTGGTTCTTGAGAGCGTCAAGGATCTCAATGAGTCGTCCGGACTGGTTCTCAAGGAAAATGGAAAGTTGCTTTATTGTCTTCATATCTGTATTTCTTTAAGGATTAATGATTGTGGCGCAGGTCATTCACTCGTTTTGCCTTGCCATCGGACTGTGGTATCACTCCCTTGCCTACAAGTCTGACTCTCGGTGTGAGCAGTATCTCGTCCTTCAGGCGGCGTGTGATTTCCTTGGTCAGATTCTGGAGCATTGCGAAATCGTCAGTAGCTTCCTTAAGCTCGGCTTCAACGGTCATCTCATCGTTGTCTCCTATGGTCTCGATGGTAATAAGGTAGTCACTGGCAAGTTCCGGGAACTGCATGAGAACCTTTTCAATCTGGATGGGGTAGGTGTTCACGCCCTTGATTATCATCATGTCATCGCTACGGCCCTGGAAACGTGCCAGACGCTTGTGGGTGCGTCCGCATGGGCAGTCACCCGGAATGATCCGTGTAAGGTCGCGTGTGCGGTAGCGGAACAGAGGCATGGCCTCGCGGTTCAGTGTGGTCAGCACCAGTTCGCCCATCTCGCCCTCCGGAACCGGTTCCAGGGTCTCGGGGTCAAGAATCTCGACAATGTAGTTGTCTTCCCAGATGTGCATGCCGTTCTGCTCCTGACATTCAATGGCAACACCGGGGCCGCACATCTCGCTCATGCCGAAGTTGTTGTATGCCTTGGCGCCCCAGATTTCCTCTATGCGCTTGCGCTGTGCCTCCGAGTGAGGCTCGGCACCTATGATCAATGTCTTCACGGTAGTGTCGCGCGGGTCAATGCCCTCTTCCTGGAATGCGGCAGCCAGACGGGTGGCATAGCTGGGTATGCAGTGCAGTGCAGTTGTCCCGAAGTCAGTGATGAACTTGACATGACGCTTGGAGTTGCCGGCACCGGCCGGTACTGTCAGGGCTCCAAGGCGTTCCGATGCGTACTGTATTCCCAGTCCGCCTGTGAACATTCCGTAGCCCGATGTGTTCTGGATGATGTCAGTGCTGCGAAGTCCTATGCAGTACATGGAGCGTGCCATGGCATCGGCCCACTCGTCCAGATCCTTCTGCGTATGGAGAATGACTGTGGGATTACCGGTAGTTCCGCTTGATGAGTGCAGGCGTACAACCTTGTCCAGTCCTACCGATGCTATGCCGAACGGGTAGGTGGAGCGCAGGTCGTTCTTGGTGGTGAACGGGAAGCGTCTTATGTCTTCCACCGATTTGATGCTCTCCGGGGTTATTCCGCGTTCCTTGAATATTGGAGCGTAGAATTTGCTTCCCATTGCAATCTCGACTGTCTTTCTGAGACGTTCTGCCTGCAGCTTCTCAAGCTGTGGGCGCGGCATTGTCTCAATTTCCTCATTCCAGAATTTCTTTTCCATTTTCTATATTGTTTTTGTCTTGTCAGTCATTAAACAAAAAAACCTGCCTCATTTTGTGGGGCAGGTTCTTATGTGTTGTTTGTCATGATGTTGCATCCTTGACATGCACCGGCCTTCCCCACGCTTACGTGCGGTAATAATAATAGTAATAGCCGATGTATGAATTCACTCTCATTCTGATCT
The DNA here is from genome assembly GCA_045640065.1 of Bacteroidaceae bacterium. Classification (GTDB taxonomy): domain Bacteria; phylum Bacteroidota; class Bacteroidia; order Bacteroidales; family Bacteroidaceae; genus Colenecus. The sequence continues at coordinate 25,064 of JAZUEH010000145.1, forward strand.
TTCCTGTTTAGACCGATGCAAAAGTATGCAGTAATTTTGGTATATCCAAAAAATTATGAATAAAAATTAGCTGATTCGGATACATGTTTTGCATGATGGATGGTGGGGCCGATGAAATGAAAAACACCTGTCACCTGTCACCTTACCACTCAAGTGTCAGTTTATCAACGACTTAAGTGGTGACAGGTGTTTTTTGACCTGTCACCCGTCTGTCACCAGTGTCTCACCGTTAATGCATTATGCCGGTAACCTTTCCAGCTGTAGTTTTTGTCATTACAAGTCTTGTAATGATCATTACAAGTCTTGTAATAATCATTTCAAGTCTTGTAATAAGATGTAGTGCACGATGTCTTTTGTGATGTTCACCTGAAACGGTGACGGACAGGTGTTGGGCGGGTGACAGGCCCAAAAGCACCTGTCACCACATAACATATTTATGTACAATCAGTTAAGTGCCATGGTGACAGGTGACGGGTGTTTTTGATTTCATCCCCATGGCCTTTCAGGCTGAAGCGTGATGAACGTGCGGGAGTCTTCTTGTACATGCTGCCACCCTCGGGAAAGAATGAGACATTGACATTTTTCAATTTCTGGTGACTTTCACGGACGTCATTCTTGCCTTTCTGCAGATTCTCAATGACGGAGTCATCATACTTGCCTTCTGATACAGGGCTCTTGAATACAAGCAGGACTCTTGAGAACACAATGCTCTCGCTGAAGTTCAACATGTATCTTGTGTATGCCCTGACCGTCATAGACCTTGAGCTTGAGCTGTTGCAGCAATACGCCTGTCGGAGAAAGCAGTTCGACATAAAGCACGTTGCTTTTGCTCCTTTCCAAAGTGGATGCATTGACAACGAAAGCCTTGAACCAGATAGTCTCTCCCTGGTAGTAACTTGTGTTGTCAAACTGAAGGAATACTTTCATTAACATGAGATAATTATATCCTTTTGCGCACATCAAGTCTCATAGCTCGAGTCTTGGCTGACGGTACTTTGACAGGCTTGGATAATAGTTGTTTGCCTATACTGGACATGTCTTCGATCTCACCTTGCCTTTCGTACAATAGGAACAGGTAGTATAACGGTGAAATGCGTGACGGACACATGGCAGCGGCCTTTCGGAAATGAACCTCGCTTGAATCTGGCTGCCCCAGTTCACGAAATACACCTCCAAGCAGCATTTCAGTGTCATACGATGCCAGTAGTGAACTGCTTGCACGGGCATCGGCGAGGCTCGAATCATATTCACCGGCATAATAGCCTGTTACGGCACGGCTGTAAAGGTAGCTCGGATTGTCGGAGAGTACGGCATCGGCAACAGGCATGACCGTATTCCTGATGTTCGTGGCGCATGATGTATCTTTTGACACCCCGTCTGTCATCTGCCACCAGCACCGCTGCGCCCTATACCAGGACATGAAAGGCCATACGCTGACGACAATGAGTACAAGTGCCGTTATCGAGAACGCCCTTGAACTGATGACGCAGCCAACAGATGGCCTTGAAGTGAACAAGGGCAAAATACACAATGCCAAAGACAGCAATGTCATGGGATAACGGAATGGATATGAGAACATCGACAACAACCCCAACGAACATATCAGCATGAGAGCTGGTGTGCGCATACGCCCTCCCTTTCTAATGACCGCACGTATCAGCAATATCACGGCAATCATCACCGTCCCAAGGCCTAACAGACCGAAATTTACCGCCACAAGGACGTACTCACACAGCGGATGCGTAATGTTGTCGGACAGAAGCAGTATGCTGTCATCGCTCACCTGTGAAAGGCGTGCGGCCTGGTACAGCATGTATTCGCGTCCAAAGCCGTGTGGACCGTGTCCAGTAAGCGGCTTGTCAGCCACCATCTGACGACATGTATCCAGTATCAGCAGCCTGCCGCTGACCGATGCACTTTTGCCGTCCATCCGTGACAGTAGCCAAACCGCAGCGGCAACGGCCACAGCCAGCATCATTACCGCGACAATCCTGTCACGCTTTCCTTTGATGCATGAAAGCGCAGGCACAGTCATGCCGCCCGCCAGTGCAATCACTCCAGCCCTGGAGCATGCCACGAAAAGAACGGCCATGTCAAGAACCCAGACCGCTATCAACAGCACAAGCCATCCGCGCCCTTCATTGCCAGTATCCAATACACATGCGGGCAGTGTGGCGCAGAACAGAGCAGCTACTCCTGCCGGGTTGTCAAAATCAGATGTCACGAAGTGCGGTATTGCCTGTCCAGTCATGCCGGCTACCTGCAACAGACACGCAAAAGCCACAGCCACGTTACATGCCACAAGCACACGTGCATATGCAATCATAGTGTCTGAACCAGAAATGTTCCTGTCTGGCCCAATGATACGTAACGCCAGGAGATATGAGAGAAGCGCTGTAACGGTGACATACGCTCCAATCCACTTGCCGGTCACCTGCCACTCGTTGACACCTCGGAATACGGAAAAGCTGCACGCCAGACATGTCATACCGAAGAGTATCACTGTCACATGGCGCACAGCCTTGCCCATATCAAGCATAACCTTCTATCAATAGTCGCAGACGGGACGGATGGGGCGTTCCATGACCTTTGTATCATATATTCCTGTTATCACAACCAGCTGGTTTTCTGACGGTTGGTATCGCATGTAATATGGTAGACCTTTTTCATTCTGAGTGCCGGTCCAATAGTCCATGTTTATCATCGATGCATTGAAAGAGATTTTGTTCCCGTTCTTTCCGGTCAAGGTAAAGCAGATCAAATCACTGTCGCCATCATCCAACGTCTTCCGTTCAGCTTTCGTTATGCAGGTGGACAGTTCCTGGGCCTCCTCAAGTGTGGGCATGCGCCATTTGCCGCCCAGTATTGCCGTTGCTGCATCGTATTCAGTACCGCTGATGCATGGGCCCAGATCTTTGTCTCCGTACTTATACTCAACAGGATTCGGATACTTTCCATTGTAAAACCAGTTTCTTCCGTGAAGGTCATACGTGTAGCCCCAGCAATAGCCTATACTTTGCAACTCGATGTCGGAATTATACTCCTGGTCCCCAAGGTCGCAATTTGCCCATTTCACGCTCAGGCCAAGGTCAACGGCCATCTCGTCAAGGCTCTTTGTGGTGAAGTCCCTTTCCTGCCCGAACGTATAGCTGTCCTTGCCGTCAGCATCCTTGTGGCTGGCAAATGCTCTGTAATAGTACTGCGTATCGGGGTCCAGTTTGGCCGCAGTCAATGCAAACTGCAGCTTGTCACCTTGGGTAACTGGCAAAAGCGTGCCCTCGGAAACAGCAGCATCCTGCTTTGCTGATACCAGCAGACCTGTGGAACAGACTTCCGCATCGGCATCGGATGCGAATGACACACTGCCGTTCAGTATGGCATCAAAATAGCGTATGTTTGCTGCAGCACCTGTGGTGATTTCAGGCTTGAAGGGCAGGGTCACGAAGGTCATCGTGCCGCTGGTCTCGCGGCGGCTGCCATCCTCGCTGGCAAAACCTATGCAGCAGTTGTACTTGGTGTCAGGTTGGAGACCGGATAACTTGGCCTCAAAGCCTCCGCCTGACTTTATGCTTCCCTTTTTATACACCTGACAGGAGGGATTCTCGTTGCCATTCTGCCATGAGGCGAACTGGTCTGAGGCATTGTCGGCATCACTGTATAGCACTACCACATGGCCATACATCAGATCCTTGTCCGATAGGTCGTTGAAGGTGCATGACACGGTGGCGGAAAGCGATGCCGCACTTATCTGGTTCATCACTATGCTCTCAGGCTTTGTGTTTTCACCGTCATCGGTGCCCTTGCATGAGCAGAGCGCCAGGACAGACAGGAACAGGATGAATGTGTTAGGCTTTTTCATAAAAAATGTCAGATAACTAATGCAAAGATAATCAAATCCATAAATTATTTTCAGTATCGCGTTGTTCCTTGGGTGTCAAATCCGATGAAAATATATCAGAGGCTATGTCATAATATTCGTTGATTAAGTTACTCTTGTATGAGTAGTGTCCTGGCATGTTCTCTATGAGGAAACGTGCTGCGGCATACTTCTCAGAATCGGCATCGACGGTCCTGTAGTGTTCAAGAACGGTTTCCAATTCAGCGCGGTTGGCTCCAGCCTGATCAAGGGCATAGTCCATGTATCGGTCGTTGCGGCTACCACACCCAACGTTGAGCAACACTAATAAAAGGATGTAAGTCAGATATCTTGGTTCCCTTGCCAACATCACAAATCTACTAATATTAATAAAGGAAAGTCCCTGTCCACCAGCAGCCGTAGGCATACACCTCCAAACGATAAGTGCCGCTGGGGATATTGACTGGAAGGTCAAACTCGGTTGTGGCTCCGACAGGGAAGCGGCCGTAACAGATCTCGGTACTGGTTGATACGTCAGTGACTCTGTACTCTACACCGGTAATGACGGTGAGGTCAAGGGTGATGATGCTGCCGTCTATTGAGGCGATAACCTCGGGTGTGGCGGAACGGGATGGTTGAAATGGCAAATCCTCATCTGGGTAATTCGGTCTCAATTCAATTTCTCTATCGGCAAATACATTGATTCCCGCCAACAAAAACACCACTGTAAATAGCAATTTTTTCATGTTCTGATATATTATGATTAGTACATTCGCTTTTTGGCTCAAATGTACCCGAACATGAGGATGTTGGCCCTAAAATACCGCGGAAAAAAAACGGAAAAATTGTAATGTGCTTGTTATCTGGCGTTTAATGCGGCAGAATTTATCATATCCAGATAGTCGGGTGCCATGTTTTCCATGATTTTGTGTTTGCGTTTGCGTATGGCATCACGTGTTATTCCGCCAATTACAGCGGCTATCAGGTCATTCTCACATCCTATTGACATAAGTATTATGGTTATGTAGTCCTGCTCTTTGGCAATGGGCATTTCGGTCTGGATGTCCTGTATGACCTCTATGTATGAGTTCTTGAGTGCGGTTGAGATCCCGGTCATTTCAGCGTAACTGGTATTTCCGGACACCGCATTGGCCTTAAGTGAGAGCAAGGTCTTGTACTCTGGTGTGGTCTGGAACCTGCGGCTACAGTATGAAATACGCTGACGGTACAGTTTGAGCAGTGTCTGTCGTGCTTCAGGGTCATTGTCCTGTTGTTCGCGCACCTTTGCCTCGAGTATCTCAATGCTGCTGTGGCGGAGTTTCTCCTTCTGGGCATTCATCCTGGCAATATATACGAGTACGGTTACCAGTATGAATATGATTACCAGTGACACACATATCAGGGTTATACGCTGGATTCTGGATTTCATGGCCTGTTGCGCAAGTTCTGTCTTGTAACCTTGTCTGATTTCCTCAATCTCACTGGTATGTCTCAATATCGAGATTGAATCCATTGCGGTCTTGAATACATCCATATAATATATTGCATCAGAATCGATACCCTTAAGAACTGAAAGCCTGACAAGTCTGTCTGCATTGTTGCATAGGGTATATAGTTCATTTCTGTATTCCATGGCAAGTTTGTAACAGTTGTAAGCGGAGTCAAGTTCATTCATGGAATAGAATGCTGCTGCTTTAACAGACAGTGCTGCACCGGACAATTCTGGTTTGGAGAGAACAGACAGGTGTTGGTTGATAAGTTGGATCACATCTTCGTAATTCTGATCATTATACAACTTAATCTTTGCTTTTTGCAACAATATGTTATTCTTCTGTTCTGCTGTTGACATGTTATCGGCCAGTATTGAGTTGAATATACTGTCAGACATGGAATATTCTTCCAAATACATCAGACAAAGACCTGAATGATATCTGGCGAATAATTCAGTGGCCTTGTCATCAAGCCGTACAGAATTTGCTATGCACGAATTAAATAATCGCAGGGCATCCTGATTCATGTGACGTTTCTCATACAATACGCCTACATTCTGCTGGCAAAGGGCGTAATATCGTATTGTGGTGTCGGAGAACAGCGACATGGCCTTGAGATAGGCATCAAGAGCGTCAAGCTCGTTCCCGTTCAGGTCACTGACGCACCCCAGCGAGTACCAGCTCATGGCGGCATGCCAGTCCTTGTGGCGGGTTCCGTACCAGTCGGTGGCTATGCGTATGAGGCTGTCGCTGGGTATGTCAACGTAGCACTTGTAGTCAGCCTGGGTCTTGAGCATGGCGTACCGGGCAAGATGCTGTCCCTTCAGGGTGGTGGCATCGATGCTGTCAAGGCTGGCCTGGGCTGCCGCCGGGTCAGAGTCCAGTATGGCCTCAATGCGGGACAGCGTGCGTATGGGGTG
>JAZUEH010000146.1:0-22369 GCA_045640065.1 Bacteroidaceae bacterium
GAACTCTTGGCAAAATGCATTGAAGAGTTGTACCCACACAATGAAGCCCATAGGAATCTCTTCATCGGTAAAGATTTTGCATATCTGTTCATTAACGACATCATTTTTTATCAGAGACCACTTAAGAGCAAAAAGTCTTTAATCAGCAACTGCCCATACGAGTATAATGTGTTCAAAGACTCACAAAACGGAGATTTGAAAAAGTCGCCGATCAAATGTATACCAAAATCCCATCCGCTATATCAGGAATTCAGATTATGGCAGTTCATACGCAATCTCAAGATTTACGAGAGGACTAAGACGGTCAACGGACGCCTTTGCACGGATGTGGATGTCACAAATGAATTTCTTCATTCTGAAGAGGATTTTGTAGCTTTATACGATTTTCTAAACGAACGTTCATCAATTTCACAAGACACGTTACTGGGAAAACACTTCAACATAAAGAAACCTAAAGGAAAAGATTCCCTCTATCCTTACAGATGGAATTATGTTGAAGATAAGGAATACCCATGTAACGAAACCAGATCTTCGATGGTGTCAGCATTTAAAAAGGCCAATATCCCAACAGAATGCCTTACTTCAGATTTGGAACTCGGATTATGGCACATATTATATTCAGTTAACGACAAACAGGAACTTGAAAAAGCATTGTCAAAGTTTGCCCAGAAAAACCAGTTGGGTGAAACATTCGCTCCTGTCTTTTCAAAAATGAAGCCATATTCCAGTGAATATGGTGCTTATAGCGAAAAGGCAATAAAAAGATTGCTTCCGCTGATGCGTATGGGCAAATACTGGAACTTTGATAACATAGATTCAAAAACCAGACAAAGAATTGACAGACTCATTACAGGGGAATTCGATGAATCAATCAAGCAGAAAGTCCGTGAACAGACAATAAGACTAAAAGAAGAATCCGATTTCCGTGGACTACCTGTATGGCTTGCAAGTTATATTGTGTACAACCGGCATTCAGAAGCAGGTGATGCAACAAAATGGGATAGTCCGGCTGACATTGATTCGTTCCTGAAAGAATTCAAACAATATTCATTACGCAATCCTATTGTTGAGCAGATTATCCTTGAAACCCTCAGGACAGTCCGTGACATCTGGAAGCGAACAGGCAGCATTGACGAAATTCACGTGGAAATGGGTCGTGAAATAAAAAATCCTGCTGACAAGCGCAAAAAAATGTCTCAGCAGAATATTGCCAATGAGAACACAAATCTGCGAATCAAGACTCTTCTCGCTGAATTTGCCAATCCGGATTATAATATCGAAGGGGTAAGACCATTCTCACCAACTCAACAGGACATTCTTCGAATTTATGAAGACTATGCTCTTTCCAATTTGAAACAGGAAGACTCTGAATATGAATTTATTCACAAAATGTCCACAACAGCACAGCCTTCACATTCAGATGTCTTGAGATATAAATTGTGGCTTGAACAAAAATATATTTCTCCATATACTGGCAGTGTGATACCATTGGCAAAACTGTTCACATCGGCATATGAGATTGAACACGTGATTCCGCAGTCCAGATATTTTGACGATTCCTTCACCAACAAGGTTATCTGTGAATCCGAGGTGAATAAGCTTAAGGACAAGCAGCTTGGATATGAATTCATCAAGAACCACGCCGGGCAGAAAGTTCAGATTTCAATGTCTGACAGACCAGTGGAAATATTCTCGGTACAGGCATATGAAGAATTTGTCAAACAGCATTATTCAGGCACAAAACTGAAGAAACTGCTAATGGATGACATTCCAGACCAGTTCATTGAGAGACAAATGAACGACAGCCGTTATATAAGCAAGTACATCAAAAGTCTACTGTCAAACATTGTCAGAGAGAAATTGGAAAATGGAGAGTATGAGCCAGAAGCCATTTCCAAGAATCTTATTCCATCAAATGGACAGATTACAGATCAATTAAAAAAGGATTGGGGTGTGAATGATGTTTGGAATTCCATCATTCTCCCTCGTTTCAAAAGAATGAACGAAATCACAGGACGCGACTGCTTCACTGCCATCAGCCAGCAGGGACACGAAATCCCGGCCATGCCACTTGAACTTTCAAAAGGTTTCAACAAGAAACGAATCGACCATCGTCACCATGCAATGGACGCAATTGTCATAGCATGTACCACACGTGACCACATCAATCTGTTGAACAACGAAGCTGCAATGTCCAAGAACAATGCAAACAGATATCAGCTGTCACGCAAATTACGCAGATACGAACCTGTTGTAGTTGAACGTGGAGGAGAGAAGAAAACGATTGATGTTGCTAGAGAATTCCTAAAGCCATGGCCGACATTTGCTGCCGACACCAAGTCTGTACTGAATGAAATTGTTGTCAGTTTCAAACAGAATCTGCGCGTGGTCAACAAAGCCACAAACACATATCAGCACTATGACGAAAATGGTAAGAAAGTGCTGACCAAGCAAACTTCTGGCGACAATATGGCTGTTCGCAAATCGATGCATAAAGACACAGTGTTCGGTCTCGTCAATCTGAAACTAAAGAAGATGGTATCACTGTCCGATGCTTTGAAGAAACCTTCGATGATAGTTGATGGTAATTTCAAACAAAGAGTATTGGCCATGCAGGAAGCTGGACTTGATACCAAGACAATCAAGAAGGAACTTGAATCTGATTCAACTATTGCGAACAGAATAGAAGTTTACTATTTCACGAATGATACGAATGACCGCTATTTCGCAACCAGGAAGTCGTTGGATACAAGCTTTGACGAAAAGACCATTCTGGGTTCTGTGACAGATACCGGTATTCAGAAAATTCTCTTAGCCCATCTGAGGCGCAACAACAATGACCCCGAACTGGCTTTCAGTCCAGATGGCATCGACCGCATGAACAGAGACATTGTTGAACTGAATGATGGAGTGGCGCATAAACCTATATACAAGGTTCGAAAATATGAAAAAGCCGAAAAGTTTGCTATCGGTCAGACGGGAAACAAGAAATCCAAATATGTGGAAGCGGCAAAGGGTACCAATCTGTTTTTTGCCATTTATCAGAAGGAAACTATTGATAAGGAAACCGGAAGAACTATACTTGGCAGGTCATTTGCCACAATTCCGCTAAACATTGCTGTAGAGAGATTGAAACAGCATTTGAAACCCGTTCCAGAAGTTAACGAAAATGGCGACAAGCTGCTATTCTGGCTGTCACCAAATGATCTGGTATATGTTCCAACGCCAGACGAAATAGAAGATGGGCATTTGTCAGAACCGATTGACAAGAGCCGGATATACAAGATGGTAAGTTGCACAAGTACAGATTGCTTCTTTGTCGCATATTATATTGCTTCTATCATTGTTGATAAAAAGGAGTTTTCTCCACTAAATAAAATGGCGCGTTCAATTGGAGGGGATATGATAAAAGACTCTTGTGTGCCGCTAACGGTTGACAGATTGGGAAACATATTGAACAGCAAATGATTAAGCGTACCTTGTGTTTCAGCAATCCTGCATATCTGTCAGTGCAAAATTCTCAATTGGTAATAAAATTGCCTGAAATTGAAAAAAGCAATCTTCCAGATTTCGTAAAGCAGGATTCAGTCAGGACAATTCCGATAGAAGATATTGGAGTCATCGTCCTTGACAATAAGCAGATTACCATCACACAGGGTGTGATAGAAGAATTGTTGGATAATAATTGTGCTGTCATATCATGTAATTCCGACCATCTGCCAATTGGTCTTATGCTACCATTGTCAGGGAACACCACTCAAAGTGAGCGTTTCCGGGATCAGATTGGTTCATCATTGCCACTGAAGAAGCAACTTTGGCAACAGACCATTCAATATAAGATACGGAATCAGGCTGCCATCCTTAAATCCTGCCGTGGGACTGAAATCAGGAACATGATGGTTTGGGCGTCCGATGTAAAGAGTGGTGATTCAGACAATCTTGAAGCGCGTGCAGCAGCGTATTATTGGAAATGTATTTTCCCATCCATAACATCCTTTACCCGTGACAAAGATGGATGTCCTCCAAACAATCTATTGAACTACGGCTATGCCATTTTGCGTGCTGTAGTTGCCCGTAGTCTTGTGTCAAGTGGATTGTTGCCTACTCTTGGTATTCATCACCACAACAGATATAATGCTTATTGCCTTGCCGATGATATAATGGAGCCGTATCGACCATATGTTGACAAGTTGGTAATTGATTTGGTTGATAGCGGCATTGACATTACATCTATTACTAAGGAGATCAAACAGACACTCCTTTCTATTCCAGTGCTGGATGTGATAATCTCTGGACAACGCAGTCCTTTGATGATTGCAGTAGGACAGACTACAGCTTCGGTTTATCGCTGCTTTTCCGGAGAATCAAGGAAAATAGTATATCCTGAAATAACAATATAAAGTGAATCTAGACAGATTCAGCGAATATCGCGTAATGTGGGTGCTTGTCCTTTTTGATTTGCCGACAGAAACCAAGAAAGAGAAAAAAGCCTATATCGATTTCAGAAAGAACCTGCAAAACGATGGATTTACCATGTTTCAGTTCTCAATATATGTCCGCCATTGCGCCAGTGCAGAAAATGCAGAAGTTCACAAGCAGCGTGTCCGTTCATTCCTACCCGAAAAAGGAAAGGTGGGAATTTTTAGCATTACCGATAAACAATTCGGCTCTATAGAACTTTTCATCGGTCGGAAAGAAGATCAGAAGAAAGCTGCCGGTCAACAATTGGAATTGTTTTGAATTTGAAATCATGGTAATAAAGAAATAAAATCCAGCTTTTAAAGGCTGGATTTTATTTTCAAGAAACAGCTACAACACATTGTCTATCACACAATTGCACAGACTGTGCTGTTTCAGAAGTCAAAGATACAAGATTTTCTAAGCAATTCACAACAGCACTCCGTCATGGAGAGCGCCCGAATGAGCTGTTTCAGAAGTCAAAGATACAAGATTTTCTAAGCAATTCACAACCTGCGGAAGCAGCACCGTGGTGAATGGGACGCTGTTTCAGAAGTCAAAGATACAAGATTTTCTAAGCAATTCACAACACTTCACGTTAATTCAAATTAATGGACAGGCTGTTTCAGAAGTCAAAGATACAAGATTTTCTAAGCAATTCACAACGACAAGACCTTCGAGGCCGAAGGCAAGGAGCTGTTTCAGAAGTCAAAGATACAAGATTTTCTAAGCAATTCACAACACTCTCTGTCTTGTTTGAATTTGCCATAGTGCTGTTTCAGAAGTCAAAGATACAAGATTTTCTAAGCAATTCACAACTCTGACCAGAGCCGATGCCCGGAAGATCATGCTGTTTCAGAAGTCAAAGATACAAGATTTTCTAAGCAATTCACAACATCTTGCGGCCTCAGGGATCATGGAAAGAGCTGTTTCAGAAGTCAAAGATACAAGATTTTCTAAGCGAAAGAACTACAGAATTCTTGCAGATTTTACAAACCGAACAGTTTACGGAAGACGAAGATTAATGTTGCCAAACCTGCAATCAGAATGATTTGTCGCGCGGTTTCTCTGCAGGTTTGGCCATGAATTTGCCTGTTTTGGCCATTTTCGTTGCCAAACCTGCAGGAAAACGGCCATAGGAGGCATATGGCTGCAGGTTTGGCAGTGCAGCTGTAGCCAGGCACGGACCACAAGGCACGGGCCACTGGACACGGGCCACTGGACACGGGACACGGGACACGGGCCCCAATCGGACCTCTGCCAGATGGAAGGGTGCCGGTGCGGGGTGTTTCGTGGAATGGCCGTCAAGCGACAAGGTCTTTCAGGCGTGAAGAAACGCGGCTGTCTGAGCGGCAGAGCCGCGAGTTCCGCGTTTCAGCCTGAAAGGCCGCAGGAGCAGGCCATGGAGCGCACGCCCCGCACCGGCATCCTTCCATCGATTCACCCCGCACCAGCACCCTTCCATCGATACAAAAGCCAATATATAACGACAAGAGAACCAACCACATAGAAAAAAAGTGTATTTTTGCAGATATATAGACCACAATAGTATGAAAAGAAAGACCCTGACACTGCTGAGTGTTTCCATTCTGACACTGATGCCTGTCCATGCACAGGACTACAAGAACAAATCACTGACACCCGAACAGCGCGCCACCGATCTGGTGAGCCGCCTGACCTTGAAGCAGAAGGCTTCGCTCATGCAGAACTCATCGGCCGCCATACCGGAGTTCGGAATCAAGGCATACGACTGGTGGAACGAGGCGCTTCACGGTGTGGGTCGCGCCGGTCTGGCCACAGTATTTCCACAGTCCATAGGCATGGCAGCATCGTTCGACGATGCCTTGCTGCTTGACGTGTTCACCGCTGTAAGTGACGAGGCCCGTGCCAAGAGCGCCCAGTTCGGTCAGAACGGCAAGCTCAACCGTTATCAGGGACTTACCTTCTGGACACCGAACGTGAACATTTTCCGTGACCCGCGCTGGGGACGCGGCCAGGAGACATACGGCGAGGACCCGTTCCTGAGCAGCCGCATGGGCGTGTCGGTCGTGAACGGACTGCAGGGGCCATCGGACTCCAAATATGACAAGCTGCACGCCTGCGCCAAGCACTTTGCGGTGCACAGCGGTCCGGAATGGAACCGCCATGTGTTCAATGCCGAGGACATTGATCCGCGCGACCTTCGCGAAACCTATCTGCCGGCATTCCAGGCACTTGTGCAGGAAGCCGGGGTCAAGGAGGTAATGTGCGCCTACAACCGTTACGAGGACGAGCCGTGCTGCGGCAGCAACCGTCTGCTCCAGCAGATACTGCGCGACGAATGGGGCTACAAGGGCATTGTGGTATCGGACTGCTGGGCCATAAACGACTTCTTCCAGGAGGGACACCATAATACCGAACCCGATGCCAAGCATGCTGTCTCGAAAGCCGTAATCACAGGAACGGACCTGGAATGCGGCAGTTCATACGCCAATCTGCCCCAGGCCGTAGCTGACGGACTGATAAGTGAAGCCGATGTTGACCGTTCGCTCATCCGCCTCATGACTGCCCGTTACGAACTGGGCGAGATGGACGATCCTGAAGACGTTGAATGGAACAGCATTCCCTATTCGGTAGTTGACAGCAAGGAACACCGCGCCCTGTCGCTCAAGATGGCCCAGGAGAGCATGGTGCTGCTGCAGAACAACGGAGTCCTGCCTCTGGACAAGAGTCAGAAGATTGCAGTTATAGGTCCGAACGCGAACGATTCAGTCATGCAGTGGGGCAACTACAACGGCACTCCAAGCCATACGGTCACTCTGCTTGCCGCAATGAACGACCGTCTTGGCAATGTGATATATGACCACGGCTGCGACTACGCCCTCCAGTCGCTTTCCCTGCGCAGTCTGTTCGCACAGTGCAGTGCTGGCGGTCAGCAGGGCTTTGACGCCGAGTACTGGAACAATGCCCGCGCCCAGGGTGAGCCCGATGTGCTGCGCCACAACTCCACCCCACTGAACTTCACGACTGCAGGAGCCACCGTATTTGCACCCAATGTCAATCTGACTGACTTTGCCGCCAGGTATACAGGCACCTTCAGAGCCGTCGAGGATGGCGATGTAGCCCTGTATCTGAAGAATCAGGGCAATGTCCAGATTACCGTTAACGGCGAAAGGGTACGCATTCAGGGACGTGGCGGCAATGACATGCGCAAGGTCCACACCATTGCAGCAAAGGCTGGCCAGGAATATGAGATTGTAATTTCATACTCATGCCAGCGCGGTCAGGCAGCCCTGAGTTTCGACCTTGGTGTAGAAGAGGTGGTAAGTGCCGAAAAGACCGCCAGAAACGTTGCCGAAGCCGATGTGGTGGTCTTTGCCGGCGGTATTGCCCCATCGCTCGAGGGCGAGGAGATGCCGGTCAGCATACCCGGCTTCAAGGGCGGTGACCGTACTGCCATTGAACTGCCTCAGGTTCAGGTGGAGTTCATCCAGGCTTTGAAGAACGCAGGCAAGAAGGTGGTGTTCGTGAACTATTCCGGATCGGCTATGGGTATGGCCGATGTCGCCCCCTACTGCGATGCCATACTTCAGGCCTGGTACCCGGGTGAGGAGGGCGGCAACGCGGTTGCATCGGTTCTTATGGGCGAATACAATCCGGGAGGCCGTCTGCCCGTGACATTCTATGCAAGCACAGACCAGTTGCCTGACTTCGAGGACTATTCAATGAAGGGCCGCACCTACCGTTACATGACTGAAAAGCCGCTGTTCCCGTTCGGTTACGGACTGAGCTACACCACTTTCCAGTATGGCAAGGGCAAGCTCAGCTCAAAGAAGATAAGCGATGGCAGGACCATTACACTGACCGTTCCGGTTACGAACAAGGGTCAGCTAGACGGCAGTGAAGTGGTTCAGGTATACATACGCCGCATTGGCGATACTGAAGGTCCCAAGTATGCCCTGCGCGGATTCAAGCGTGCTGAGATAGCGGCCGGCAAGACCGGCAAGGTCCAGATTGAACTGGGCATGGACAGTTTCCAATGGTTTGACACCAACCTTAACATAATGAGGCCCATTCCAGGCAAGTACGAGGTGCTGTACGGCCCCTCAAGCGACGAATCATGCCTCAACAAACTTACGGTTACGGTCAAGTGAACTGAACTTTTATTCCTAATTTTGCAGAAAATTTCAAAAGACGATGGAAAAGAAATCGGATATCGGCCTCATTGGCCTTGCAGTTATGGGTGAGAATCTGGTTCTCAATATGGAGAGCAAGGGATTCCGTGTAAGCGTTTTCAACCGCACAGTATCGAAGGTGGAGAATTTCATGAACGCCCGCGGCAAGGGCAAGAACATATACGGAGCCACCAGTCTTGAAGACTTCATCCAGTCGCTGGAGCGTCCCCGCAAGGTATTCCTCATGGTCAAGGCCGGTCAGGCAGTTGACGATTTCATTGACAAGATCATTCCCCTGCTCGAACCGGGCGATGTCATCATTGACGGTGGTAACACCCATTTCCCAGACACCGCACGCCGTACCGCTTACGTTGAGAGCAAGGGTCTGCTCTATATTGGAACAGGCGTTTCAGGCGGTGAGGAAGGTGCCCTGAAGGGTCCCAGCATGATGCCTGGCGGAAGCCCTGCAGCATGGCCCATTGTCAAGCCCATTTTCCAGAGCATCTGCGCCAAGGTCGAAGACGGCAGCCCATGCTGCGACTGGGTCGGTGAGAACGGTGCCGGACACTTTGTCAAGATGGTCCATAACGGAATCGAATACGGTGACATACAGCTCATCTGCGAGTGCTATCAGATCATGAAGGAATATCTTGGCATGACCAACCAGGAAATGCACGAGACATTTGCCGAGTGGAACCGCGGAGACCTTGATTCATACCTCATTGAGATTACACGCGACATCCTTGCCAAGAAGGACGATGAAGGCAAGTACGTTGTAGATTACATTCTTGATACCGCAGGCCAGAAGGGCACAGGCAAGTGGACTGCCATTGCAGCACTTGACCATGGTGTTCCATTGACACTGATAGGCGAATCCGTATTCGCACGCTGTCTGTCGGCCCAGAAGGAAGAACGCGTTGCAGCCGGCAAGGTTCTTGAAGGACCGGCAAAGGCAAAGTTCACAGGCGACCGCAAGGCATTCCTCGAAGACCTGCGCAAGGCCCTGTTCGCAGCCAAGGTGGTTTCATACGCACAGGGTTACGCACTGATGCGCGCAGCAGCAAAGGAATACGGCTGGAACCTGAACTACGGCGGCATTGCCCTGATGTGGCGAGGCGGATGCATTATCCGTTCCGTATTCCTGGGCAAGATCAAGGACGCATTCATCAAGAATCCGGAACTGGCCAACCTCATGATGGACTCATTCTTCCAGGAGAAGCTGGCACAGTCACAGCAGAGCTGGCGTAATGTGGTGGCCCAGGCCATTGTCAACGGCATTCCTGTACCATGCCTTGCAGCAGGTCTTGAATACTATGACGGATATCGCAGCGAGCGTCTGCCGGCCAACATGCTTCAGGCACAGCGTGACTACTTTGGAGCCCACACCTACGAACGCACCGACAAGCCGCGCGGAGAATTCTTCCACACCAACTGGACCGGGCACGGAGGAGAAACGGTATCTGGAACCTACATGGCGTAGGTTCCAGTCTGGTGGCTCTGCCACCAATCAATCAGACGCCTCCGAAAGCGGCATATCCGCCATCAACCGGAATGACGACACCTGTCACGAACGATGAAATGTCTGACAGCAGATAGAGCATTGTTCCGACTATCTCCTCAGGTTCACCGAAACGGTGAGTCGGGGTGTTGGCTATGATTTTCCTTCCACGTGGCTTGAGTTCGCCGGTTTCCTCGTCAGTCAGCAGGAAACGGTTCTGGCTTGTAAGGAAAAATCCTGGCGCAATGGCATTGCACCTGATTCCTGTCTGAGCCACATGTACTGCATACCACTGGGTGAAATTGTTGATTGCACCCTTTGCGGCCGAGTATGCAGGAATCTTGGTCAGGGGACGTATCGAGTTCATTGACGAGATATTCAGAACATTACCCTTGCCGGCTTCAATCATATCCTGGGTGAACACCATTGTAGGGAGAAGGGTGCCTATGAAATTCAGATCGAACACATCATGGAATCCGGCCATGTCAAGTCCGTAGAATGTGTCGGCCAGATCATCGGCCTTTGACATCTGTTCCACCTTACACGTTGCCTTGGGGGAGTTGCCTCCGGCACAGTTTATGAGAATGTCAATGCGTCCAAGCTGCTCGTGTATCTGTTCACGGGCCTTCTCGAGCTGTGCCTTCTCTGTCACGCTGGCCGAAATGCCTATACACTTGATTCCGAACTCCTGTGCTATTGCCTTTGCCTTGTCTGCAGTTGCAGGATTACGGCCAATAACTGCCAGATTCACACCAGCCTGGGCCAGGCCACGGGTCAGGGCCATACCGATCACACCGAAGCCGCCTGTAATAACACAGTTACGGCCCTTCAAATCATCAAACGAGTATTTCATTGCAGTTCAAAATTTGAGGCAAATATAGCGCAGATTATCATTTATTAATGTATATTTACGCGCTTTTATATTGAACTTTCTGAAAATACAGTTGAAATGAAAGAATTGGGGAAATATTCGTTCGGAATCGGAGACCGGTTCTCACACGAAGGAGAGGCACAGCTACGCGCACTCATACAGGCATCTGAAAAATATTCAATGGATTTCGTTCCGGTGTGGAACAAGTCCAACCGCGAGCACCAGATTGTAGGCACAAGTCCCATTGAGACGCGCATGGAGGCCGATGCCGCCGTCCGTGCCCTGGGTTACACGAAGCCTTACTTCGTCGATGCTGACCATATCAACATGGGCAATGTCGACAAGTTCATCGAAGCATCGGACTTCTTCACCATTGACGTGGCCGACTACATAGGAAAGCCGGCTGATAAGGCTCAGGCCGATGCGTTCGTTGAAGCCAACATGAAATACTGCGGCAGCCTGCAGATTCCCGGAATTGAACAGCCGTTCAGCGTTGACCGCAGTCTTCTTGAGCTCATGGCGGACAAATATCTCTATGCCGCACTTCAGGCAGGCGTCATTTACCGTCACATAGAACAGGCCAAGGGCCCGGACAATTTCGTCACCGAGGTTTCCATGGATGAGGTCGATGCCCCACAGACTCCAATCGAGATGTTCTTCATTCTCAGTGCTCTGGCCGGCCAGGGCATTCCGCTCCAGACCATTGCCCCGAAGTTTACCGGCCGTTTCAACAAGGGTGTCGAATACGTAGGTGACACATCGCAGTTTGCAGTGGAATTCGAGCAGGACCTGCTTGTCATAGATTATGCCATCAAGGAATTCGGACTTCCGGCAGGACTCAAGCTGAGCATCCATTCCGGAAGCGACAAGTTCTCGATCTACCCCATCATGGGACGTCTTATCCGCAAATACGGCAAGGGAATCCACATCAAGACTGCAGGCACCACCTGGCTTGAGGAAAACATCGGCCTTGCACTTGGCGGTGAGAAGTCACTCCGTATGGCCAAGGACATTGCCATAAGCGCACTGGGTCGTATGGACGAGCTCTGCCAGCCCTACGCCACTGTCATTGACATTGACCCGAAGAAACTTCCAAGTGCCGACACCATAGAATCATGGACCGGACAGGATTACGCCAGGACACTCAGGCACAACCGCCAGGACCCCATGTACAATCCCGATTTCCGCCAGCTGGTCCATGTAAGCTACAAGATTGCAGCAGAGTACGGGAACGAATTCTACAGCGCGCTGGAAAATGACAGTGAGGTGATTGGAAGCCAGGTTCTTGAAAACCTGCTGGAACGACACATAGCAAGACTTGTTCAATAAAGACATAACCAGAATATGACAGACAAACCATTCATAAACGAAGACTTTCTTCTGCAGTCCCAGACTGCACGTGAGCTTTACCATAATCATGCAGCAGGTCTGCCGATCATTGACTACCACTGCCACCTGGACCCCAGCGAAATAGCAGGAGACCACAAGTTCCGCTCCATTACCGAACTGTGGCTTGGCTGTGACCATTACAAGTGGCGCGCCATGAGAGCCAACGGCATATCGGAAGAATTCATCACAGGTCATGCCGATGACTGGGACAAATTCGAGAAATGGGCCCAGACAATGCCCTACTGCATGCGCAATCCGCTCTATCACTGGACTCACCTTGAACTCAAAACCGCATTCGGCATAGATAAGATTCTCTGTCCGGAAACAGCCAGAGAGATTTTTGACGAGTGTAACGAGAAGCTTCAGAGTCCGGAATACAGCGCACGCCAGTTCATGCTGCGCTACAATGTTGAAACGGTCTGTACTACAGACGACCCGATTGATTCGCTGCAGTACCATCGGAAGATAAAGGAAAGCGGTTTCAAGGTCAAGGTCCTGCCCACATGGCGTCCGGACATGGCCATGGCCGTTGAGAATCCGAAAGCCTACACCGAATACCTGGAGAAGCTGGAGACAGTCAGCGGTGTAAGCATAAACTGCTTCGACGACATTGTCAATGCACTTCAGGTCCGCCACAAATACTTCGAGCAGGCCGGATGCCGTCTGAGCGACCATGGTATGGAAGAGTTCTATGCCGATGACTTCACACCGAGAGAGCTTGATGAAATCTTCAGGAAAGTCACAGGAGGTACTGTTCTGACCGATGCTGAAACCAGGAAGTTCAAGAGCGCCATGCTTCTCGAATTCGGCAAGATGGATGCAGACAGCGGCTTTGCCCAGCAGTTCCACTACAGCGTAATCCGCAATCAGAACTCCAAGATGTTCTCACTCATAGGCAAGGACACCGGTTTCGACTCAATGACCCAGGTCCACACGGCAAAGGCCATGAACCGCTACTTTGACCGTCTGAACAGCATGGACAAGCTCACCAAGACCATTGTATACAACCTGAATCCTGCCGACTTTGAAGTGCTGGCCACCACCCTGGCAAACTTCCAGGACGGTATCACCCCCGGCAAGATGCAGCTTGGCGCAGGCTGGTGGTTCCTTGACCAGAAGAACGGTATGGAGCAGCAGATGAACGCCCTCAGCAGCCAGGGTCTGCTGTCACGTTTCGTAGGCATGCTTACTGACAGCCGTTCATTTGTCTCGTACGCAAGACATGAGTACTTCCGCCGTATTCTGTGCAACCTTATAGGAGCCGATGTCGAAAGCGGCGAACTGCCGGCAAGCCAGATGAAACGCATCGGACAGATGATTGAAGACATTTCTTATTACAACGCAAAATCATATTTCAAATTCTAGGCAAAAGAGAAATAAGCAAATAGAGATACCCACCCCCAAAACCAAAACCAACATGTTCAAGTCAAACAGATTTTCATCCGGAATCACCCATGGCCTGTCATTGCTGATATGCGTATTCCTGTTTTCCGGATGCTTTGAAGAGCAGCATCCCGGTACATACTACACGTTTACCGGCTACAGCATTGCCGACCGGCTGGAAAGCCGAAGCGAAGACTTCAGCGAATTCATCAAGGCGCTGAAACGTTCCGGCCAGTGGACCGAGCTTCAGACTTACGGATTCCACACTTGCTTTGCTCCGTACAACGAGGCTGTCAGGCAGTTCCTTGAAGAACGCAGCATCAAGGATGGAGTAACATACAACTCTGTCGAAGATCTGCCCAAGATCGTATGCGACTCACTTGTCTATACCCATCTGGTGGACATTACCTGCTACGTGGGCGAAATGGCCGAAGGCACGTTCCCGAAAGTCAACCTCATTGACCGTTATCTGATGCTGAGTTTTGACTCGAAGACCAAGGTCGAAGATGGCGACACCACACTGACCCTGCTGCGTTGCATCAACAAATTCTCGCACATAGTGGAAAAGGACGACACATGCGAGAACGGTGTGATCCACACCATTGACCACTGCATTGACTTTACCGGCAACTACGTCTATGACCTTCTGGACAACAATCCGGAAACATCAATATTCTCACAGGCCATCAAATACTGCGGACTCAGGAACAGGCTGAACGAGTATTACGATGAAGACTACCATGTGGGCCTTGACTCGGTAGGAAGCGCCAGCCGTGTCCATCTGCATGCATCATCAAGAGACTACATCCTTGAATATTGGGAGAAGAGGAAGGTCGGTTTCACAATCTTTGTCGAGCCGGACAGCCTGTTCAACAGCCGTGGAATCATGGATCTTGATGACCTGGCGGCATATGCCAAGCAGGTATATGACCCCATTTACCCTGACGCTGCCGATGTTACTGACCCGACAGACCCCAGGAATTCGCTAAACCGATTCATATCATACCACATTCTTCCCTTTGTAGCCGGTCATGACAATTTCAACACCAGAAAGGACATGATCAGCATGTTCCATGTCAACTCCTATGACCCGCAGGATTACTTCACGCCTCTGGCCCCAAGTTCCATGCTGCGCATATCGACTGACATTGAGGATGGCACAGAGAACGTCTACATCAACAGGCTCTGGAAGGAAGGAAACGGCAGTACCGTCTTCAAGGGAGAGAAACAGCGCGGCATTCTTGTGATCAAGGGCAGCGACATGAAGGATGTCAACCAGATAGCAATGAACGGAATGATCCATTATATCGATGACATTCTGGTGTATGACAGCAATGTCCGCGACTACATTCTTGACCGTCGTCTGAGAATCGACTGCGGAACACTTTCACCGGACTTCATCACATCGGGTGCACGCGGAGCACAGCCATATCAGGGCAGCGGCAAACGCAGCATCGGATTCAAGGATCCGGCAGGTTTCCACTCCTTCAACAGCGACTACAGGATTCATCTGCGTCCCGTTGACGATGATACCTATACCTATGAAGGCGATGCTGTTGACATTGAAGGTCTCTTCGACATGTATGTCAAGCTTCCTCCCGTTCCCCATGACGGAACCTGGCAGCTGCGCGTTTCATTCCGCGCCCTGACACAATACTGCGGTATTGTCCAATACTATATGGCAAAGGCCGCACCGGGTGCCGAACTGACCCATGACATGTGGGTTCCGCTTGGACTTCCCTGCGACCTGCGTGTTGAATTGAATGACCCGAGCGTTGGCTGGATAAGTGACGACAATCTGGAAGACGATGATGCCATTGATGCCCTTGACAAGTCAATGAAGAACCGCGGCTGGATGAAAGGTCCCGATTCCCAGACGACATGCAATGCCGAAACCCACCGTTCACAGGACCACATGGGCCGTCTCATCATATCGACAGAATACATGTACGCCAACATGGATTACTACCTGCGTTTCAAGCAGCTTCTTGACAAGCCCGATGCACAGTACTGTTTCGACTACATGGAACTTGTCCCGAAGAGCGTATATGACAACTACGAAGACAAGCACTGATCTGAATTCCTACAACTTAAATACACCAATCAATGCTTTACAAGAATCGATCCAAAATTACGGCCACTCTGCTGTTCTCTCTATGCATTTCCCTGTTTGCAGGATGCTTTGAGGAGCAGCACCCCGGAACCTATTACTCGTTCACGGGTTTCAGCATTGCAAGCCGTCTGGAAAGCCGTTCCGACGACTTCAGCGAATTCATCAAGGTTCTGAAACGTTCTGGACAGTGGACAGAACTGCAGACATACGGATTCCACACCTGTTTTGCCCCTTACAATGCCGCCATTGAAGAATTCCTCAAGGAAAGGAGCGAAAAGGACGGAGTGGTTTACAGTTCAGTTGACGATCTGCCTAAAGACCTTTGCGACTCACTGGCATTCAACCATCTGGTGGACATAACCTGCTATGTAGGTGAAATGCAGGAGGGAGCATTCCCGAAGGTCAACCTGCTTGACCGTTATCTGATGCTCAGTTTCGACTCCCTCAAGAACAAAGTCGTTGGCGACGACACCATTTTCGCGTTGAGGCGATGCATCAACAAGTTCTCGCATATTGTCGAAAGGGACGACACCTGCGAAAACGGTGTCATCCACACCATCGACAAGTGCATAGACTTTACCGGAAACTATGTCTATGACCTTGTTGACCATAATCCTGCAACCACGATTTTCGCCCAGGCTTTGAAATACTGCGGATTCTACGATATTCTGAACGAGTATTATGATGACAGCTATACCATAGGACTTGATTCCGTAGGTTCGACCAGCAGAGTCTATCTGACAAAGGGTGACACAAAATACCAGTTGCTGTACTGGGAAAAGAGAAAGAAATGTTTCACCATATTCATTGAACCGGACGAGGTTCTGGCCAGATATGACATTCACAGCCTTGAAGACCTTGAGCAGTATGCCAAGAACGTTTATGACGAAGTCTATCCCGATGCCAAGGACGTGACCGACCCTACTGATCCACGGAATTCCCTGAACAGATTCCTTGCATACCACATTCTTCCATGCAAGCTTGACTACGGAAGTTTCAATACCCGTTCAGACCTTATGGATTTCTTCAATGCAGGCATAATTGACCCCGAAGATTATTTCTCACCGCTTGCCCCGCATTCACTTATGAGAATCTCGACCGAAGTCAAGAGCAGGTTATCCTACATCAACGGCATGAAGAAGGTTGAAAAGGGCACGACCGACTATGACGGCCCGACAAGACAGGGTATCAGAATTCTCACACCAGGTGAAATGGGAGATGTGGTCCAGCTTGCCATGAACGGCATTATCCATTACATTGACGACATTCTGGTTTATGATAATGAAGTCCGTGAAGTATGGTTGGACCGCCGTCTGAGAATCGACTGCGGCACAATGTCGCCGGATTTCATCAATTCAGGTGCCCGTGGAGCTTACCCGTATGAGGGAAGCGGCAACCGTTCCATCGGCTTCAAGGATCCGGAGAACTACATTGCCATCAACAAGGATTACAGGATTCAGTTGAGACCCGTTGAGAAGACCACAAACACCTATGAAGGCGATGCCGTTGACATTGACGGAATGTTCGACATGTACGTCAAGCTTCCGGCAGTTCCACACGATGGTACCTGGCAGCTGAGAATGTCGTTCCGAGCACTCAGCCAATGTGGAATCGTGCAGTACTATATGACCAGCACAGCACCCGGCGGTGAAGTGACGAATGACATGTGGAAGCCGTTGGGACTTCCCATTGACCTCAGAGTCAATCTTGATGACAGCACCGTAGGCTGGATCAAGGATGATGAACTCGAGGACGAAGAAGCCATTGACGCCCTTGACAAGTCAATGAAGAACCGTGGCTGGATGAAGGGGCCTGATTCTCAGATCACCCAATATGAAAGGCCACACAGAGATGAGGACCATCAGGGCCGATGCATAATCTCCACCGAGTTCATGTACTCCAACATGGATTACTACCTGCGTTTCAAGCAGATTCTTGACAAGGCTGGAGCACAGTACTGTCTGGACTACCTTGAACTGGTACCTAAGAGCGTCTACGACCACTACGAAGACAAGCACTGATTTTTTTTGAAAAAAAGTGCCCCAATTGTTTGGCCGGTATATCTGAAAACTGTACCTTTGCATCGCTTTTGAAAAGGGAGTTGCGCGATTAGCTCAGTTGGTAGAGCAGCTGACTCTTAATCAGCGGGTCCAGGGTTCGAATCCCTGATCGCGTACAAAAAGAAAAACTCAGGAATTGCTTCCTGAGTTTTTCTTTTTGTACTACCCTTCATATTGCATCATCCTTCAGTCAAACACGTATAGTTCTGATGGTGTAGTGCGTTTGAGGGCCGTCAGCTGCACATCCTTTCCCGGGATAATACCGACTCCACGAAGTTCGAACTCGACCGTCTTGTATGCTATTTCAGGATGGTTATTCTCTCCGCTAAGGTGGCAGAGCCAGATGTGCTTCATTTCAGGTGTCATGTTCTGAGCCAGAAACTTTGCTGTAGTCTTGTTGCTCAGATGCCCCTGAGGACTCACAATGCGGTTCTTCAGGAACAGCGGATAATTGCCCATGCGAAGCATATCCTCGTCATAGTTGGCTTCCATGATGAGATAGTTGGCCTGCAGAATATACTTTGACACTGTTTCCGTTATATGACCAAGGTCAGTGACAAAGCAGAACACCTTATCACCTACTTCTATCTTATAACCGACGTTGTCAGTACCGTCATGAGGCACCTCGAACGGTGTGATCAGAAACTCATGGAAGCTGAACTGCTTTTCCTTTTCAACAAAATGGACGCTGCTGCACAACTTTTCAGTCATACAGTAATTGTTGTTGATACCGGCATGTGTTTCGCGTGTGGCATATACCGGTATGGCACATTTCTCGCCAAGATTTCCCAAGGCCTTGATATGGTCTGCGTGATCATGTGTCACGAACACAGCCATGATCTTTTCAAACTGCAGACCGGCTGCTTTAAGAAACGTCTTGATCTGCTTTACCGGAATGCCGGCATCAATCAGAATTGCATGTTCGTCTGTGCCAAGATAGTAGCAGTTGCCGCTGCTTCCACTTGACAAACTCATAAAGTAAGTTTTCATCTATATATTGTTTTATTCCTTTTTTCATATTACATGCACCTTTTAGAAAGGATAACCTACAGCCAGATGGAATGCGAAGTCACGCCCCATATCAGGATGCGTCAACGGGATACGGTCCCTTTGTGTAGCACCGGCCGGATTGACGGCCTTCATGCCGCCATCCAGTCTGACAACGAGAAAATTGAAATCAAGTCTGATGCCAAGACCGTATGCCACAGCTATCTGACGATAGAATTCATCAAATTTGAAAACGCCGCCCGGCTGCTCGGCATATTCCCTGATGGTCCAGATATTACCGGCATCAACAAATACAGCACCGTTCAGTTTCCAGAACAACTTGTTCCGGAATTCCAGACTAGCCCCAAGCTTTATGTCACCGGACTGACGGATATAGTCAATTGTACGGTCTGTTCCACCAAATACGCCTGGTCCCAATTCACGCACAGCCCAGCCTCGGACTCCATTGGCACCTCCGGCAAAATATCGTTTTTCAAAAGGAAGGCTGGTAGAATTGCCGTATGGAACAGCCAGTCCCCACTCGGTATGCGCCAGAAAACTGCTGTTGCGGCCTGCTGCCCAGTTTGCCGTAAAGGAGAAATCGTGCTTGGCGTACTGTGCAAAGGCAATTCCCATAACCAGTGACTGGCCATTATCGTTTTTCTCCAATCCCAATGATGGAGAAAGCAGATTCAGCACATTACCAGATGCCTCCACAGCCGCTCTCACCGAATACTGGAATGCCTGTCTTGTACGCTGGGACGACTGGCTGTTCGTCCTGTAGAAGGAATATCCAAGTTTCGTAATGAGCAGATTCTCGTAATTGTACTTGAGTATTGACTTGTTGGAAGTAATCTGATCAAGGTATTCCTTCTGGAAATGGGATGAGATCCATGGAACAACCAGATAGTTGAGGTCTATCACATCCAAGCGGTGGGAATTATTCCATGTATCACCCCACACATAACTCCAACCTGCAGAGAAGATGGTCTTCTGGAATTCAGGACGGCGCTGGGCATTGGCCTTCAGACTGAACTGGGAACTTGCCTGACTGAGCCGCTGACGTTCCTGATTCATAAACGGAATAAGAAACTCCGGGAAAGAAAGGCTTGATTCGATACCGTATTCTAGATAGGTATCACCGGTATAGCCGGGCAGATTGGAAATGGACTCGTATGCACCACGCAACGTTACTGACAGTTGTTCAGCTCCACCGAACAGATTACGGTCAACGAATGACGTCGATGCCGCAGCCCCAAGATCACCGGCAGTATTGGTTCCCTCCACATCGAACTGGAAGGAATGCTTTGGACGGGTCATCATCGATACGTTGGCAATTATGCCATCACGGAAATCCGGATCGCGCTGAAGACTGATATTCGAATATTTGAGCAGTCCGAGTCGTGAGAGGGACTGATATGAAGCCGAAATGGTGTCCGTATTATATACCTGCCCCTGACGCATATACGAATGACTTGCAATGACACCGGGTCTCAACACCAGTTCCTTTTCATTCTTGGGCCAATATATGCTGTATCCGTCAAAATCAAGCCGGTTTGCATCGTCAATAAGCGCTTCCACCCGGTCTGCGCCCGAGGAAAGCAGATAATTGACCTTTGACACCGTATAGACATGTCCTGTTCCCTGCCCGTCTATCATCATGGTCAGCCCCACCCTATCACTACCGGCAAGAGTATCAGCTATGAACGACACATGATCTTTGTTGAAGTCATAGTAACCATTGCGGTGAGCCAATTCCACTATTCGGGTACGCTCCTGGTCAAGCAACTGAGAATTAAGCTGCATACCGGTTACAAGCAGACTCGACTGACGGTTATCGTCCAGTATCTTTTCGAAATCACTGTTGCCGACTACAGTCCTTATATCGTCAACGATGAACAGTCTGCCTGCATTCACATTATATACCAGCTTTGCCCTGCGGTGGCCCAACGACTGGAACTGTGACGTCACCCTTGCATTCAGATACCCCTGATTGACCAGTGCCATCCCCATATCCTTGGCCGATGCCATGGCGCCCAGTTCATCAAGCACGACAGGTTCCTGTCCAATTTTTCTCAGCAGCGAACTGACGGGTGCATCAGGATGTCTGCGCGAAGCCATAGAATAAATTCCAAGCGGGACTCTTGCCACTCCAAGCCATCTGGTATTAGGAGTCTGGGACGAATACTTTGAAAGCTGCGACCAGTTTTTTTCATCGTCATCCTGTGAAACTATCTCCACCCAATCAAGAAGATACGAATCGTCCGGAACGAATTTGGTAACTGAACACGATACCGTTCCAAGAAGGAGGAACAGCATTATGACCAATTTTCCGGACAGTCTTCTCATGTATATTCGTTTTAACCTGCAAATGTAATGAAAGTGCGACTAGACTCAAAGCAGAGATGCTGAAAAATGATTATCTTTACAGCCAGGAAAACCCATTCCACATATGTTAAGCAAGAATGACATAAAGACAATCAGAAGTCTGCAACATAAGAAGTTCCGTACCCTATCAGGTCTGTTCGTTGCCGAAGGGCACAAGCTTGTCGGCGATCTGTATGGACATTTCCACTGCAGTCTGCTGGCCGCTACTGAAAGTTGGCTTCATGACCACCCTCATTTCAAGGCAGACCGCATTGAACGTATCAGCCGTGACGAACTTGAGAAAACAAGTCTGCTTACAACTCCTCAGGATGTCATTGCCCTATTCTCCATTCCCGAATATGAATTTTCATTAGCGGATGCTGCTCGGAAGGGGCTCGTTCTGGCACTGGACGCCATCCAGGATCCGGGCAATCTGGGAACAATAGTCAGGATAGCCGACTGGTTCGGAATTGACGACATTATCTGTTCCAAAGATACGGCCGACATATATGCGCCCAAAGCTGTACAGGCCACAATGGGAGCCATGGGCAGAGTCCGACTCCATTATGTCAATCTGGCCGACGAACTGTCACATTTAAACGGAAGCGTACCGGTATATGGTACCTTTCTTGACGGAGATGACATGTATTCCTGCAATATAGGAACAAACGGAATAATTGTCATGGGCAACGAAGGAAACGGTATCAGTCAGGAGATAAGGTCCCTTGTCAGCAGAAGACTGTTCATTCCAAACTGGCCAAAAGGTGCTCCGACATCGGAATCCTTGAATGTAGCCGTAGCGACAGCCATCATCTGCGCCGAGTTCAGACGCAGATCATGAAACATGGATCATCAGATTACTTACGGTGATATCGGACCATATCCAGCCCGGAAAGGATCGCCATCCCCTCACGACTGTCATCAATGTAGGAAGCCTGAAAACGCAGGGAAGACATTTTCAGCGAGTCATCCATGATGAGTCTCAAGTCAAGGTCATGACTGCCCCGACCGCTCAACAGCCTGTCAACTGCAACCACACTGTCACCATAACTTGCCGCAAGCGCAACATACACTTCCGGTTCTATGCTG
>JAZUEH010000147.1:0-12873 GCA_045640065.1 Bacteroidaceae bacterium
GAATGGGACGGGCCATCGTGGAGTGACCGGAAAAGCGTGAAGGAACGGAGGCCGGAAAGGGCCGCGGCTGTCTGAGCGTAAGCGAGTTCCGCGGCCCCGGCCGCAGTGGCGCGCACGCCGGTCACGGAAAGTCGGCCCGTCCCATCCCCACCACACCGGCCGTGGCGGTTTCCGCTCCGCCGCCAGAAGCGGTACGGTCTCCGCACCTCATTAATAATAATGGCTATAAGTTTGACAAGCTCAAAGAAATTAGTATTTTTGCAGTCAATTAATTGAATTGGAATGAATCCGTCAGCAGTAGTATCCAGACAAAACGAGATAAGGCCTTTCTCCACAAAGAGAAGGGCTTTTTTGCTAATAAATATAAGACAATTATGAAAATTCCACTCAGAAGCAGCCAGTGTACTGAAGGCAGGCGAATGGCAGCAGCCCGCGCCCTTTGGGTCGCCAACGGCATGAAGAAGGAACAGTTCGGCAAGCCGATCATTGCCATAGCCAATTCGTTCACCCAGTTCGTGCCGGGACATACCCATCTGCACGAAGCCGGACAGATAGTCAAGGCAGAAATCGAGCGTCTTGGCTGCTATGCCGCCGAATTCAACACAATTGCCATTGATGACGGAATAGCCATGGGACATGACGGCATGCTGTACTCTCTGCCATCACGTGACATCATTGCCGACAGTGTGGAATACATGGTCAATGCACATAAGGCCGATGCTCTGGTCTGCATAAGCAACTGCGACAAGATAACCCCGGGAATGCTCATGGCCACCATGCGCCTGAACATACCAACCGTTTTCGTGAGCGGAGGCCCCATGGAAGCAGGCGAGTGGAAGGGACAGCATGTCGACCTTATCGATGCAATGGTGAAAGGAGCCGATGACAGTGTCAGCGATGCCGATATGGCCAGCCTCGAAGACAGTGCCTGTCCCGGATGCGGATGCTGTTCCGGCATGTTCACGGCCAATTCCATGAACTGCCTGACCGAAGCGCTGGGATTCTCTCTTCCCGGCAACGGAACCATCCTTGCCACACATGAGAACAGGGTCAGGCTTATGCGCGATGCAGCCAGACTGATTGTCAGGAATGCCCTAGCCTATTATGAGCAGGGCGATGACAGTCTGCTTCCCCTGAACATAGCAAGGAAGCATGCTTTCGAGAATGCCATGGCGCTGGACATCGCAATGGGCGGTTCCACAAATACCGTACTGCATCTGCTGGCCGTAGCGAATGAAGCGGGAGTGGATTTCACCATGGACGACATTGACCGTCTTTCCAGGAAGGTGCCATGTCTCTGCAAAGTCGCCCCGAACACCCAGAAATACCATGTTCAGGATGTGGGCCGCGCCGGAGGCGTGCTTGGAATCATGCAGCAGTTGAGGAAAGGCGGACTCATCTGTGACAAGGCCATGAACGTTACCGGAATGGATTATGCAAAGCTGACCGACGAATACAGCATTGAAAAGTCCGCACCGGCAGACGAAGCCCTGCGCATATATTCATCGGCCCCGGCAAACCGTTTCTGCAACACGCTAGGCGCACAGGACTGCAAGTATGGCAGCCTTGACACCGACCGTGAGAACGGTTGCATACGCGACCTTCAGCACGCATATTCCAAAGACGGCGGTCTGGCAATCCTGAAAGGCAACATAGCAGTTGACGGCTGTGTAATCAAGACCGCAGGAGTCGATGAAAGCATATGGAAATTCTCAGGACCGGCAAAGGTCTTCGATTCCCAGGAAGATGCCGTGGACGGCATACTTGGCGGCAAGGTCGTTGCAGGCGATGTGGTGGTCATCACCCACGAAGGCCCGAAGGGTGGACCTGGCATGCAGGAAATGCTCTACCCCACCTCATACATCAAATCACGCCATCTCGGCAAGCAGTGCGCTCTCATCACCGACGGACGTTTCAGCGGCGGGACATCGGGCCTCAGCATAGGTCACATATCACCGGAGGCAGCCAGCGGTGGAGCCATCGGAAAGGTCGTTGACGGAGACATCATAGACATAGACATTCCTGCACGCAGCATCAATGTCCGTCTCAGCGACAGCGAGCTGGAGGCAAGACCCATGCGCCCGCTCACACGCAAGCGCGTGATCCCGAAGAGTCTCAAGGCCTACGCCAACATGGTAAGTTCGGCGGACAAGGGTGGAATCAGAATAATAGAATAATCACATGGCGAACATGATTACAGGCGCAGAGGCACTTATCCGATCATTGCTCAACCAGGGTGTTGACACGGCTTTCGTATATCCCGGAGGAAACATAATCAGGGTGTTCGACTCACTGTTCTCCCACCAGTCCGATCTGAAACAGATTCTGGTGCGTCACGAGCAGGGCGCAACACACGCAGCCCAGGGTTACGCACGCATTTCCGGCAAACCGGGTGTGGCAATAGTCACAAGCGGTCCCGGAGCCACCAACACGCTTACCGGTATCAGCGATGCCATGCTGGACAGTACCCCCATAGTAGTCATTGCCGGACAGGTCGGGACCGACGCGCTTGGTACAGACGCTTTCCAGGAAATTGACCTTGTAGGTGTAACCCAGCCCATTACCAAGTGGAGCTACCAGATAAGACGCGCCCAAGACATACCATGGGCTGTTGCAAGAGCCTTCTACATTGCACAGTCCGGCCGTCCCGGTCCGGTTGTGCTTGACTTCACAAAGACCGCCCAGAACGAGACCGTTGATTACAGCCCTGAAAAGATCGATTTCGTACGCAGCTACATACCGTCACCCGAACCGGACATGAGTGAAATTGAAGCAGCAGCCAGACTGATTGACTGCAGCACAAGACCTCTGGTTCTTGTCGGGCACGGAGTTGAACTGGGTAATGCCGAAAATGAGCTCAAAGCATTCATTGAGAAAGCCGATGCACCTGCCGCACGCACCCTGTTGGGACTGTCGGCACTGCCGTCCGGCCATCCGTTGAACATGGGTATGCTGGGCATGCATGGCAATCTTGCACCGAACGTCATGACCAACCGCTGTGACCTTCTCATTGCCGTGGGCATGCGTTTTGACGACAGGGTGACCAGCGCAGTCGACAGTTACGCACGTCAGGCAAAGATCATACATCTGGACATAGACAAGTCGGAATTCGGGAAGAACGTGAAACCCGATGTTACAGTCCTCGGAGACTGCCGCCGCACTCTCGCGCTCATAACGGAACGCATATCCAGGGCCTGCCACAAGGAGTGGATTGAAGAATTCAAGCCATTGGCGCAGAAAGAACATGAAAAGGTCATTGACCATGCCATATATCCGGGCGAAGGTCCCCTTCTCATGGGTGAAGTCGTAAATGCCGTAGCCATGCAGGCTCCGTCCGATGCCGCACTTGTAACCGATGTGGGACTGAACCAGATGTTCGCAGCCCGTTATTTCAAGTACTCGGTTCCACGAAGCATAATCACATCGGGCGGACTTGGAACCATGGGATTCTCGCTGCCTGCCGCAATAGGCGCCGCATTCGGCGATCCGGAGCGTATGGTATTCTCGTTCCAGGGAGACGGAGGTTTCCAGATGAACATGCAGGAACTGGGCACTATCATGGAAACCGGAGCTCCTGTCAAGATAATCGTAATGAACAACAGTTATCTGGGCAACGTACGCCAGTGGCAGCAGATGATGTTCGAAAGCCGGTATTCATGCACTCACATGACAAGTCCCGACATCAGTATGATAGCCGGCGCATACGGGATCCCCTTCCGCCGTGTAATGGACCGCAGTGAGCTTGCACAGGCCATATCGGACATGATAACGGCTCCAGGAGCCTTCATACTTGAGACGATAGTCCTTGATGAGGAGAATGTGATGCCAATGATTCCCGGTCATGAACCGGTTGACCATATGATATTCACCATTGATGAGAAATGGAGATGATGGAAAAGACATTATACACGCTGATTGTCCACTCTGAAAACATTGCAGGTGTACTGAATCAGGTCACGGCAGTATTTACCCGACGTCAGGTCAACATTGAAAGTCTCAATGTTTCAGCATCGTCAATTCAGGGTATACACCGTTACACCATAACCGCATGGAGTGACAAGGACACTATTGAAAAGATAGTAAGCCAGATAGAGAAGAAGGTCGATGTGCTCCAGTGCCGCTATTTCACTGACGATGAGATATTCATGCAGGAAGTCGCCCTGTACAAGGTCGTTACATCGGTCCTGATTGACAGCCCCGCCATGAACGGAATAATCCGCAAATACGGAGCCAAACTGATTGAAGTCAACCAGACCTTCTCCGTAATCGAGAAGACCGGCAGCACACACGACATCATGGCACTTAACGAAGAACTGACAGCCCAGGGCGGCATGCTGCAGTTTGTCAGCTCGGGACGTATTGCCATAACAAGGGCAAGAATAGAACATGTGAACGAATATCTGGAAAAGGTTTCCAGCCAATATGGAATAAAGAACTTGTAACCAAATAACACTAAGCATTATGAAAATGAATTTCGGCGGTGTCATTGAGGAAGTCATGACACGTGAAGAGTTCCCGCTTGAAAAGGCAAGGGAAGTGTTGAAGAACGAAACAATCGCAGTCATCGGCTACGGTGTACAGGGTCCCGGACAGGCATGCAACCTGCGTGACAACGGTTTCAACGTAATTGTCGGCCAGCGTCAGGGCAAGACCTTTGAAAAGGCAATAGCTGACGGATGGGTTCCCGGAAAGACCCTGTTCTCGATTGAAGAGGCAGCACAGAAAGCTACAATCATCTGCATGCTTCTGTCCGATGCAGCCCAGATGCAGCAGTGGCCTGTAATCAAGCCATATCTGACACCAGGCAAGACACTGTATTTCTCACACGGATTCGCAATCACATGGAATGACCGCACAGGCGTGGTTCCTCCCAAGGACATTGATGTCATCATGGTTGCTCCAAAGGGTTCAGGCACATCACTGCGGACCATGTTCCTTGAAGGACGCGGTCTGAACAGCTCATACGCAATCTATCAGGACGCTTCAGGCAGGGCCCTTGAAAAGGTTCTGGCATTCGGTATAGGAATCGGTTCCGGCTACCTGTTCGAAACCACATTCATCCGCGAAGCCACATCAGACCTTACCGGTGAGCGCGGTTCTCTGATGGGAGCCATCCAGGGTCTTCTGCTTGCCCAGTACGAAGTACTCCGTGAGAACGGACACACTCCTTCAGAAGCCTTCAATGAAACCGTAGAAGAACTGACACAGTCTCTTATGCCGCTGTTTGCAGCAAAGGGCATGGACTGGATGTACGCCAACTGCTCAACAACAGCACAGCGCGGTGCCCTTGACTGGATGGTTCCGTTCCACGATGCCATCAAGCCGGTTGTCGAGAAGCTGTACGCAAGCGTACGCTGCGGAAACGAAGCCCAGATTTCAATTGACGCCAACTCAAAGCCTGATTACCGTGAAGGACTTGAGCAGGAGCTCAAGGCTCTGCGCGAAAGCGAGATGTGGCAGACCGGAGCTGTTGTACGCAAGCTCCGTCCTGAGAACAACTGATGAACAACTGATAACACAGACAATCCCCCGAAGGCATATCACGATCTGCCCTCGGGGGATTATTGTTTTTGGACGAACCATAAAGGCTCACCCGAAAAAGTATAAGGACGTTCCAAGAATTATTGCACGCCTGAGCTTTCAAGGTTTTGGATGTTGGATGCAGACATGGCGGGAGACACATGCAGGTACTCTGCCAACATTACAGCTGGAAGTCCCTACTTGCCAATCCTGCAACCAGAAAGCTTATAGCACAGTTTTTCTGCAAGTTTGGCAACGAAAAGCGGCTTTTGGGGCTGTATTGATGCCAAACCTGCAAGAAATCGGCCTCAGGAACTTTCTGACTGCAAGATTGGCAATATGCCCACAAAAAAAACGTATTTTTCATACACGATAGGGAACAGATGGCCTATGGATAGCCCCTCATTGCGGATTCTCTCCCTATCATAGGTGGAGTGCCTATCTTGTGTGTCAGCGTCAGTCCCCACACTTTGGCTCAGTCGAAAAACAGTGGGGCAAAGCTCCCGATATTACTATTGCCAAGTTTGCTACCAGGATGGCTAGCCATCTGAATACCGCTATGGCTGTGTATACAATTGTACCCGCGACATTTTTGGATGCTGGAAGGGTGGCTATGCGGACTTTCCGTGGAATGGCCGCAAAGCTACAAGGCCTTTCAGGCGTGAAGAAACACGGCTGTCTGAGCGGCAAAGCCGCGAGTTCCGCGTTTCAGCCTGAAAAGCCGAAGGAGCAGGCCATGGAGCGGCAGTCCGCACAGCCACCCTTCCAGCATCCAAAACCTGCATTCAAAAATGATATCTGCACTCCCCACTAAATTTCGACTGAGCCACCATAAATGAAAAGCGGCCCCGGGAACGGAGCCGCTTTTCATTATCGTATTGGAATCAATTATCAGAAAATTCTGTAACGTGTATCTTCAACCTTAGCCTGCATGTAAAGTTCCTGCAGGATAGACTGTGCGAGACGGCTGCCGGCAACCGTTTCCAGACGTTCCTTTTCAGCTGCCTCATCAATTGCTGACGAATATGAATCATCAGTGATCTTTTCAGCAACGAATACGCAATTCTGACCTACAACTGGAGCTGAGAGCACGTTCTGGGCAAGATTGATGACGCTTGGTCCAAGACTTGGTTCATTGGTCATGGTTGAAGCGATGTATGCATCGTTTGTGAAGTTGCAGAACTGTACTGTGTCAATTCTGATGCCTTCAATTGACTTTGCATCATTAATGCTCTTTACGCCTGCAAGCTTGTCAAGAAGAAGCTGGGCCTTCTTGCTGTTGATGACCTTCGATGCAAGAGCACTCTGAGCATTCTCGATGGAAGTGTATCCTGCAGGATTGATCTTGCTTACAGCAACCACAAGCAGATGATCATTGGCTGCACCTACTTCATATATACGTGAAACCTCACCTTCCTTTGCATCGAAAGCCCAACGCAGTGCCTCATGTGACTTTGCCACACCGGCTACATTATTGCTGTTGCTTGAGAAAGCAGGATAGAAGAGAAGACGGTAGTTGGAATCTTCAGCATTGGCCTTAAGTGAGTCAAGTGTTGTGTTCTGTGCCACAAAGAGGCTCAGATCAGTGTATGCCTTGTTGCTGGTTTCCTCGCTGAATTCAACCGGACGCTGGATTGCGGCAACGTTATACTTGTCGACAATGTTGCGTACATCTGTAACCTTGATGATGAGGTTGCCCTGTGAAATCTTGACATTTGCGACCTCACCCTTCTTCATGCCGTTGATGGCATTCAGATACTTGGCATTGTCACCGTTGATTGCTGCAGGCTCATACTGTTCTGAAGTGATCCACTGCTCGATACCGCTCTGGCCATAGACCTGAGCTATTTCAGCGAAATCGGCTCCACCCTTGATTGCAGTATAGATGCTGTCGGCCAGACGGTCAGATTCCTGCTCACTTTCAGCTACAACCTGAATGATGCTGTACTGGATTGAATCGTAACCCTGTTCCTTGCCGAGAAGCTTGAATGATGTGTAGCTGTCAGTATATTCGTCATAGACAGGACCGAAAATGCCAGCCTCATTGACTGAGTCAAGATTCTCGACTACTGCCAACGGAAGGTATCCCAGTGAACGTGCCACTTCGCTGTAGGTCTGACGTGACTGTGCACGGCGCAGGAATGAAGCATAGTCTTCATCGGTTTCCTGAAGCTGCCCGGTAAGTTCAACCATCTCCTGGAGAAGGGCATCACGATCGGCCTGACTCGGCAGAATTTCCGTGTCAATGTAGTAAATGTCACGGGTCTCAGCATAATTGTAAAGGCTTTCCTTGTTCTCTGCATACACATTCTTGAGATCCTGAGCAGAAACTGTAACGTCTGCATCGGCCAGTGATGAGAAAGGCAGTGAAGCCATCAGGACATCGGCACGCTTGATACGGCTTTCATATGCATCCTTGATGGAAACGGGATTGGCAACAGCTGCTGAACCGACAAGTGCTGAATACTTCTGATAAAGCAGTGAGCTCTTGATTTCCTTCTCGATGAAAAGCCAGAACTTGTACATGCTGTCATAATAACGCATCTGCTCTGCAGGAACAGACTCGCGGTCAAGAGACTCATAACCTGCTATGAAACTCTTGAGATTGTCAGCATCGAAATTGCCCTGTGCATCTGAGAACGGAGTATTCTGAAGATTAGGATCAGTACCCTTTTCTATGACGGCACGGACTTCGGCATCAGTAACAGTCAGACCGAGCTTCTCAGCCTCGTTGTTGATGATGGTGTTGCGTACCATGGAACTCCAGACCTCATCCTTGAGGGAATTGTTCATTTCTTCAGTGAGATCATTGGTGCCCATACCGAACTTCACCACTTCAGTGTAGTTCTCAAGCTCGTCCTGAAAATCCATAGCTGAGATTTTCTGACCGGCTATTGTTCCTACATACTGAACGCCCTGATTCGGACGGATAATCTTCCATGCGTCACCAAGGATGAAGGCCAGCATGGCAAGGCCGATAACGATAAGGAGCAGTGGTCCTTTGCTTCTGATTTTCTGTAATGTTGCCATTTCTATTGTGTTGTTTATTTGTTTTCTCTCCAAACAGGAAAATCCCCAATCGGATTTTTAGCGCACAAAAGTACTTAATTTTGTTATATTATAAAAAAAAGAAGGGGATAATTTGAATCCCCCAATCACTCTTCCTGCTCTGTTTCCATATCTTCAGCAGGTTCCTCCGACAATGGTATGGAATCCGGCTGGACATCTTCAATCGGGAAGACTCCCTGACTGTGCAGGATGAAATATTCGGTCATGTTGCCGTTCGATTCGAAGCCCACACCCTTCAGCATTCTGTTTGGCTGACGGATGGTGATGGAATCATTGGAATATACCTTGTCAGACCTGTTGTTGACGAACATATGAGGCGTATCGAATTCGTCTCCATTCATATTCTGGGAGTGGACGTGCCCCTTCAGGTCCCATAATTTCGAGTCATTGAAATAGTATGCCGTATCAGCAACAAGTGTCGCCTCCACTTCCATATTCTCATTGTAGATCTCAAGATGGATGCCTTTCTCCAAACTGTAACGGGGTGGTTTCATCTGATCGAAGACCATCCATTCCGGGGCTGTCACATGGTACTTCAAGCGACCATCTTCCGATATGAGCATATCCACGCCTACAGTTGTCATGACACTGGCCGAATCGCGGTTCGTTATTGCCGCACCGAACTGTTTGCCATGGCCGGAACAGGAAAGGCATAGAAACGGCAAGACAACCGCCATCAGGACGGTTGCCATGCGTTTGAACTCTGACACGGGTCTCAAACCTGTATCCGATATCATCTTATAGTAGTTGTCTCGTTGATCCAGCCCTTGATTTCCAGCTTCTGACCTTCCTTGAGTGAGAACATGAACAGGTCTTCAGGTTTCGGGCACTGCTTTGAATATTCACGGATCAGTTCGTTGGCCTTATCGGCTACGCTTGAATCGACTCTTCTGGCCTGCTCCAGCTTATCCAGAACAGCGAAGTATGCGCACTGGTCCAGAGCGGGTTCATTATTCCAATGATGCTTGATGGCATAGAGCTGTGCCAGCAGGATGTATGCAGCACCCTTGTTCGGGTTGTTGGCAATGGCCTTGTTTGCGCATGAGCGGCTCTTGTCATAATTTTCCTTTGACAGCCATATCGATGCCATAGTCTGGTAAATGTCAGCCTTGGCGAGCTGGTTCTCCTCAAGTTCAACAGCCTGCTCATAATACTCGATTGCCTTTGCGGCATCATCACGCTGCTGGAGATACAGAGCTCCCAGACTCTTTGCAGTCTGAACTGAAGGAGACAGCTGGTGAGCATACTCGGCAGCCTGGAAATATGCGTCAGATGACCTGCAGTCAAATATTGACATAAGTCTTACAACCTTGTTCAGGTATTCGACATCGCTCTTGTTGGCCTCAATCTTCGGACCATAGATATCCTGAAGAGTCTCGCAGTCTGCAGCACCGCTGTTGACGAAGTTGGCATCAATGTTATCCTTTGTCTTGGCGCTCTGCTCCAGAACCTTCTCGTTGGTCTGGGTCAGGATGAACTCGTCAATATACTGTGAGCAGTCAAGATAGTCCTGCATGAGAGCCTCACGGTATTCCTCATTATCTTTCTTTGCCTTGAAACGCTGGGCGGAGATTCTCATAAGGTCATCAAGAACATAGTACTGCGTTGCGCCCTTTGACAGATCCACAGCCTTGCGGAGCAGTTCGTATGCCTTTACTACAGTCGGTTTCGGATTGTAGGAAAGATAATCGTGAGCATAAGAACCCATGATTTCACCTTCACTGGTCGGAGTCTTCTGCTGGAGATTCAGTTTGTCCAGATACTTGATTCTCTGCTCATAGACATCCATCAGTTCCTGTGAATACTTGGCCTTGAGTTCAGCATCGGTTTCTGCCTTGTAAAGAGCATGAAGGATCTTGACACCATTGGTGTAAGTTGAGACCGATGCCAGAGGAGCATCCCTGAAGACTTCCTTCCACCCCTGTTCATAGGCGTCCTTGTAGTTTTCAGTCTTCACATACTCGGTGTAGATGCTCATATACCTCAAGGTATTGATGCTGTCTTCACCCTGTCCATAACGTGAGCCGTCCTCGACTCCCTTCTGTGCATAAACGCCACTTGCCGAAAGAACTGCAAGAGCAACCAAAGCTATCTTTTTCATAATCATATGTATTATTTCAAAACCTGATTCACTGTTATGATAGAGAAAAACGTCAATTGTTAAATCATTCGACCATCCACTTCATGAACCAGCGCTCCATGAAAGTGACACCGATGCTCAATCCTATGTAGTTTTCACATACCGAACCGTCGAACTGCGGCTGCACCCTTGAATACTGGCCGGAAACATGAATGTAAGCCATACTGTTGTAGGCCGATGTGACCGGCAGGCTGAAACCGGCTGTAGCACCGAACTCCAACGGTCCCGGATTGTCACCTATATTATAGTAAGGTTGCGAGAACTTGAGACCGGCCTGATACGATGTACGTCTGAACAGTTTCTTGCTGTCCGGTTCAGGTATCAGACTGAGACCGGCCTGTACTGCAAGACGGTCACGACCGTAGGATTCACCGAAGAACCGTGCATCGGACCACTTTTCCAAAGACACATCGGCTCCGGCCGTCCAGTTACTGCTTGAATAGCTCAATCCTACTGAAAGCCTGTCAGGCAGACGGAATGCATCTCCGACCGATACCGTATCGGCAGTGGTATGGACATCGGCAATCGTACAGTCCGAATTGAAATCAGTCGCCGGTGAATATGTGGCACCTATAACCAGACGGTCTTTACCTGACTTGATTGTTCCCTGAATGCCGAAATCAAACATTGCCGAAGAGAAATCGGCTGTATAGGTCCTGGTTCTTGAAGTGACGCTGCCCGACGAGAACGATGTGGAGAACTGCCGTGTCAGATCACCCTTGATGTATGAGACATCGGCTCCGACAGACAGCCATTCGGCTGGTCTCCATCCAAGTCCGGCCATGAACTGTCTCAGGCCACCCTCACCGTATGTGACACCGGTTGACATTATTTCGCCATCGGAATCACGGCGGACCAGGCTTTCCGACGAGAAATTGTATCCGACCTTGGAAAAAGGCAGGAAAGCAAGTGTCATGCCGATTTTGGGCTGTACACGGAACTGCATAGCCAGATAGTCCACAGTGGCATTGCGGGCGTTCACACGTGCGCCGTTCTCTTCAAAATTGCCGTTCAGCAAAGAAAAGCCCGCATCGGCCAGGAAGGTCAGGGTATCTACGGTAGAATACGAGGCAGGATTCTTGAGATTGATTATGTTCCTCTGTCTGAATCCGGTTCCTATACCGCCCATGGATCGCATCATTCCGTTTGATCTGTCGGAAAGAGTTCCGATACCATACATGGAATAAGGCGAATTTATGCCGGTCTGGGCATAGGAAAAGGCTGAATACAGCAACAGAGCCACAACTGTTACCGTAAAACGCAGCTTATTCGGTCTTGTTTTCATTGAATTCCAATATGCTGTCCAAACCTTTCATCACCAGGTCAGCGTCTGCAAAAATATCACATTTACCCGTCATTTCAAAAAAATCGGCATCACCTCCGGTTAAAAAAACCAAAACGGATGAATATGACTCGCGGGTTTTACGGATGATTCCTTCAATTTCAAGACGGACACCATTCACAACCCCACTGCGTATTGCCGTTTCTGTATCGTATCCGAACATCGGACAATCACCCGAAGCGGCATCGACCAGAGGAAGCCTGCCTGTATGTTCGTGAAGGCTCTTGAGACGGAGTTCCACCCCTGGCGCAATGTTGCCGCCCACATACGACCCGTCTGAACTGACGAAATCACAGGTGATTGCCGTACCGGCATCAATGACCAGCAGGTTACTTCCCGGACTTACGGCCCAAGCGCCTGCTGCTGCCGCCAGACGGTCCATTCCCAAAGTCTGCGGTGAACGGTACTTCATGGACAATGGAACCGGAATGCCATATTCAAGACGTACAATGTGGTGGGCCTCAAGCCATCCGGACATGTCGTCAGGAATGTCACGCACAGTACAGTACATGCCGCCATCAATATCCAATCCTGACAGAGACTGTTCCAGCAGCTCCTTTGAAACGGGACCGGAGTATAACCGGACCAGCATACCGTTCCTGCGGCATGCGGCTTTCATTCTTGTATTTCCAAAATCAAGCAGCAGTTTCATAGACCGTCACAAAAATAATTAACTTTGCACAATCCAACAAAGAAAGACTATGAAGAAGATATTACTGTCCCTGCTGGCCGCTCTCATCATGGCTTGTCCTGCACGTGCCCAGCGCGACAGCCTGCGCATCAGCCTCATCACATGTGAACC
>JAZUEH010000148.1:0-11036 GCA_045640065.1 Bacteroidaceae bacterium
CAGCTGCACGTAGTACTTACGGTCCGACTCGCTGATGAAGCCCAGGAACGTACGCTCCTGGTTGTACTGGTTCAGCGCCTGACTGATCTGCGAGTTTGATATGTTCAGGGCCTGCATGGCCTCCGGATTGGAACGGATCTCGATGGACTTGACACGACCGCCGTAGACCGTCACGTCAGCTATTCCGTCGATGCTCAGTAGACGGGGCACCACATCCTTGTCCACGATGGCCCTGAGGCGGTCCACACCGCCCGTTCCGCGCACCTGAAGCGAGATGAACTGGTTGCCCATTCCACCGATGTTGGCCTGCTGGACATTTACGTTGACTCCTGTCGGGAAGTCCGAACGGATGGAACTGATCTTCTGCTGCAGTTTTACCGTGGTGAGTTTCAGGTTGGTTCCACGCTTGAAATCGACCGTAATGGTGCCCTGACGGCCCGACACGGTCGTTTCCATGTTCTCCACGCCGCCCACAGCGCTGACGGCACCTTCCAGGGGAATGATCACCTGCTGCTCCATGTATGAAGGAGTCAGGTCACTCTGGGCCGAACATCTGATGTAGAGCTGGGGCAGTTCCGTATTGGGCAGCAGTTCTACAGACAGCTGCTTGTACGAGAAGTAGCCCATGAGCGACGTGGCTACCAGAAGCATGCAGATAGTTACCCTGCGGTCGACAAATGACTTCATTTCCCGGTTATTCTTATTTTGGCGCTCTCAAACACGTAATAGACACAGGGTATGACTATAAGACTGAGCAGGGTCGATGTAGTCAGGCCACCTATCACCGCCACAGCCATGGGTGAGCTGAGCGATGCTCCCTCTCCTATTCCCAAAGCCATCGGCACAAGGGCCAGGATGGTGGTGAGACTGGTCATCAGGATGGGTCGGATACGCTGCTGACCCGCCTCAGCAATGGCGTCAATCATACTCAGGCCCGATTCACGGAGCTGTCCTATGCGGTCCACCAGGATGATGGAGCTGTTGACTGCGATACCTGTCAGCATCACCATACCTATCACACCCATGATATTCACCGTGGTTCCCGTTATGAGGAACAGCAGTACGGATCCGACCAATGCCAGCGGAATGGTAAGCAGGATTGTGAAAGGATGCAGGAGCGATTCAAACTGCGATGCCATGACCATATAGACCAGTATGATGGACAATACGAGTGCCAACAGCAGGCTGTTCATCGATTCTGCCCTGCGTTCCTCCTCGCCGGTCACGTTTATGGAGTAATTCTGAGGCAGTTCGATGCCCGACACAGCCTCACGCGTGAGCTGGGCAGCCTTGTCCAGCGATACGGAACCGTCAATGTCGGCTGTAACGCGCGTCACGCGGTTCTGGTTGATGCGATGAACCTCCTTGGGGGCCGTACTCTCCGTTATCTGAGCCAGCTCGATGAGCCGGAAATCCTTCTGGCCCGATGTGATGACCAGATTGCTCAGTTCGGCAAGCGACACGCCGGGCACCTTGATGCTGATGTCCCTCATGTCACCCTTGTACTCCATCTGTCCGGCTTCACGTCCTGCCAGATGCTGCTGTATCTGCGTTATGACGGTCGATACGTTGATATTGTTCATTCCGGCCAGGGCACGGTCCACGGTGATGATGATCTCCGGTGCACCACCTGCCAGCGAACTTTCTATATTGTACAGGCAGTCAATGGAGTCGACTGCAGAGAGGACATTCCCGGTAAGCACTGACAGCATATCCAGGTCCTCGCCCTTGATCTCAACGACAAGAGGAGCGTCCTGGGTGCCCATCATCGAATTCAGCGAATTGTCATCCTGAGTGAATGACAGTTCCATACCCTCCACGCCATTGGTGTAATCGGCCAGTACTTCGGTAAGGAGATCCGGTGTCAGGAGTGATGCCTTGGACAGCTGGATCTTCATCGTGGCAGTGTTCTCGCCCTGGAAATCCATGTTCTGTGACGATGCACCGGGACCGATGTGCGTGTAGATGACGCAGGCTGTATCTTCGGTCATGTCAAAGACCAGGTTCTCAAGGCTCTCCAACGTGGACGATGTACGCTCCAGGCTGGTACCTTCGGCCAGGCGAACCTTCACGTTGATGGTGTTGTCATCGGCCTTGGGCATGAACTCGGTACCGATGAACGGCAGCAGGAACAACGTGCCCACCACAAGCACGAGCGAGCAGGCAATGACCAGCCAGCGTTTCTGGACAAGTTTCTTCAGAAATAAGCCGTAACCTTTGATATTCAACGAGTTGACATTCGTCATAGGAACAGCCTTCTTACGTCCGAACAAACGTTCGTAAAGCGTTGGAATGACCAGTATGGCCACGAAGAGCGACGAGATAAGCGAGAACGTGACAGTCCAGGCCTCATCCTTGAACAACTCGCCCGTGGCGCCGTGCAGATAGACTATGGGCAGGAACACCACTATGGTAGTCAGGGTCGATGCCGTGACGGCACCAGCAACCTCGGACGTGCCGGTAACCGCCGCATCGCGAACGGAAAGCCCCCGTTCCTGATTGCGGAATATGCTCTCTATGACCACGATCGAATTGTCCACCAGCATACCCGCGCCCAGGGCCAGTCCTCCCAAGGTCAGTATGTTGACGGTCAGTCCGCCGAAGTACATCAGGCTGAACGTGGCAATTATGGACACGGGAATGGACACAGCCACAATGAGCGTAGTCCCTACCCTGCGCAGGAACACGAACAATACGACCACAGCCAGCAGGATACCCAGAAGGGCACTGTTCTTGACCTCGCCTATCGAGTTATTGATAAAGGTGGCCTGGTCGCTGATTACCCTGATTTCATATCCGGGCAACGACTTGCATATCTTGTCTATGCTGTTCCGGATGCCTTCCACCGCCTTGACTGTATTGAAGTCCATTTCCTTGAACACCGATATGCCGATGCTGCGCTTGCCGTTCACTCTGACGATGTTTTCCGGCTCACGGTTCTCGAAATGGATTGCAGCGACATCACGAAGGTAGATGGGAGCCATGCTGGCGGACTGGAACTCGCTGACCTGACCGGCCTCAGCCTCGGTGTTGCGGTATCCGACGATGATGTTGCCGAAGGCGGTCTCATCGGTCAGGGTATTGGAGCCGGTTACAAGATACTGTGCGCCCTGCTCGGTGATCCTGCCGCCTGTCACCCTCTGGTTGCTCTCCTGGATGCGTGACGAGATGTTGTCTATGGTGATGTTGAAGGCCTCCAGCTTGTAAGGATCGGCCTCGATGACCAGATTCGTGAACTCGTCACCGGCAAGTGACACGTCGGCTATGCCATCGACCCTCATCAGTTCGTTGCACACATACGAATCGGCCACCTTGCGCAGTTCGGCCATGTCAGTGATGTCCGGGTTGGAAAAGCCCAGGATCATGATGGGAGCCGTGGTGGGATCCTTCTGGGAAAT
Source organism: Bacteroidaceae bacterium (assembly GCA_045640065.1). Classification (GTDB taxonomy): domain Bacteria; phylum Bacteroidota; class Bacteroidia; order Bacteroidales; family Bacteroidaceae; genus Colenecus. The sequence continues at coordinate 3,399 of JAZUEH010000148.1, forward strand.
GCGCAGGTCCGTTACGCGGTCGTCCTGGGCAAAGCTGCTCATGGCTTTCTCCAGATCCAGGTACGCCTCGTCCATGTCCTTGCGCCATGCATACTCGACTGTGATGCGGGCGGTACCGACCTTTATGACGGACGACACAGAAGTCACGTCGCTTTGACGGGCAATCTGCGACTCCATGTTGCTGACGAACTGTTTCTCGATTTCCTCGGGCGGACGTTCGCCTGCGTCTATCTCGACAAACAGGCGGGGACTGTTCATGCTGGGGAGCAGCTCCACGCTCAGCCTGTCATACGATATCTTTCCGAGCAGCAGTATGGCCAGCACCGCCATGGTGACTGTAACCGGATGACTGACTGCCCAACTGACCAGTTTCTTCATTGCTTCCTAGCGTGCAGTTTATCTTTGTACCTTGACTTTCGAACCGTCTCTCAGTGTCTCGAAACCGCGGACAATCAGCTGATCGTCTTCCTCCAGACCGCTCAGCACCTCCACATTGTTCTTCTCTTCGAGACCCAGGTTGATGTAACGGGCACGTGCTATGCCCTGATCAACCACAAAGACCAGACGGCGACGGTTCTCGTTTCGGACAATGTTCTTGGGGATGACGATGGTCTGATTGTGACTTTCCGTGATGATGTCGGCCTTCACGAACATACCCGGACGGATGAGCAGATTGCCGTTGTCGACCAGCACCTTACCCTTGAACGTACGGGTCTCGGTACTTATGGCAGGCGAGAGCTCGGTGACCTGGCCCATGATGGTATCCTTGGGAAGCGTGTAGTGGGTGATGTAAACTTTCTGGCCCACGACAACTTCGTTGATGGCGCTCTCGGGCAGGTTGATCTCGAGCAACATGGAGCTGTAGTCCATGATGGTGGCTATGGCTGCACCGCTGTTGACCTTAGCCTCTTTGGAATAATGCGGCAGGTCCACAATAACACCGTCGAACGGAGCCCTGATGTTCATCTTCTCAAGGTTCATCTCGGCATTCTCGTACTCCAGACGCGAGTTCATGATCTTGATATCGGAGTTCTTGACCTCGGTAAGGGTGGCTCCGCCCTTTTCGTAGAGCGACTTGGTCTTGACCTGCTCCTGTTCGGCCAGCTCCAGGTTCAGACGCTTGGTCTCGATGGATATGCCGTTCTCATACGACTTGTCTTCGATGCGCACTATCAATGCGCCCTTGCGTACCCTGTCACCCAGCTTGTAGGGCTGACCCGTCGAGGGGTTCTTCTGAAGGATGTACTTGCCGGCCATTTCGGTCGTCAGCTGGGCCTCCGAACTGGATACGGCGGTGCTGTTGGTGGTGAAGATCCTGCTGACAGTGCCGTAGGTGATGTCGGAGACCGATACCGGTGTAGGTATCTCGTTACGGCTCATTGTATTCTCCTGCTTGCACCCTGCAATGAGGAGCGTAAGCACAGTCAGTGAAAGTGCGCTGATTCCTGATTTCATATGCTGTATCATTTCTTTTGTTTCTTATCTGTTTTCTGCTCGTAGGTCATGGGGACCACAGGTTCGTCCTTCTCGAAATCATAGAGTGTCAGAATCTTGATGTTGAGAAGCTGGATCTTGTAGTTGATTAAGGCCTGGGTGTACGATGCCTTGCTGCTGGACAGCTGGCTCTGGATCTGGTTCATCTGCAGACCGGTCAGCTCACCGTTGCGGTAACGCTCCTCGTTGAGGTCGTAGGTCAGCTGGGCGTTCTGGCGGCTCTGCTCGGCTATGGATATCTGGTTCAGCAGGTTATCAAGGCTGCGACAGGTGCTGCGCAGATCCATCTCGATGCTCTTCAGTTCCTCCTCAGCACTCAGCTCGAACATTTCGCGTTCAATCTCGGCAGCCCTGATACGGGCCTTTCGGGTACCCCAGTCAAAGATAGGCACGCTGAACGAGATGGCCACACGCGGGTTGTTGGTAGGACTGTCGTAGACATGCGGGAATTCCGGATCGTCACCCATGATACCCAGCGATAGCGATATGTTGCCGTTGAAACTGTCGTTGTCCTTGACCTGGATCATGGACATTTCCTGCTGTTCACGGGAAATCTCGCGCTGACGGAGTTCCAGACGGCTGGACATGGCGCTCTGCAGGGCCTTGTCGAAATCAACCAGTACCGGCTCGGCCGCAATCTCGCATACCACCCTGATGTCTTCGTCCAGAGGAATGCCCAGCGACTGCTTGAAATTGTCCTTGGCATTCTCCAGGCTCACACGCTGGTTCTCAAGGCTTGAGCGCGACTGGGCCAGGTTCAGTTCGGCCTGATAGTACTCGTCCTTGGTGGCCATGTCAGCATCGACCTTGTCCTTTATTATTCGGAAGTTCTTCTCGGCGTTCTCAAGTTCAGACTCGCTGATCTCCAGGTTCTGCTGCGACATGAAAAGGCTGTAGAACTGGTTGGTGATGTTGCGCTCCACGTTCAGCATCTGCAGAGCATAGCTGATGCGGGCATTCTCGTAGTTCATCTCGATCTGCCGCATGTTCATCTTGGTCTTGTTGTAGGTGAAGATGGGTTGGTTCAGACTCAGGTTCAACCGGTTGCTGAATGCCCGGTTCTTATTGGTGGAACCGCCTATCGTAGACTCGTTGTCCTGCCATGACAGGCTGTTGTTGAGCGAGAGAGTGGCATCGGTCCAGATGATTGGCTGGGTGATGGTGAACGTTCCCGACGAAGAGAGCGAACGGTTGGTGTACCAGTCCGAGTAACGGCTGTCGAACTGACGCGACTGCGAGAACGAGATGGGCTCCAGGTTCAGCGAGAAGCGGGACTTGAGCGATGCCCTCTGTGCTATCAGGTTCTGCTCGTAACGCTCCATGCTCATGCGGGAGTTTATCAGGTCGGGATTATGCTCGGCACTGTACTGGAGAGCCTGTTCCATGGTCATGATGATCTGTGCCCGCGCCCCGTTTCCGAAGAGCGGTGCCAGTGCAATCAGTGCAGTGATAAGCAGAGGTTTCTTAGTCATATCTTATTGATTGTATTTATCTTTCTCTTTTAACCATTTTTACGGCATCGGCCACTATCACCCTGATGCCGGACTTGTTGTTCAAGGTAACCCTGACGGTGTCGGCCTCGAAACGGAAGGTTCCCAGCAGGTTCCAGCCCTCATCGGCACGGTTCATGTTCATCGATACACGGTCCACCGTTTCATACTGGGCTATCTCGAAGTTGTAGTCATTGGTCTGGCGTCGACCATTATTATTGTTGTTATTGTTGTTCCACCGGCGGTTACGGTTGTTGTTATACATTCTGGGAGTGGCATAGTAGTATACATCGTACGTGCCGGCATCAGTCAATGGAATGCTCCAGCGTGCAAACTGCGAGCCATCGCCCTGCGATATCACGTAAGCCGAGCGGACGTAATCGCCGTACAGTTCCTGATCGGTAACAGGAATCCACTGGGGATAGGTGTTCCAGTCCTGGAAGCCCTGGTAGACAAACTCGTTTTCCTTTTCCCTGGCCTTGTCCAGCCACTTTGACAGATATCCCGTCCTGATGGGCCTTGACAGGGAGAACAGGGCAGCATCCTCATTATCCACGATTATCTCACCGGGCTCAGTATTGTGCACCCCTGTGCGAACGGCATAGACTCCCTCCGGGATCAGGACTTCACCGTCATATGTATTCCAGTCGGAGCCGTCCAGTACCATATCGTGCGGCAGGTTGGACGACATCATGGTGTTGATACGTATGCGGTTGGGCGTATTCAGCCAGTGAGTCACCAGTTTCCGGGTCTCTTGCGCCCCTATGCTCACCATGAATGTCTTGGGTTTATCCTCGTCACCGGCATTCTCCATGTTCCAGAACTCGAACTGAACGGTCACATATCCCGGATTGTCCGATATGTTCTCTACTGCGACTTCAGTCTGATACACATCGGCCGTGTCAGTAATCACCTTGGTTATGGTGGGAGAGCCTATCTTGTAGCAGGCCAGCAGCGCCCGTCCGTTCCACTCATCCTTTCTGGCCTGCAAATCAATTCCTGAATAATCCTCAACCCAACTCAGAATGGAATCGAACGATATGTTTGCAAACGCGCGTTCCCTGGTGTGGGCGTTAATGGAGTCAATCAGTGCCTCGTAGCCCACAGCTGCCGATGCCGGAGCGAAGAAGTCCTTTGTCTTGAGTGACAGCGCATTGTCGGCCAGATCCTCCCAGTCGGGATCGGACATCACGCGGTCAAAACCATACTTTCCCAACAGGAACAGGGCCTTCTCGTCCTCGCTCATGCCGTTCATGCTTCTCATCCAGTCGTTCGCGGACGTATTACCGCCTGTCACTGCCTCGACCATCCTGTTGGCCATGGGCCAGTCGGATGAATAGACATTATACCTGAAGTTTGTGAACAGAGGCCGCATGTAGTATGGATTATCCACAGCAGTCATCGTGAAACTCCCCCTTCCGCCTCTGCCATTGTAGTCCTGCTCTACTGCCATGAAATTGAGTGCTTCCCGCAGAATGTCTATCAGGACATCTTTTTCGCTCCTGTCTCTGTTCCAACGCATGAACGCGTTTTTCCTCTCTTTAAACTGAAACGATTCGATGTCATAGGCTCTCTCGTGAATCAGCGCGATTTCGGGCTGCAGCTGCTCGTAAGCCGATGTCCATACCCGTTTGAATGTCTTGAAATGAGCGGGTACCTCGACCAGCGAGAAACGTTGGAACGGATAAGCCATGTCCATGTTCCACTCCATGTCCCCGCGCACATCGCGGATCATCTGTGGAATGGTGTCTTTTATCGAGTCCAGGACCTGGAAGCCATCGTCCCAATGGCCCAGTTCCCACACGGTGTATGTAGTGGAATCGACAGTAATGGACTTGGAGATGTAGTCACCTATGGCAAGCGATACCGACGGCAGACGGGATTCGGGCTGGAAGGTGTACTCGGTGGAATCTGCGCTGGCAGTGCAGGCACCCTGCGATATGGGTGTCAGTCCCGGATTGGGCGTCACGCTGAGGGTGAAATCCGTGAAGTAAGATTTCTGCCACTCGGGGCTGGCATCGCTGTATGCGACACCCGGACGCGGATACCAGTAACTCTCAGGGGTGAGAAGCGTGTAATCACGGTCCTGAAACAGATACTGCCTGCCTGTATTGAGCATGTTCAGCACCTTTGTATTCTCCAGCATCTTGTCAGACGATATGTCCAGATAGCAGATGCGCTCATCTGCCACTCCGCCATACTCCATGACGATGTCCACCGGTTCTGACTCAGCGAGTGCAGCATCGAAATCCATTACGATGAGATGCTTGAGACGCTGGTACTGCATGGAATGACTCGGAGAACTGACGCTGTTCAGGACGAATCCGGGATTGAGTGTGAACACCAGCTGAGTGGTTTCGGCCTCGGGCCTCACGGTCAGTGTGGCCTTCACGTCGAGCAAATCGCCATTCTGAGTCACGTCAAGTCTGCATGTTTCAGCCACGGCACCTGCCGTGTGGATGTAACTGTTGTCCAGCTGAATCATGTCGGCCCTGAATTTCTCGTCCACCTTATATGAATGCACGTGCCTGTAGCCGGCGTACAGTCCGCCTGCCAGGAACAGCACCGCAGCAATGCGCCACGGCAGCAGGCTGTACCTGGAGTTGGGAAGCCGATGGAAGAGCGACACATCGGTCAGAATCAGGCCGATGCCCAGCAGCAGATAACACATGCGGTGGTTTATGAGTCTTCCCAGTCCGCTGAAACCAGTGACTGTCGACTTGAGCATGGGCAGGTTGAAGCCGATGTAATCAAACAGATAATAGTACAGATCGTCAATATAGAACAGCGTGGCACCGATGTACGCCAACAGTATGACCATGGTTATGGCCTGGTTATTCAGGATGAGCATCAGTGTGGTCGACAGGCCCACTATGAACACCAGCGTAGGCACGTCCAGCAGAAGGAAATACCATATACAGCTCAGGTAGTCCAGATTGGATCCGTACTTGATCATGCCCATTATCAGCCCTATCGCCATGACCACCGCATCCAGCACGAAGAACACCTTCAGCGTGGCCCACATCTTGCCTAACAGATACTCGGCATTGCTGAGCGGCCTGGTGTAGAACACCTCCGACGTGTCCAGCTGCTTGTCGCGCTTCAGATACTCCGATGCCAGGAACACCGACACCACGGCCTGCCCCACGTTCATAACCAGCATATACATATAGGGGATGACCGAACGGTTGACCATAAGGGGGTCCTGGAAGGGTTGGATTATGTAACTGGCTCCGAGTATGACAGATGCTATGAGCGCCAGGAATGCAAAGACCTTGAAGAACCAGCCTCTGACAAGGAGTTTCGTCTCATATTTCGAGACGGTCAGTATGTCATTTATACCAAGTCTCATCTGTCTTTATCCCTTATTTCAGTGAAATACACGTATGCATGCTCCAGGTTGGGCGGATAGCTCACGGCATCGTATCCGGGAAGGCTGTCTGCCACCACCTGTATGTCCCAGCCAAGTCCGTGCGGAATGGTCGAGATGACCGCATACTTCTGATTGATCTCGGCATACTGCTCGTTGGTGACCCTCAGACGCCAGACCTTGCCCTCGGTTTCCTTGAGCATGCCTGCGGGTGACCCTCTGAACATGACATGGCCCTGGTTGAGCATGGCCATTTCAGTACACGAGCTGGAGATGTCACCTACTATATGAGTTGACAGTATGATTGTAGTATCCTTCGTGCTGGCCTCAGAAAGCAGATTCCTGAAGCGGATGCGCTCCTCGGGATCGAGTCCGGTAGTAGGCTCATCCACCACCAGGATCATGGGCTTGTGTATCAGAGCCTGGGCAATGCCGAGACGTCTTTTCATACCGCCAGACAGATTCTGTGCATAGCGGTCACGCACCTCGTACAGGCCTACTTGTTCAAGCATGGCATCGACAGCCTTGCCGCGTGCCTGGGAATTGGTCATTCCGGTAAGTGCCGCCGCGTAATCCAGGAACTCACGCACCTTGTACTTGGCAAAGAAGCGGAAATCCTGCGGCAGATATCCCAGGATGCGGCGGACCTCCTTGCGTTGTGTGCGGATGTCATAACCACACACATCGATCTGACCCTCGCTGGGTTCCAGCAAGGTTACAAGGATACGCATCAGCGTGGACTTGCCGGCACCGTTAGGCCCCAGGAGTCCGAACATGCCTGAAGGAATCTCCAGATTGATGTCATCCAGGGCTTTCTTACCGTTTGGATAATAATGACTTAAGCCTTTAATTGATATTGACATGACTATTCTCCCTATACGTCACAGTCTCGTCTGCAAATATAAGCCTTTCCTTTCAAAACAGTGATAATGATGATGATGTAACATGCCATAATATGTGATATTCATCCCCTTGCGATAAACAAATCAAGAATATTCCATGGAAATGAAGGAAAATCCATATTTTTACGCAACTAATATACTAGCTATGAAAAAGTTAATTGCTGTTCTCACATTTCTGTGCCTTGCGGTAGGTACCATCAGCGCCAAGGGCTTTATAGATACTAAAAAACTCGAGTATCCCATCCCATATATTCCGGTAGAGAAGCGCTCCACCATCCTGCCGAAGCACAATATCTGCTCCATCGCACCCGCGGGAGAATCATCGGACAATTTCATCACCGGCAACGGTACCCTGCGCATGCAGGCTTCCGGCCAGCCCTAT
>JAZUEH010000149.1:0-16544 GCA_045640065.1 Bacteroidaceae bacterium
AGGACATATTGTTCTATCGCAATGCGGTCAGGAATATTTCGAATACTCATGATATTGACCGCCTGGTAGAGAACTACCGCAGGTCACTTATCGAGCATGAGTATCAGCGACGTCTTATTGAGCAGAAATTCACTTCCAATATTTCAGATGACGAAATAGAGAGCTTCTACAATGAGAATAAGCAGCTGTTCAAACTTGAGGGGGCTTTGGTGAAGTGCCTGTTCCTGAAGGTGCCTTCGGCATCGCGCGACTTGAGCCGGTTCAGGAAGCTGTACACACTTATGGATGATGCGAGTTTTGAGGAAATCGAGAAACTCAGCATCAGGAATTCGGCACGTTGTGAATTCAGATATGACTATTGGTGCGGTCTGAATGAAATTGAAGTGCTTCTTCCACAGCATGACATCCCGCTTGAAAAGAGACTGGCCGGAGCTGGCCATTTCGAGTACAGCGACAGCGCATTCGTCTATCTGCTCAATGTCAGCGAGTATATTCCCAAGGGTGGAATCGCACCGCTGGACAACGTCAGTGACAGGATTCGCAGTCTGCTGGTCAACAGCAATGAGGTCGGGTACATGCGTTCAATCAAGGAGGACCTTTACCAGCGTGCTCTGGATAATGATTTGATAGTTTTCCAAAAGGATAATGAGGATAATGAACAGAAATAGATTACTGATTCTGACAATATTGGCACTGCTTCTGCCGGCAGGGAAGTCATCGGCCCAGAATAATGTCATAGACGAGGTGGTTTGGGTCGTCGGCGATGCCGCCATATACAAGTCGGAAGTGGAAGAGGCCCGAATCGAGGCCCAGCAGCGCGGTGAGCGTTTTGACGGCGATCCGTACAGCATCATTCCCGAGCAGCTTGCCGTTAACAAACTGTTCCTTAACCAGGCGGAGCTGGACAGTATCACGGCTACTCCCGAAGAGGTTCAGGAACAGGTCAAGTACTACTATGAGGATATGGTCAACCAGCTTGGAAGTGAGGAGAAGCTGGAGGAATACAGGGGAATGAGTGCGGCTCAGATCAAGGACCGTCTGTATGAACAGCTATATCAGCAAATAATAGTGAGCCGTACCAGAAGCAAGATTCTGGAAAGGGTCAAGGTCACTCCTGCCGATGTGCGCCGTTATCTCAAGGAAATGGATCCCGATGAGATTCCGCCTATTCCAACCCAGGTAGAGGTCCAGATAATCACAATGGAACCTGTGATTCCGCAGGAAGAGATAGATCTGGTAAAAGCCGATTTGCGTGAATATTCGGAACGTGTCCAGTCCGGTGAAGTCCCGTTCTCGACCCTGGCACTTCTCTATTCTGAAGATCCCGGTTCGGCCAAGGATGGAGGTGACTGCGGATTCATGGGCAGAGGTGAGATGGTGCCGGAGTTTGCGGCTGTAGCATTCAATCTGACTGACCCCAACAAGGTATCGAAGATTGTGGAGACCGAATACGGCTTCCATATCATACAGCTTATTGAGAGACTGGGCGACAGGGTCCGTGTCCGCCATATCCTGCGTAAGCCGCGTGTGCCTATGACCAGTATCAACGAATGTCTGGAACATCTGGACAGTGTGGCTCAGCTTATACGTAATGACAAGACCAGCTTTGAAACGGCTGTCCTGGAATATTCACAGGATAAGGAGACGAAGAACAACAAGGGACTCATGACCAACCGTCCTGACCCCAGTTCGCTGGGCGTTTCAAAATTCCAGATGCAGGATCTTCCTCAGGATATTGCCAAGGTGGTGGACAGAATGCATGTCGGCGAAATCTCCGATCCGTTCGTATATCAGCTCAGAAACGGAAAGGTCACATGCGCGGTTGTCAAGCTGAAAAGCCGTGTTGAGGGTCACAGAGCCACAATGGCCGACGATTTTGAGATTCTCAACAGCATTGTGACCGACCTCAAGCAGAGGGAGTATCTCCAGAAATGGATTCGCGAGAAACAGCGTACCACATACGTCAAGATATCTCCGGGTTGGGACAAAGGTGAATTCCAGTATCCGGGTTGGGGTGAAAGATAAATGCTGAAAATGTCTGGAAAGTTCTTCTGCTCTCTGCTCTTGCTGCTGCTTGTCGGGGTACAGCATTCATATTCACAGGCCGATGATTCCGGTGAATCAAAGGAACCGGATTTCGTGTATCTGCTGAATGCCGATGAGATACGCTTTGACCAATACATAAATCCTGATGCCCAGCGCCTTATCGGAAACGTGGTTTTCCGTCATGACAGCATGTATCTGTATTGTGACAGCGCTCTTTTCTATCAGGACAGGAACTCATTCAACGCATATCACAATGTCCGTGTGGAGCAGGGCGATACGCTTTTCATGTATGGCGACAGCCTGTTTTATGACGGAACCACCCGCTTTCTCAAGGTCCGTGACAACGTCCGTCTTGAGAACACCAGTATGGTACTGCTCACAGACAGCCTGAACTATGACCGTGAATTCGGTCTGGGCTGGTTCTTCCGTGGAGGTACGCTCATGGATGGTGAAAGCACTCTCATTTCGCAGTACGGTGAGTTCGATACCAATACAAAGCTTGCCACCTTTATTGACGGTGTCACGCTTGAAAGCCCTGACTACAAGCTGTGGACTGATACTCTTGAATACAACTCGAGCCTGCATGAGGCATATCTGGTATGTCCTGCCAGGATAGTATCGGACGAAACCACAATCGACTCCAGCCGTGGTACATTCCGTACCGACAGCGGCAGCGCTGTCCTGCTTGACCGATCGGTAGTGACTCGTGAATCGGACGATGCCGTGTTTACGGCCGACAGCATTATCTATGAGAAGGATGACATGCTGATTTCCGGTTACGGCAATGCTGTGGTCAATGACCTGAAGGACAAGATGGATGTGTATGGCGATTATGTCTTCTATGACCGCAATATCGATTCCGCACTGGTCACTGGCAATGCGTTGGTAATAGAGTATTCCCAGGAGGACAGCCTGTTCGCCCATGCTGACACTTTCATGTTACAGACCATTTACAACGAGGCCGGGGACAGCGTGACTGACCGTCTGGTCAAGGCATATAATAAGGTGCGTCTGTTCAGATCCGATGTCCAGGCCGTGGCCGATTCGCTCCAGTATCAGATGAGCGATTCCAGCATAACCCTGTACAATGATCCCATAATCTGGAGCGAACAGCAGCAGATTCTGGGTGAAAGGATAATCCTCTACATCAAGGATAAGGCTGTTGATTGGGCCGATATAGTGGGACAGGCTCTGTTCGTTCAGGAAATAGACACCATCCACTACAACCAGATGTCCGGACGTGAAATGAAGGCATGGTTCAAGATGGGAGAACTTGACCGCACCCAGATACAGGGCAATGTGGAATGCGTGTTCTATGCGCAGGGGGCCGATTCCACCCTTGTCGGAATGAATACGACCACCGCCAATCTGATGAACATATATTTCGTTCAGGGAGCAGTTGACCATATTATGGTCGAGGGCCGGTCGAACGGTATCATGTATCCTATGAGCCAGCTTGAGAAGAACAAGATGTTTCTGCCCGTTTACAACTGGTTCGATTTCATAAGACCGCTCAGTCGTGAAGACGTATTCGTCTGGCGGGGAAAGAAAGTGGAACAGCAGCTCAAGAAGAATGCCATGAGCAAGCCTGTTCCTCTGCCGAAACTTAAAAAATAAGGACTATGGGAATGTTTTCAACAAGGGAGCCTCGCAGATACGAGCATAAATACATCTACTACGATGAGCGCAAGGAGAAGCTTGAAAAGATAGAGGAAAGTGCCAAGCGCGAACTTGGCATGCTTCCGCCCGAAGGGTTCAATCCTGAAAGCATACGCGGCAAGTTCGTCGAGTCTACCAAGCATCTCAAACGCCGCAAGGAAAACGGCGGTCCCAGAATGCCGTTGCGCGTTTCATTAGTGCTCATTGCAGTCTTGGTTTTTGTAGCTCACTGGATAGTGACAGGACAATTCTTCTGAACGGAAATGGACAGTATCCAGCTTTTGTCTCCATCGGTCGCCAACCAGATAGCTGCCGGCGAGGTTGTCAGCCGCCCTGCATCGGTCATCAAGGAACTTGTCGAGAATTCCATCGATGCCGGAGCTACATCCATAACCGTCGATGTCACAGATGCCGGCCGCACCCTGATACGCGTATCAGACAACGGTTGCGGTATGTCACAGGCCGATGCCGTCCTGTCATTCAGCCGTCATGCCACGTCGAAGATCCGTCAGGCCGATGACCTGTTCAGTCTTCATACATTCGGATTCCGTGGCGAGGCCCTGCCGTCCATTGCCGCAATAGCCCAGGTGACCATGCAGACCTGTACCCATGACAGTGATACCGGTGTGAGGGTTTCCATTGAAGGAGGGGAAGACCTGCAGTCGGAACCCTGCGTCTGTGATCCTGGAACGGTCATTTCCGTGAGAAACCTTTTCTACAACGTTCCGGCCCGCCGCAAGTTCCTCAAAAGCAACCAGACGGAGTTCACACATATAATGACCGAGATGGAACGTGTCTCTCTGGCTCATCCCGAAATAGCGTTCGGTCTTTCTCACCAGGGGCAGCAGGTGCTTCAGCTGGCACCATCGGCCATCAGACCAAGAATAGTCGCCATTTTCGGCAAGAAGATGAACCAGGTCCTGCTTCCTGTTGAGGTGGAGACCCCTCTGGTCCGTGTAAGCGGATTCGTGTCGAATCTTGAGAATTCGCGGGCACGCGGGTCGCAGCAGTTCTTCTTTGTGAACGGCAGGTTCATGAAACATCCCTACTTCCATAAGGCGGTGCTTCAGGCGTTTGACGGTCTTATCCAGCAGGGTGACCAGCCAAGTTATTTCCTGTTCATCGAGATTGCCCCTGACCTGATAGACGTGAATATCCATCCTACCAAGACCGAGGTCAAGTTCCAGGATGAACAGGTCATCTTCAAGATAATCATGGCCGCAGTCCGTGAAACGGTGGGCAAGTTCGAGGAAATGCCCACCATTGATTTCAATGTGGCCGACATGCCCGATATTCCTGCATTTGACGGCCGCAGCCCCATCTCACAGCCAAAGGTTGAATACAATCCTGACTTCAATCCCTTCAGGCAGTCCGGAAGCGGCGGAACGGGTTCCAGACCCGAAATGCCCAAACGCAGTACTGACGACTGGACTCTTCTGTATGGTGATTCCGGGCATCAGGTCAAGGAGGACAGCATTCCTTATCAGGCCGCCGGAGACTTTACCGGAACCGTGCTCGAGCCCGATGTCCCCAAGGCCCTTGGCCAGATAATGCAGCGCTACATACTTCTTGAGGACAATGCAGGATTAAGGGTGGTCGACCAGCACAGGGCACATGTGCGCGTTCTGTTTGACCGTTTCATGGAACAGGTCCAAAGCCATGCTGCAGTATCCCAAGGTCTGCTTTTCCCTGAAATGTTCTGCATGTCACCGGCCGATTTCCAGACCTTCCAGACCTTGAAGCCGCGGTTTGAGTCGTTGGGCTTCGATCTCTCGGACATGGGACAGGGGGCTGTGGCAGTCCAGGGCATTCCTGCCGGTCTTGAAGGACATGACTACGAGAACATCATAATGGGAATGCTGCGTGACTGGACTGAAAGCCCGTGTGTCGATGAGGATTCGCAGCTCCGTGCGCTTGCGCTCTCAATGGCCCGCAGCTCGGCCATACCGGCCGGCCGGATTCTGTCGGCCGATGAAATGAATCGGCTGCTGCAGTCGCTGTATGCCTGCAGTCTGCCATCCAGGACACCTGACGGCCATTCCGTGTTCATCGACCTCGGTCAGGCAGACCTTGCAAAACGCTTTTCGTGAAAATAAGTTTGGAAAACAATAGAAAAAATACAATATGGCAAAGATCATTCTTACAGGCGACCGTCCTACCGGCAGACTTCATATAGGACATTACGTTGGTTCATTACGCCGCAGGGTGGAACTCCAGAACAGCGGTGAATACGACAGGATATTCATCATGATTGCCGATGCCCAGGCTCTTACCGACAATGCCGACAACCCCGAAAAGGTACGTCAGAATATAATAGAGGTGGCTCTGGACTACATGTCAGCCGGTCTTGACCCCAGCAAGTCCGTCCTTTTCATCCAGTCACAGGTGAGCGAACTGACCGAACTGTCATTCTTCTACATGAACCTTGTCACCATACAGCGTCTGAAACGCAATCCTACCGTCAAGGCCGAGATCACAATGCGCGGTTTTGACGACTCTGAGGGTGACGACAACCGCAGCGGCATACCGGTGGGTTTCTTCACCTATCCCATCAGTCAGGCCGCCGACATAACTGCATTCAATGCCACAACTGTTCCTGCCGGCGAAGACCAGGCACCCATGATAGAGCAGACACGTGAAATAGTGCGCCGCTTCAACTCCATCTATGGCGAAACGCTTGTCGAGCCCAATATCCTTTTGCCGGACAATGCCGCATGCCTGAGACTTCCGGGAACAGACGGCAAGGCCAAGATGAGCAAGTCATTGGGCAACTGCATCTATCTTTCAGACAGTGCAGAAGAGGTCTGGACCAAGGTCAAGGGCATGTACACCGATCCGGGACACCTCCAGGTGAGCGATCCCGGCAAGGTTGAGGGCAATACGGTGTTCACCTATCTGGACGCTTTCTGCCGTCCCGAGCACTTTGCCATGTTCCGCCAGTGTTTCATAGGCAAGAAGGTTAGTTTCGAGTTCAATTCGCTTGACGAGGTCAAGGACCAGTACCGCAAGGGTGGTCTGGGCGACATGATGGTCAAGAATTTCCTGAACTGTGTCCTGAATGACACGCTGGAGCCAATCCGCCGCCGCCGTCACGAACTTGAGCAGAACATACCTTATGTCTACGAAGTGTTGCGCAAGGGAAGCGAGGAGGCCCGCAAGGTGGCGGCCCAGACTCTGGCTGGCGTAAAACGCTCCATGAAAATCAATTATTTCGAGGAAGGCGCTCTTGACGAACTCATCCGCGAACAGGCACAAAAGTACGCTTTACGTTAAAAAATGCATAAATAGTTGACTGTATTGCAGAAAATGTAATAACTTTGCGACAATTTTATATAAGTTGCACAATGGCAAAGAGAAAGTATTCCGGAATGGAAATAGCCCAGATGGAGGTGGAACTGAACGGCCCACTGCTTACCGGTTCTGTCACATCAAAGAAAATTGATGTCAATACCGTTGAGGTTGAACCGTTTGTGCAGGGGTTTGGCGGTACTGGCGATCCTGACTTCAAGGACATATCATTTGACTGATATTGGGTCTGTTCGCTTTATTGCTTTACTTATTTTTTAGGGGGGACTGCTTTGCCGTTTATCACGTTTGTAATGTGATGGGAACGCGCATCCAGTCCTGTTTTTGTTAGAATTATTATATGAAAACACAAATCATTTCCATTGCTGTCCTTCTCAACCTGCTCATTCTTTCAGGTTGCGTGAAGGACGACACCCAAGAAACACCGTTGCAGCATCCCATCAAGGTGAATGTTGCTGTTGATGAGACCAGGGCTGTCCCAACGACTATTGACGAGCTCAAGATTTCAGGCAGTTTCATTATGGATGCGTTTCTGGACGCAGAGGCTCACGACTATGTCAGTGATCCTACTGGCACTGATCCTGCATATCATGTAACCGATCTCCATCAGATTCCTGATAAGAAAGTCAAATACAGCAGTGCAAGCTGGTCACTTGAAAGCGACTTTTACTGGATGTCCAATGACATGACGCGTTTCTGGTGCCGCTGGCCGGCCGATGCCGATGTCGATGCCGCAGCTGAAGGCAAGAGGACCATTACCACTGCACCTGCCTCCACGTCTACATCAATGGTATTCGAATATCTTCTGCCTACCCATGTGGCAGGTTCCGATGCCACCAACCAGAAGGATATCCTGTTTGCCTATTCTGAGCGCAACTATCCCAATGCCGGAATGTATGGTGAAACCGGCGAGTTCATAGACATACATTTCAATCATCCGCTTTCCCGGGTAATGTTCTGCATAAGTCCCGATGATGCGACTTATGACCTTAATCTTTCAATTAAAAGCATAACCGTCAAGGGCGTCTATTCCGGCGGCAGCTGCACTTTCAATGGCAAGGGCAAGATTTCACCGACCGGCAGTGAGGTTCCCATGTTCGCCTGGGATCTGACCTCGTACTCCATACCCACCGATGGCTATTCCCAGGACTACAACGTCACGTTCGGCACATCAGCGCCATCAGGATGGGAAAACGGGACATATCAGAAGTCTTCCAAGACATACAAGCTTTACTCCTGCACCAATTCGTTCATGATGATTCCTCAGACACTGGGAACCGGTGCGGAGCTTGAGGTTGTCTTCCACGACAATGTTGCCGGAGATGATATAACCCGCAAACAGAGTATTGCCGGCGACATCTGGAAGCCCGGCCATTACTACAAATATAAAATAGGTGCAACCGCAATAGGCCGTACAGTTTCCATGATAGTCATTCTTGACGAATGGGGCCACTTCGAGGACAAACTTCTCATTTAAAAACTACGCTCATGAAAAGAAACATCTTAATACTGTCTGTCATGTGCATCCTTGCGGGAGGCACATCGTGCACCAGGGACATTGAGCCTGAGATTGACAATCCGAAAATCACGATATCCGCTGCCATAACCGGCACCAGGGGCATTCTTCATCCAGGTGACGAGGGCGGCTCCATGCAGATTATGGACTACACGAAGGAAGGCAACAATCCTGAGGTGGAGTATATCAAGAATGAAGCCAAGTACACCACCTCCGATGGCGGTGGTAATCAGCCAACAGTCACCAAAAAAACCTGGAACTTTCCGGATAACAAAACTTATTCCTGGATGAAGGAAGAGACCGGCTCTGACGGTAAAACAATATACACGAAGATTGACCACCATTTCTTCAGCTGGCTTACTGCCGACAGCAAAGGCTTGACCGCGGCCGATCTGTTCGGTTCTGGTCTTAGCTATTCCAACAAGACCCTTACCGTTCCGGCTACAAAAATGGATCTCACTACGGCCCAGTTCGATTTCTGCTACTCCGATATGGTGAACCGTCTTGCCACAAGAGCCGATTACTCGCCCGTCCAGATGTCCCTGCACCACCTGTTCACCTGTTTCGGCGTGAAGGCGTTCAACTATACCTCTGACAAGATTACCATTACAAGTGCAAAAATTTACGGTGTCGTCAACGACAAGGGATGTACGATTTCATACAATACTACCGATGGTGATTATGAGGTTGTATATGGCACTGGCGCAAATATACTCGATGGCGTTGAACTGGTCAATGGCTCAATTGAAATGGCGACAAATACAGGAGTTGAAAATATCATAACCGTTGGCGGTGGGCTTACATCGGCAACCGATGCCTACTACCTTATGTGGCCACAGACAGCGGCAAATCTGAACATCACTACAGACCCTCTTGTCAATACCAGCGGTGGTGTCACAGCCGGCAGCGGTCAGGCTTTTCTGGTTGTAGGATACAAGGTCAATGGAGGATCGACAACTACTTACAAGGCCATTCCGCTCCGTCCTGAATCATGGGTAGAAGACGGTAGCAACACCGTAGGTTGGGATGCCGGTACTTGCCACCAGTTGGAACTGGCATTTTCCGATACATATGTTTCGCTTAAGACAGTTGTCAAGCCATGGGACCTCTACAAACCTGAAATCGATTACAGTGGCGCGGTCCAGGTAAAGAGTGAGGGCATGCTCCATTTTTCAGGAGCGGGATCAACCTGTACTGTCGATGAAACCAACAGACGTGTTTATTTCAAAGGCGGTAACCCCATTACATTCACTTTCACAATCGATGCCCCGCTTGACGCTACCTGGATGATAAGCATGAAGGGCGACTATGACGCATTCGAGATAGACAATAAGGCCTTGGGTACATATGGCGACAAGATAAACAATGCTACAGGCACCATTGACGGCAATCCTGCCACTGTCACTATCTATCCCAAAATCACCGATCCTGACGATGACCGCGAGATAAAGCTCTCATTTGCGGTACGTGCATCAAACGGTAATGTCTATTCCATTGATAATCTTATCCAAGGCAATCCGGAAACTACAACGTATTACACTATTGTGCTTCAGGCAAGTTAAGTTCTTTCAGACATGAAGAGATTACGCAACATATTATCATTGATACTTCCGGCCGTGATGCTTGTTTCGGCCTGCGAAGGAACGGTTACTGCCCCCGATGACGAGGCCATCAAAGGTCCTCATGTCACCCTGACTGTGGTACTCCCAGGCAGCAATGCCACAAAGGCCGATACCAAACCAGGTGAAGATACCTGGAATGAGAACAAGGTGACATCGGTCTATTATTTCTTCTATAAGGATGGTTCTGACACCGAGGCACCAAAAATGAGCGGTCATTTTGCCGGTCTGAACCTGAGTGGCGAAGGGGCCACCAAGACCTGGACAATTCCTACCAGTCCCGACATCATAGCCAACCAGCTGTTCCCGTCGGGCGTGCGCGAATGCCAGATCTTTGTTGTGGCAAATCCTCCGGCAAGCCTGGTATCGACAATAGAAAGCAATGAATCAACCATTACGCTTAAGGAACTGCGCGAACTGACATTTTCCACAAATCTTGTAGGAAAGCAGGACAATTTCGTGATGGTATGTGACGACAAGGCCGAAGTCAACAGCCGTACCGGTTCTGGCACCAGCAGTGCCATGGACGTTGAAGCAGGACTGAAGCGTGTCGCCAACAAGATAACCGTCAAGGCCAACGTGGCCCCCGAGTTTTTCGACAAGGATGGCGGCTGGGTCAAGTGGGTGCCTCAGATGAACAGTCTCAAGGTCGAGTTCTATAACGGTTTCAGCAAGACCAACCTTAGCGGAGATTTCTCCAAGCTCACTGTTGATGCCGAGAACGATTATTTCAATTCCGGCGAATCCGAATTTGGAACAGCCGTCGGTATAGATTCTTACTTTTATGCTGAAGTTAGCAAACTGGTGGCTGGAGATTCATATACTACGTTGTCTGCGGTTCCAGATCCCGTAATTTCCACATCGCCGGAAATGATAAAGGTTGACACCACGTACTATAAGCTGGAGCAGTACCAGCAGGCATCCAGCACCACTCCGTTCTACAGTTATCCTATGGAGTGGGAGTTCGCATCGGCTACCGAACCTTTCCTTATGGTCGAACTTACCTGGGCCAGGGAGTCCGGAAGCACAACCTACCAGACCTGCTACTACAAGCTCATGCTCAGTCAGAAGTCCATCACCACCAATGGCTGGTATGATGTGACGGTCGACCTCAAGGTGCTTGGCAGCTTCAACAAGTTCGAACCCACCCAGCAGTACCTGTACGAGGATTATGTAGTCCTGGATTGGGAAAATGCGTATGGAGTAAATCAGAACAATGTCAATGCTGAAATCAAAGATGCCCGCTATCTTGTCGTATCCCAGAAAGAGTGGACAGTCAACAATAAAACCTCGGTCACCATCCCGTTCACATCCAGTCATCCTTGTGAAGTGGTCAACAAGACAATTTCAACTATTGATTACTCAACAGGTACAGCTCGTACCAAAGACCCTCATTTTACAGATGTGGATTTCGACTTGAGTCAGCCGAACCGTCTGACCGTAACCCATGAACTGTATAACACTCTTGGTGGAGATATGGACTGTGCGCTGATAACAATTGAATTTGATCTCAGGCATACTGATAATGCCGATTTTAAAGAGCATATCAGAATAGTGCAGAAACCTGCCATTACAATTGAGACAATTGCAAATTCAGGAGGACGTTCAAGTAGTACCGGATATGGTTACACTTGGGTTAACAACGCACGTTCCGGCAATTGGCAGATAGTTTTGGGTGCTAATGGCTCTGGAAACAATAGCAGTATTTATTTTACCATTATTTCTGTAAGTCAGTTTGATTCGTCTTCTGATTACATTGTTGGAGATCCCAGAACTGTCGATGTTGACAATCTGGACAAGAATTCCAGTACGGATGGTGTACAATGGAATAATGTCAATCCTGTTTCTGCACCTGTTAGTTATACAGATGACGGTCAGATTGGAAACCGGACAATCAAGTATTACTATCCTACCGTTGATGATGGTTCGCGCGATAATTTCATTGCTCCTTCGATCAGAGTTAACTCAGCCAATTGCCGCAGCGGCCAGAACGAAACGTACGAGAATGCAAAGCAACGCTGTGCTTCCTATCAGGAGGACGGTTATCCCGCAGGCCGCTGGCGTTTACCGACTTTGGCAGAATGTATGTTGATACAAACAATGTCCCTCAATGGATTGGTGCCGACAATTTTCATACAGAACAGTACTTCCTATTATTGTTATGCAGGCGGTTGGTTTGCAGGCAATGCGTCAAGTGTTTCTGATTATAAACCTTATTCCGCAGGCTATTCGAAGACTACATCTTCCGGAGGTTCAGGTGGAGGTGCCGCTCGTTGTGTATATGACGAGTGGTATTGGGGACCTATCGATGAAGCTGCAGAGAATAACCACAGCACCAAAACATTCTACTGGGGAGACCAGCCACTTTAAACAAAGTGTTTTATGAAGAAGACAAGATTTATCCGATACATGTTTGCCGCTGCCTGTATGCTGCTTGCGGCCGGATGTTCAAAGGAGCAGGATGATATTCCCGTTCCATCATCCATTGAAACTGCAGGAGGTAAGGCTGTGTTCACCTTTACACCGGATTTCGGCAATGAGCCGGGAACCAGGGCTCTTACAAAGTTCCCGGAGGTGAAGAACATTTATTTTGCTGTGTTTGATGCGGCAGGCTACAAGCTCTCCGAGTATGCCGAAGCTGTGCCTAACAGTTATGCAACTACCAACTGGGATAAGGATAATCCGAGTAAATCCGATGTATACAGTTATTCAGTAGAACTCACCATAACAGATAAGCCAAGAATAGTGCACATCATTGCCAATGCGCCAGAATCCCTGTCATACGGGACAGAGGATGAGGTCATAGGTTCCCTCTTCACCTCTCTCGATGCGCCCGAAACAGCCATGAAGAATGATGGTGTGACCCCAAAGGGCACTGACTGCAAGGATGCATATTGGTGTCGCCTGTATCTGGAAGATGGAGTCTGGGCAGAACCGGACATAGCTCAGAAAGATACTGATCCTCAATACGGATACAAGTTAAGTAAGTTCAAGTCTGTAGTAGATAAGCTGAACAAGGCCAAACTGGTGCGCAACTTCACTCAAATCACTACAACAAATTATTCAACCGATAATTTTCTTCTTACCGGTTTCTGGCTTACAAATGTTCCGGATTTGGGTTCCGTTGCCCCATACAATAGAAACACAGGCACGTTTGTCATAAATTACGGTGATTACAACAGTGTGGACAACTTGAGGGGAACAGGTTCGGGTCAGGGTAACTATCAGGGATTCTTTCCTGCAAACGCAGGTCTTGTCTCAATTGCAGGTACTGATGGATGGCAGGATAGCCCCGTTCCTGCGACATCGGCACTTGGCATGACCAAGACTGTAGTCGGTGCTTCAGTCGCTGACCAGAAAAGCGGAGCAAGTACATTCTGCTATGAACGCGAAGTTCCAAAATCCAACCCGCTGTACGTTATTGTTGCAGGTAAGTTTAAGACGGAGACCGATATTACAAATAACAGATCCTGGGATGACATTACTGAAACCTATTACAAGATTGACCTTAAGGACGAGAATGATATCTATTTTCCCATTCTGAGAAATTTCGATTACAGAATAAATATCAGCGCAGTCAGGCGCGCCGGTGCCGCAACGGTTGAAGGTGCCCTATCTGCAGCACCGAGCGGTGATATCTCAACAAGTCTTGACATGCTTGACCTGACCAACATATCTGACGGTATTTCGCAGATATTTGTGAGTGAGACAGAGGCTGTCCTGGTAGGAAATGAAAATGTGATCTTGCGTTATAAGTATATTCCTGACTTGTCAGTCAAGTCTGGAGGTGTTTCGGAAGTCATCAACGCTCCTTCAGAAGCCCTTACCGACTCCCAACTGGCCGAAGTCATGGCATGGACTTCGAATACGACCGCAACTAAGATTATTGATCTATGGGATATACTTAGCAAAAGCCAGCGCATGACACTGTGGGCAATACTTGATCCTATTGTAAGGACCCACGTTGATGCAGTCCTGACTACTGATGATCCCAGCTGGAAAGGCACCGGGGCAGACCAGTTCCCATATCTGAAGAAGTATGTCACCATATCCCGTTCTTCTGGCGAAACCGGTTCTGTGTTCAAGACACAGGCGGATGGAGGTATCTCTGTTGCCAGCTCCGATGCTTCTGACGGATACCGGGAGATAACCCTCAAACCGATGAATCCATCGGCTGTTGTCAAGACAGAGACTGTGACTATAATAGGTCATTGCTGGGTGTTGGATGATGGCGTATACAAAGAGAGTACAATGTCGCGTGTGGTGACTTATCGTCTTCGCGAAAAGCTTACGATGACAGTCAGCTGTTCACCCGTCAAGATTCCGAATGCTATCGGTACGGATATAGATGTGGTTATAGGTCTGGAGTCCGGACTGCCGTCATCCATTTTCTCTTTGGATATGGATATTGAGGCTAACGCCTTAAGCATTACGGCCAACAATACTGTTGCTGACAGTGACCTGCCCGTCAGTTCCGGTGTTTCCACCATAAATGAAAAGAACAAGCCGGCATATTGGTTTACCCGTACCATTACCTGGTCTGAATACCAATCCGCCCCAATAGTTGATGGCAAGAAATATTTCACTGCACATTTCCGGACCAACAAACTTGTCGATAACGATCAGATATACGTCTCCAACAAGTACTTTAACCAGGCGAACACGAAATACACAACGTATGAAGCCAAATTGTTCCAGAATCTGACCTTCAAGAATGGAACCACGACAGTGACCGAAGCCAATGTCGGCACTGCACTTGATTTCACTTACAAACTTAATGAACTTCCTGCAGAAGTCGGTGGAAAGCGTTTGGTTGAAGTGGCAATGTACGGTGTAGAACCAGCTACAGGTTCCGGTCTTACATATAAGGAGTCCAGAGACGGGTATGAAGTTTATGAAATGAATGTATCGGCATTGACAAACACTATCAGTGTGAAGCCGTATACAAATGGAAAAGCGTATATCAGACTGAGTGCTGATTCGTTCATAACGGAGGAATCTTCTATCACAGTAAAGAATTCTACTGACACGAAGTTCACCATCGAAGCAAATTCGCTGAATATCTACAGAGTGAATACAGACAACTTGTTTGATGAAAACAGTATCGTTTCGATATATTTCACAGATCCTTCCACAAGTGTTGTGAAGCCGGTACAAACTTTCACTATCAACGGCAGCAATAGGAATCCAGATTTCACGTTATATTCAACGGCCGGATCTACAATCTACTTGTCTGTCGAAAATACTGATGGAGTATATTATGCCCAGGCTACTATCGATCAGTTGAATAGTGCAACAACAGGTTCAAGGCGTAATGTCATCTTCACGCCTGCACAGCCTGTCCTTCTGCTCATTGACTACGTGAATGGTGCAAACAGTGCGACAGGGTGGGTCGATCTTCCGACTGCTGACCAGACCGGAAAGGGATTCCCCGTGAATGGTCAGGCTTACAATCTGCTCGGATATGTAACGCTCGACAATCTGAGCGGTGTGCAGATTTACGGTAAGGCGGCTGCCCGTACGGGTTTAACGAAAGTGGTTGACGGCAGGACGTACTACCAGTACAAGACCTCATCGACAACTACGACTTCCACGTCACAGATCATCAACAATGTTCAGCTTGCATTCAACGGCTCGAATGTTGCAAGAGAAGTTCGTGTATGGCAAGCCGGATCCTATTATCTTGATACGAATGAGAGTGACCGTCTTACCACTACCGATGCCATTGTCGGTGCGCCTTACGGTGTTGCCATGGTTAACGTCGGCCGTGGCAGGTATCTTACTGCTACAAATTCGCTAGGCAATGCGTCATCATGGGATAATACAGAAAACTCCAGCACCTGGATCAAGTTCAATTCGGTATCCGGTGGGTATACTATGCAGAGTTTGAATAGCAATAGTTACTACCTGAGATTGAATGGATCCAATTGTTCAATGACCAATAAT
Organism: Bacteroidaceae bacterium; assembly: GCA_045640065.1. Taxonomy (GTDB): domain Bacteria; phylum Bacteroidota; class Bacteroidia; order Bacteroidales; family Bacteroidaceae; genus Colenecus. Next base: position 16,093 of record JAZUEH010000149.1, read on the forward strand.
AGCAGTAATATATCAACGTTGACATTGACGCATATTGACAGTAATCACTCTTGGACAATCTATAATTCCAGATATCTGAATATGGGAGGGGCAAGCACTTACACCATCCAAAGATCATCGAGTAATGATGATTCCGGTGCCAGCCGCTGGTACATTTATGCCATCAAGAAGCATGCTGCAACAGATCCAATGGTTACACCATAATCAGCCTGGTGAACGGGGAAGGCTCCGTACCGGTAAATAACCTGCTTGATCATAATTTGAAAGTCCCAGCCGCATAAAACGAGATGCGGCTGGGATTTTTGATATATGTGTCCTACCCTGAAATAAGTTGAATACAAACCAACTTATTATATGGAAAAGAATCAGGATGGAGAGTTGATGAGCTTGCAGGCACTGGCATTGTCTCATAAGCTTAAGAGTAAAAGTTGCCAGAAACACTTCACAGATGA
>JAZUEH010000150.1:0-8485 GCA_045640065.1 Bacteroidaceae bacterium
TGGGAGTCACAGCCCGGCAAGAATCTGCTGTTCAGCATCCTGGCCCATCCTGCGGATATAGGGGCATCAGAACAGTTCTTCATTTCCCAGGCCATCTCCCTGGCGGTAAGTGAAAGCGTGGCTCGTTTCCTGGGACCTGAATCCGGTGCACACGTGCGTGTCAAATGGCCCAATGACATCTATTGGAAAGACTGCAAAATGGCAGGCATTCTGATAGAACATTCCATTCTGGGACGTTCCATTGCCAATACCATTGTGGGCGTGGGACTTGACGTGAACCAGACTGTATTCGAGTCCGATGCCCCCAATCCCATATCAATGGCTATGGTTGCCGGACACGGATTTGACATGGAGCCAATCCTGCAGGATATAATCCTGCGCTTTGCCGGTCTTATGGACCAGTGCTCTCCGGAAGAAAAGGAGGCGGTCAACAGAATGTATCATGAACGCATGTACAGAAACTCCGGCTTTCATCGCTTTGCCGACAGTGCAGGGGAATTCAAGGCGCGCATAATAAGAGTCGAGCCCAACGGCTGTCTGGTTCTGGAAACCGATGCCGGTGGGCTGCGTACTTATGAATTCAAACAGGTCCGTTTCCTGTTATCGTCAAGCGTGGACTAGGGTACCTATGGGTTCGCCGTCAATCACTTTCTTGAGGTTGCCGGGAACATCCATGTTGAAGACATAGATGGGGAGACCGTTCTCCTTGCACATGGTGGTGGCGGTCAGGTCCATGACCTTGAGGTTGCGGTTATATATCTCGTCAAAGGTGATTTCCTGGAACTTGGTAGCGGTCGGATCCTTTTCGGGGTCGGCTGTATAGACACCGTCAACGCGTGTGCCTTTGAGCATGACATCGGCCTCTATCTCGATTCCACGGAGCGACGAGCCTGTGTCGGTGGTGAAGTAGGGACTGCCGGTACCGCCTACCATGATGGCTACTTTGCCCTGCTGCATTGCTTCAATGGCTTTCCACTTGGTGTAGAATTCGCCAATAGGTTCCATGCGGATGGCGGTGAGTACTGTGTTGGGACAGCCGGCTGCGCTCAGTGCTGAACTAAGTCCCAGACCGTTGATAGTGGTGGCAAGCATACCCATCTGATCGCCCTTGACGCGGTCAAATCCCTTGCCTGCACCTTTGAGACCACGGAAAATGTTTCCACCGCCAATTACAATACCTATCTCCACGCCCATGTCGTGGATCTCCTTTATCTGTTCTGCATACTGGGCAAGACGATGCTCGTCAATGCCATAGTGCTGTTCTCCCATCAGGCTCTCGCCGCTAAGCTTGAGCAGTATTCTTTTGAATCGTGCCATTTTCAGAGTTGTTTGTTCCGCAAAGATAATGAATCACTTTATCTCTTCAAAGTCAACGTATTCACCGTCATCGTTTGAAATTACTTTTCCCTTCTTTTTTTCTGTGCCGGTGTCAGTCCGCGGTCTGTTGGCTCTGGCCGATTCGCCGTTCTTGCCGGAATTCCTGCCATTTCTACGGAACAGTCCGAAGAATGCATTCAACAGCGATACTACAATGTCACGGAAGAAGGTCAGCACTCCAATGACAATGCACAATAGGAATATGGAAATAATCAGCAGCATGTCTGTCGTTTTGAGTTAGTACCCAAACAGGTAATGGCAAACTGTGTGCCCGTCTTTCAGAACTGACCTTTTGTCAGCAAAGAGAGCAGGATATACCAGAGCATTACAATTCCAAGTCCCTTGCGTGCTGGAACATCCCCCTCACACAGTATACCCGATACTATGAGTATGACTGCGGCAACTGCAAGGAAAACGAATCTGACCCGATTCTGACTCCAGTTCAGGTTCTTGAACTTGAATGAGAACATGGGAATGTCACTGGTCATGAGGAATGCGAATATTACGGCAAGCGCAGCTATTACATAAGGTGCACCAGCAAAATCCTGCCAGAAGTCAAGCTGGAACAGACCGCACCAGAACAGGGCATTGGCCGGTACTGCAAGACCCAGGAATGAGGTTGTCTGACGTTCATCGATATTGAACTTGGCAAGTCTCAGTGCGGCAAAAGCGGCCAGTATGAATGCGATGTAAGGAAATATTGCAGCCATCCTGGCGCATGGGTAGTCAAAACCCTGAAGCATTCTCCAGCATAGTACTGCAGGGGACAGCCCGAAGGTAATCAGGTCTGCCAGCGAGTCCAGCTCCTTGCCTAATGGTGAGTATGCCTTGAAAAGACGTGCGGAAAAACCGTCACAGAAATCGAATGCCGCACCTGCAATGACCCATAGCAGGGTATGCCATGCATCACAGTTGAATGCTGCGATGACAGCCATGCATCCTGACAACAGGTTGCAGCATGTCAGTGTATTCGGAATATGTTTTGTAATGCAGTTTGCCATTTTTATGCTTTAGAGATGTCAGCTGCAGGCAGTTTGGCCAGAATGGAAACATCTCCATGCACCTTTTCGCCTACTTTGACACACACAAGTGATCCGGTGGGCAGATAAACGTCAACCCTTGATCCGAACTTGATGAACCCCATGTGGCTGTTTATCCTGCTCTGATCACCCGGTTTTGAATATGTGACCACGCGGCGGGCCAGTGCACCGGCTATCTGCCTCATCATGACCGGAATGCCTTCATTGGTCTCGATGACTACCAGCGAACGCTCGTTTTCAGTGCTTGCCTTGGGCTTGAATGCTGCATGGAAATTGCCGTCCTGATGCTCCACCTTTGTAACGGTTCCATTGACAGGATACCAGTTGGCGTGAACGCTGAATACGCTCATGAAGACCGATATCATAATGCGCCTGTCACCGAAATGGTCCGGCTCATCGACTTCTTCAACGGTAACCACAGTGCCGTCAGCAGGTGAAACAACCACGTTTTCAGTGTCTTCGCTGGGAAAAACACGCTGAGGATTGCGGAAGAAATAGAAGAAGAAACAGAGAAGTCCCAGTGTGATGACAAGTACAGGATAGGACCACCAGCCATAAAGAGGACTCAGGAAAAGCACTCCGTTTATGCAAAGAAACAGAGCGGAGGCTATTGTCAACGTAGCCTTTCCTTCGTGGTTCAATCCTGTTGGTTTTGACATATGATCCCTTTTGTTACTGCCCGGAATGACGGGCAAAGATACGAATTTTTTCATTGGTATGTTTTTTGTTACATTATTTATTGGGTAGACGTGTGAGTTTGAACGGCGAGACTGCCGCTTGTTGAAAACTTTTGTGCGCGCCTAATGTTGCGAAAAAGAAATGTGAGGAGTAACTTTATCCGGATTTTGTCATTCATTAAAGCGTATGCGCGATTTCATACATCTTCATGTCCATACCCAGTATTCTCTGCTGGACGGCCAGACCAACATCAAGAAGCTGGTTGACAAGGCTGTAGCAGACGGCATGAAAGGTGTAGCCATAACCGATCATGGCAACATGATGGGTATAAAGGAATTCAAGAACTACTGCGACAAGAAGAATGGCGATCTGGCTGAGAAGGGCCAGCATTTCAAGCCGATAATAGGCTGTGAGGTTTATGTGGCCCCGCGTCACAAGGAGCAGAAGGAAAGCCGTCAGCTGGATGGCGCGAACTATCATCTTATACTTCTTGCCAAGAACGAGACCGGATACCACAATCTGGTGAAGATCGTGTCACGTGCATGGACCGACGGATTCTATTCACACCCCAGAACTGACCGATATGACATCGAGAAGTATCATGAGGGACTCATATGCTGCTCGGCATGTCTGGGCGGAGAACTGCCCAAGGCCATTGCAGCCGGTGACATGGAACGCGTCCGTGAAACCATAGAGTGGTACCGGAACCTGTTCGGTCAGGATTATTATCTTGAATTGCAGCGTCACAAGGCATCGGTCGAAAAGGCCAATCATGAGACATATCCTCTTCAGGTCGCTGTCAACGAACAGCTGCTGGCGCTTGCAAAGGAATACGGGATAAAGACAATATGCACCAATGATGTGCATTTTCTTGATGAGGAGAATGCCGATGCGCATGAGCTGCTCATCTGCCTCTCGACCGGTCGTGATCCGGACGATCCTAACCTGATGCGCTATACCAAGCAGGAATGGTTCAAGACAACGGCCGAAATGAACCAGGTGTTTGAGGATGTGCCCGAGTGCCTGGACAATACCATTGAGATACTGGACAAGGTTGAGGAGTATTCCATCAACCACCCGCCCATAATGCCGAACTTTGCCATACCGGCCGATTTCGGAACTGAAGAGGAATACCGCAGCCGCCTTACCGAAAAGGACCTGTTCGACGAATTCACCAGAAACGAACATGGTGAAGTTGTCATGTCGCAGGAGGATGCGGAAAAGAAGATAAAGAAGCTTGGAGGTTATGACAAGCTTTACCGTATAAAACTTGAGGCAGACTATCTGGCCCGTCTCACTTTTGAGGGTGCCAAAGTCCGTTATGGAGACCCGGTTCCTGACAGCGTCCGTGAGCAGCTGGTCTTTGAGCTTCACATCATGAAGACAATGGGTTTCCCGGGTTACTTCCTCATTGTGCAGGACTTCATCAATGCGGCCAGATCCGAACTCGGTGTGTCTGTAGGTCCTGGACGAGGTTCTGCTGCAGGTTCTGCTGTCGCATACTGTCTTGGAATAACCCAGATAGACCCTATCAAGTATGACCTGCTGTTCGAACGTTTCCTGAACCCTGACAGAATCTCTTTGCCTGATATCGATGTCGATTTTGATGATGACGGCCGTGGCCGTGTGCTGCAGTGGGTGACTGACAAGTACGGTCAGGAGAAGGTGGCTCACATCATCACCTACGGTTCCATGGCTACCAAGATGGCCATAAAGGATGTGGCGCGCGTGCTCAAGGTGCCTCTTGACATATCGAATGCACTCTGCAAGGCCATTCCCGACCGTCTGCCTGACAAACCGGACGGCAGTTCACGCAAGATGAATCTGGCCAACGTCCTGGACTGTGTGCCGGAGCTTCAGCAGGCAGCCGTGTCAGAAGACCCAAAAATACGCCAGACCATCGAGTTCGCCCGCATGCTTGAGGGCAATGTGCGCGGAACCGGTGTCCATGCCTGCGGTACAATCATCTGCCGTGATGACATTACCGACTGGGTTCCCGTATCGACTGCCGTTGACAAGGATTCAGGCGAGCGCTTGCTGGTAACCCAGTATGAAGGCAGTGTGATTGAGGACACCGGTCTTATCAAGATGGACTTCCTTGGACTCAAGACCTTGTCTATAATAAAGGAGGCACTGGAGAACATCCGTGTAAGTCTGGGCTTTGACCTTGACATAGACAGAATACCTATAGATGACCCCAAGACATACCAGCTGTACTGTGAAGGCAAGACAATAGGCACGTTCCAGTTCGAGTCGCCGGGCATGCAGAAATATCTGCGTGAGCTTCATCCCGATGTCTTTGAGGACCTCATTGCAATGAACGCCCTGTATCGTCCGGGGCCTATGGATTACATACCTGACTTCATTGACCGCAAGCTGGGCCGCAAGCCTATCGAGTATGACATCCCGTGCATGGAGAAGTATCTGAAGGATACATACGGTATCACCGTGTACCAGGAGCAGGTCATGCTGCTGTCACGACTGCTGGCCAATTTCACCCGAGGCGAAAGCGATACTCTGCGCAAGGCCATGGGTAAGAAACTTAAGGACAAGCTGGATCATCTCAAGCCCAAGTTCATTGCGGGTGGCAAGTCAAACGGCCACGATGAGAAGGTCTTGGAAAAGATATGGGCCGACTGGGAGAAGTTCGCATCGTACGCATTCAACAAGAGCCATGCCACCTGCTACTCGTGGGTAGCATATCAGACTGCATATCTCAAGGCAAACTACCCGTCACAGTACATGGCTGCCAACCTGAGCCGTAACCTGTCGGACATAACGGAAATCACCAAGCTCATGGACGAGTGCAAGGCCATGGGAATAAAGGTGCTGGGGCCCGATGTGAACGAGAGCGCACGCAAGTTCGGCGTCAACAGGGCCGGAGACATCCGTTTCGGACTGGTCGCAGTCAAGGGCGTGGGCGAGAATGCCGTGCAGTCCATCATAGATGAGCGTACCGCAAACGGTCCCTACAAGGATATCTTTGACTTTGTGCAGCGTGTCAATCTGACTGCCTGCAACCGCAAGAACATTGAATGTCTGGCCTTGTCAGGGGCATTCGACTGTTTCAAGGAGATAAAAAGGGAACAGTTCCTTGAGCCCTGCGGAAAGAGCGAGACATTTGCCGACGTGCTGGTCAAGTACGGAAACAAGTATCAGACTGACCTGCATGAATCCCAGTTCTCGCTTTTCGGTGACATGGGCATGGACATTACGGTACAGACTCCAGTCATTCCTGATGCTCAGGAATGGTCTGCGCTGGACCGTCTGAACCGTGAAAAGGAGCTTGTGGGCATATACATTTCCGGTCATCCTCTTGACGATTACCGTGTCATTCTGGAACATGTATGCAATGTCGGCATGGCCCAGCTGGCGGACAGGACCAAGCTGCTTGACCGTGAACTGGTGTTCGGCGGTGTCGTCACTGCCATGCGTGAGTCGCGCATGAAGAACGGCAAGCCGTGCGGTTTCGCAAAGGTCGAGGACTTTACAGGTTTCCACGAACTGGCTTTCTTTGGAGAGAACTGGCTCAAGTGGCGCAATATGATGGTGGTTGGCAATTTCCTGTTCATCAGGGGCATGTGCCAGCAGAGTCGCTTCATTCCTGACAGAATAGACCTGAATGTCAGCTCGATAGAGCTTCTTCAGGATGTGAAGGAGACGGCAATCCACAGCATGACTGTCTGCCTGCCGCTGTCGGTGCTGGACAAGCAGTTCGTCGAGGACCTTGATACCCTGACATCGAAGCCCGGCAGGGTGCAGCTCAAATTCGAGATTACTGACCTGAATGACGATTCCAGGGTCGGTCTTGTATCGGCTTCCAGAAAGATTGATGTCACTATGGAACTTATTGACTATCTGGAAAAGGAAAGGAACCTGCAGATAAAATTCAACTCATAAAATTATAAAGACTATGGAAATTGAAATTACAGATGAGAACTTCGCATCGGAAGTTGCAAAAGGAATGCCTGTCATTATTGACTTCTGGGCTACATGGTGTGGTCCTTGCCGCCGTCTGGCACCGGTAATCGAGGAACTTGCCGCCCAGTATGATGGCAAGGTCATTATCGGCAAGTGTGACATTGAGGAGAATACTGAACTCACTGACAAGTTCGGTATCATGAACGTTCCTACCGTTGTGTTCCTGAAGGACGGACAGGAGGCTGACCGTCTGGTGGGTGTTGCCGGAAAGAACATATATGAGGACAAAATCAACTCTTTGCTCTGATTCCCATGGCTGATGACGAATTCATCAATGACGACATTGACGACCAGCTGACGGTTGAGTTCATAAAGAACGCTCTTCCTCAGGAACTCAAGGAGAAGTATTCCGAGGATACGCTCTATTACATTCTCGACGTCATCAATGACTGGTTCGTCCAAAGCGGAGTCCTTGACCAGGAACCCGATAGTGACGGTTTCGTTGAGATTGACAATGAGGCACTGGTGTCATACATTGTCAAGGAGGCCAAGCATGACAAGATGGGCTCGTTCCCTGAGGACGAGATAATGCTGATTGTCCAGGCCGAAGCCGATTATGTCGACTCGCTCGAGAGTGAAGACTGATGTCCCTTGAAGGGGGTTCCCGTGGGGGAATCTCAGAGGGTTATGGTACGTGTTCCATCGCTGTTTTCAGTGATGGACACTTTTTTCGCGTCAAGCGGAAGCAGTTCCTCTATCAGTTCGGGCCATTCGATGAAACACAGGGCACCGCTGTAGAAGTAATCTTCGTACCCAAGGTCATAAACCTCATCAAGCTTCTTGATGCGATAGAAGTCAAAATGGTATATGAGTTCTGCCGTGGTTGCTGAACGGTATTCGTTTATGATTGCGAATGTGGGGGAATTGACTTCGTCTTCAACTCCAAGCTCCTTGCAGAGAGCCTTGATGAAAGTCGTCTTTCCGGCACCCATTTTGCCGTAGAATGCGAAAACGGTGTCATCGCCCATGAGGCCCATGAATTCTCTTGCCGTTTCCTGTATCGAATCAGTGCTTTTTATTGTCAGTGTAGCCATAATCAGGATTTGTGTTTGGGTTGCATTGTAATAATAGGAATGATCATCTCCTCCATGGAAATGCCGCCATGCTGGAATGTGTCTTTGTAAAACTGTGCGAAACTGTTATAGTTGTTCTGATAGACAAAATAGTCATTGCCTGTGCAGAATATGTATTCGGTACTCAGGTTGGGCTGTGGCAGCATGGCCTTTGAGGGGTCCTGGATCTCAAAGACCTCCTTGGGGTTGAAGTTGAGGTTGCGTCCCAGCTTGTAGCGCAGGTTGGTGTTGGTGTTCCTGTCGCCGATGATCTTGACGGGACGGCTCACCCTGATGCTTCCGTGGTCCGTTGTGATGATGACCTTGCGGCCCGATGCGGCCAGAGCCTTGAACAGT
>JAZUEH010000151.1:0-19652 GCA_045640065.1 Bacteroidaceae bacterium
CCTGCAGGTGTACGGGTTGGGATGAACAGTAGAACAGCATTCATATTGCCCCTATTGGTATGTGCCTTCGTGCCGTTGTGTCATGCCAGCGATCAGGACTCCATTTCAAGAGCCCTTGACGAGGTTGTGATAATGGCAGAGTACCGGGAACGCCAGCTTGTAACACAGCAGACGCTTGAGGGAAAACAGCTGCAGGCGCTTGCATCGACATCCATAGCCGATGCCGGAAGCGGTGTTCCGTGGAGACGAATGCGTACAAATCGGTCTGATTCCCGTTCCTGAGGATCTGGACAACCCAATAATAGAATGGCGTATTATTCTGACTCCAAGAGAATAACTGCAATGATGTACAACAAGCTTCATTTTGCCAATGCTCTGTTGCCTACAGGGAGGAAGCTCAGTTTCCACAAAAAGACCTATAGCGAACTGCATCCCAAGGAGGATGACAATGAAATCCAACAGAGAGAAAAGGATGACAGCAGCGTAGAGTGACACTTGGCCTGTCTATATAATAAAAGGATGCGGACATCAGAATCCGCATCCTTTTTTAGCTTTTGTATGAGCCGCAATGGACCACCATCTGTATTTGCTTATGGCAGGTAGTCTGGTGATACGAGTCGCCGGTTTATCAGTTCTGTTTTGAGGACAGAATACTTGGAAGCAATTTCCATGGCCTGCTCTTTCGGAACTTTCCGGAACACATAATTGAGTGCAGGACAGAAGTATTTCAGTTCCAGATATCTTATGTTACTGCCGGCGGGCAGGATGTGTTCCATCAGTTGGAGAGCTTGCATTGTCAGTTCATACAACCCGTCAGGATTGTCGTTGGATGCATGGCAGTACATGTCCAGCACCTGTGCCATCATAAACAACCGCTGTGCAACGGAATCATTGGGATTATTTTCGAGAATGTCCAGAATGATATCGCGGAACTCATCAACAGACTCTTCCGTGAGTGAACCGCTGACGGCAAGAATGTCTGCGCATGATTTCAGCATCGTGGCAAGACTGTGCTGAAGTGGAATGTCATCGGGATACTTCTGATGTTCGGACCGGAGGATGTCAATTGCTTTTGAAATGGAAGCGAAAGCCTGTTCATTCATATCGGCGGCCATTTGACAACGGGCCTGATAATCGCAGGCAAATGAATACTGTCTGGCGATGCCGGGTACGGAAAGGTGCTGCTGCATCTCATCAATCAGCTGCCTGTTCCATTCCAATGCCGCATTGTTGTCGAGGTTCATCAGGATTGCGCCTCTCCGTACTTTGGCCATGTACAGATCCAGAAGCATCGCATCGGAAGGCATGTCTTTGAATAGCAGACTGAACAGTTCTATCGATGTTCCTACTTTCTCAAGACCGATTGTCATGTATCGCTTCTGCTGCGCTTTGTCAGCTCCCATCTCAAGCCAGTTGGAAGAATTTTCATCCAGGCATGAGGCATAGTAGTATGTCAGGGAGAATGTCGGGCTGTTCAGGTATAGTATCCGTGTCTGCTGCTCCTGCAGTCCCTTGTAGTGAACGGCATTCGACAGATTGGCACGATAACGCTTCTCAAAGTCAGATTTGACATCAAAATAGATGGCATTGGCCAGAATGGCGCAAAGACTCTTGTGAGTGATTCCGTTCATAGTCAGGAATGCCGATTCCATGGCTGAGATAATCTGAGTTGACATCTTGGGATCTTCATTCCTTTCAATGACATATTGGCCCCGGTAGATGAAATTCCAATATGACATACAGAGTAAAATCTGATTGTCATAGTCCTGAGCTTCGCGGAACCTTGCCAGAGAATCGCGGAACGACTGTTCTGCATTTCCTTCAAATACTGACACGAGTTCGGGCCATGCTTTCTGCATAGCGGAACGGGTTATCTCATTTCTTGCCTGTTCATTGAAAAACGCTGCGCTTACATTCAGTTCGGAACTGATTGCCTCACGGATCCGGTCATCGGCGTACTCAGGAAGGCTGTTTAGAACCTGACTGAGACGCAGTGACTTGTAGTACTGATAATTCCACAACTTAGACTGCTCAAGTGGCGCAGTCTCCAGCAACTTGCTTTCGGGCGGACATAGAATGTCATTGTCGAACTTGATGATGTCTGCGATGTAATCTTCGGTGAGCAGAGGCGCAAACGTTTTCTTTACTGTCTGAAAGGAGAGTAGGGGTATATCTGCGCGATAGGTCTGTCTCAGGCGCTCAAGTGATGTGAAGCCGGAAGTTGCTGATTTCAAGATAGCGCGGGCAAGGTCGGAATCATCGCTGGTCGAAAATGATTCAGCCAGATAATCCGGCAGGAGTCTGACATCGGTAGGAGTGCTGTCAATGACTTTCTGCAGATAAACGGAGATTTTTTCGGCTTCATCTACATCCGAAATGTTTCTCATCTTCGCAAAGTCATTCAGATCCAGGCCGATGAGATGATTGAGAACCATTATCGTCCACAAAGGACAGCTGCTTGCCGATCTGCCGTCATCTCTTTTCCTGTCAGTCAGTGATGAGAGAACTTTCGCAGGGAGTCCTTTGCGTGCCAGTGCCGTATATCTGGCGGCAATCTGCCCGGTAGAATCCTCATCCTGCTCAGGCAATGCCAGATACCGTGCATTTTCTCCATCGCGAAAATAAGCGATTTCAACATTGGTAGTAAGGACAACGGAGAAGTTGCGTGTATCTGCCAGGTTGGAAAGGACAAGATGCAGATCACGCAGATACTGAACATTGTCTATCAGTAGAAGGACCCTTCTCTTCTGTTGTCCGGCAACTGCCGACAGATATTGTATCAGCATGCCAGGGTGGGCTTCAACCGACGGCGGCAGTTTTGGAAAGCCCTGTCCTGGAAGCATCCACAGGAACTTTTTCAGCATCACTTCGGCGTATGAGTCATATCCCGCCTTCGATGAGAAGTGCACCAGCGGAAGCCAGTACTCACTGCCCTGAAGTCCATTGAAAAGGTGGGCAATCAGTGAAGTCTTTCCCATTCCGTCCGCGGCCTTGATGACAAGAGGTACCGTCGAGGAACTCAGGTGGGTTATCACCTCATTCAGGAAGGATAAGTCGGGAACATAGTAGGAGTTCCTGTTTTCGGCGAAGGCAATGTCTGCGCGTATCATATCGTCCAGTTCGGTGCAACGGGCCGCATCGATGTCGATTTCCGACATGATGGTCCGGACCAGAGGATCGACGATGGCTGTGATTGCATTTTCATCTATTTCGAGCGATGAACCGTTCCAGTGGCAGTCATAGTCGATGACATTACGGGTGTATCCGCTTGATTGGTAGGTTTCCCGAATCTTTTTCCGGAGGCTCTCCAACTTGGCGACATATCGCGGGTCGCTGTCGCAGAATACCGCCTTGGATTGAGGATCCATCTGTTCATATACATCCGGTTTCCTGAAGAAAAAGAAACTGCTTGGAAGAGTCTTCCTGTCGTTCAGGACTCCGAACAGCATTTCCAATTCCGTAACACTCCGCACATTGTCCAGATCACCGCACATCATGGCCCGCTCTTCGTCGGTCATGGAATCGATGATGCCATTCCAACGGTTTTCCGGCGGAATCCAACCATACCGGTCACCTACAAAACCGATGAAGAAAGGTCTGGAGGTACGGATATAGTCAAGGCAGTCATTCAGGACCTTGCTCTCACGTTCATCTTCGGGGATGTCCTGAGTGTTCACGCCCCAGCGCAGGTCCACGATACGTACAGCTGCATCAACATGCTTGAACTTGAGCGCACTCTCAATGGCAGGTTTCAGAACGCTGAGCACAATATCACGTTCGGCGTCCATATCCTTGAACGTGCTGCTTACGAAGATGCCTATCGTTTTCATTTCCTGATATCAGCAGATTGAACTGAATGACGGACGGAACACCTCTCTGATTCTCTGTGCGAAGGCATTCATGACCTCCTGCTGTTCGAAGCCGAATGCCTCCACTCCCATCCTGATCATAAGGTTGACTTCTTCTACCTTCAGCTTGTTGTCAGACAGAACCTGATCCATTATGAATTTGAACAGCTCGAACTTGATATTCGGATTCTTTTGCAGAATGGCAGACAGATTCTCGTTGAAAACCTTCACGACATCGCCTTCCTCCACTCTTTTCAGCATGTTCATCGGGAACAGGGTAAACTGGGATATGCTTTGGAGAATGCTCTCCTTTTCCTCTTTGGACACTTCGCCATCGGCACCTGCAATAATCAGTCCGGCTGCTGCCATGAAATAGGGCATGTGGCTGTCAATCTCGGATGTGGTTACCCTGCTGACCATGAACACGAGTTTCTTCATGATAGAGTCAAGTTCTGCCTGGGATGCAGCGGTAGCGAATGCATTGATGGCTTCGACTCTGATTGCGTTGGCAGGGTGGTCGTAATATTGCAGTGACAGGAACTGTCCTTCGTAGAAATGGGTGAGAAGTTTATGGTTGTGTTTAACGAACGCGTCAATGTCTATATTCATGCCCTTGAGGTTAAGCCCTGACTGCAGTTTGAAAAAGGCAGAAATGCAGACATCCCTGTTGCCCGTTGCAAGATAGCCGAAACGGTCCGCTACCAGTTCGCAGAGCTGGCTCCAAGCCATAACCTTGAGCTGGAGAAGCAAGGGTGACATGGATTCCAAGTCGGGAAAAACAAAAGAAATCAGATTTTTCAGGTCTCCGTCCCTGTTTATCTGGTGGCCCAATTCGTGGCCCACCACAAAACGCAGTTCATCTTCCGACATCAGTTCAATCAGAGCGGAATTGATGGCTATGATAATAGGGCTGTCAGGTGCTGTATTGACGTATGTGCAGGCGTTGACATCTTTCGAGTGGGTGATATAGAACTCCACCTGTCTGTCAAATCCGAGCTTTGAAATTACGTCGTGAAATACCTGATAAAGATGCGGCATTATTTCAGGTTCCACCTTCAGCCTGTCTATGGCAAGGCTGGCACGGAAACGGCTGTCTTCCTGTCCGACAGTTCCTGTCGCCTGGATAATCCGGTCGATTACATCGCCTTCAAGAGAATCATGGATCTTCTGTTTAAGTTCGCGCTCATAATTGAGAAAAGGTGAAAATCTGTAATTCATATTGCCATTTTTAATTATTATTCAAAATGTAATCTATTGCATCAATCAGAATCTTGTCCTTGTCCTTTTCTTCATCGGGAAGTGACGTGAAAGGAACAATATCGGGATGTATGAACCTCTTCTTGTCTTTGACAGGACCGGGTCTGTATCCCATCAGAAGGGACGACATCACCCATCTTCTGTGCTCGGTTTCGTAAACGGGCATTTTTTCTGAACCGATGTCAAAGCATTTTTTGCGCAGCGGAAGAGCGCAGGCGCAGAAGATGCTGGAGCACTTGTCAGCCTCGCAAATCGGATACCATGCCTCTTCGGGAGAGTCGGCCGGAGGATTCACGTACGCCCGGTTGTAGATGAAATTCACTCTCTGTCCCAGTTTAAGCCTGTTTTCCATCAGAGGGTCGATGATTCCGCTGTTCGCAAGACCGAAGATGGTGATATCGCCATACATGCCGGTTGACAGGGCCAGTCCGATGATGTCGGCGGAATCATTCAGGTACAGGGCAGTTCGTGAATTTTCACGGGACGCTTCAGGAAGGCGCAGTGCACATTCGACAGCCCGGCTGGAATCCTCGATGCATATTATTATGCGCAATTCTGTCGATTCGTCTGCTGCAGCGGAGCAAATTATTTCACGCGGAACGGAATCGTTATGTCCTGCTTCAACAAATTCCCATTCTATATCAAGGAAATCATTATCAGGCGCAGGGACATGTTCTGTCCTGATGCCCTGGTTTGAAACGAAAGCGTGACGGGACATTCCGAACAGGGTTGGGTGAGCGGCAAGCATGGACTGGCGGCACTCTGAAATGCCAGAATCAATCATGGTGATGACAGTCCGGCGTCCGAATGCTGTGAACGAAGGATAATGGCATATATGCGCCAGCTCAACGGCAGTCGAAACAGCCATCTGGCCGGAACCGAAGATGACGAAATGTGCAGCCTTGTCATCCGCCTGTCTGATGACGGGAAGAAAATCAGTAGCTGTAAGTAACTGTTCAGCATAGTATTCCAGTTCATCGATAACGTTCACCTGAAGCCCTGAGCTGCAGTCATCTGATTCCGATGCATTCTTCATGTACTGGAACACCTCCTTGACCTCCTGCTTCGTGATTGAAAGGAAAAAAGGGATTTTCCTGCCATTTGCAGGGACGGCTTTTCTGAGTATTGACAACGTCTTCAGGTTAAGCGCATCGTGGTTGGGATTGGAAGCGTCCCCCAGCAGATAAATGCATCCGGCTTCTTCCGGACGGGCAGAAATGATATCGTCCTGGTCGGTCTGATTTCCATGGTAGTAATATACTTCGTTCCCGAATTCCGGATTGATCTCACTGAGTACGACAACCGTCTTCCCCTTGTCAAGGAGAGCCTGAACAACAGCCGGGACACTGCCCCCCTGGCCGATGACGAGCACATGCCCTTTCAGAGGGTAGCGCCTGCCTCCATTCTGGACGGAATCGCTGATGTTGTCGAATATATTTGTGAATACGCTGATGAGCAGAGCAGAGAACACCAGAGTGCTCAATACGGCAAGAATTATACGGAACCAGTAGTGCGAACCGGCAGCCAGAGAATATCCCGGGTCAAGGAAAATCGCTATGACATCCTCCCACGAGACATCACCTTCGGCGAAGCACAGTTTGACTATCAGAATCGCCACAATTATTATGAAGAGTGTAATGGCGCAAAGCCATGCCAATTGCTGTCCGCTTTCTTTTGCCAGGAGCTGGTCCAATCTTCTTTTGAACGGGAATCTCATTTTCTCTTAACTGATTTTTGTAAAGTTATTATTTCGCATGAAGTGTTTCGGAATTATGCCCAGGCATCAAAGCGTCCGTCATCATCAATATAGTCCTCATCGCTGATACCCGAAGCGAAATCGCCTTCTCCAATCAGAGCCACGATGGCGGAGATGTTGTCTTCACCTCCATTGTCTCGGGCCCTTTCGACAAGTCCTGTCGCCGGCTCATAATCGTCTGACAGTATCACTTCCATCTCATCTTCACCAACCATGTCAGTCAGACCGTCCGAACAGATGAGTATCATGTCTTCCTCCATCAGCCGTTCAGTTATGTCATCGACTGTGACAGAGCCTTTGCTTCCTCCGCCTATGCATGCCAGCAACAGTTTGCGGTCATTGGCATTGCCAGTGATTCCACGCTCCGTATCATCTGTCGAGAACTGTGTCAGACGACCGTTCCTATAACGGTATGTCCTGCTGTCTCCGGAATTCACAAGTAGAATTCTGCCGGAGTACCATATCACTCCGGACAGTGTGCATCCCATTACCGCACTTTGTCCCTCGAGAAGTGCTCGCTCGTTGAAGGCATCGCTGATCCTGGTGACATGATTGCGGAAGGCAACGGTAAATTCTTCCGCGCAGCTGAATGCTGCGGCTGACATGAAGGAACTGATGCGCTCCAAAAGTTCCTGACTGGCAACTTCGCCCTTTTCGTGTCCTCCCATTCCATCCGCCACCAGAAGATGATAAGTACCCTTTTCGGGAATGCTGACAGGAAGGATGTCGGTGCCGGCATCCCTCAGCATATTCCCGTTGATTGAGAGCATGTCCTCGTTCTGTTGTTTTACACAGCCCTTGTCACTGCTGGCCTGGATTTTCAGTTTCATAGTTGGACGGTGAATTTCAGACGTGAAACAGAGAGCGCGTCACCATTCTTGAGAGGGTATGGCGCGTTCGGTTTAAGACGAACCCCGTTCAGGTATGTGCCGTTCGTGCTGCCATAATCCATCACTGTCCATCCCTGAGGCGTACGGGCAAATTCTCCATGTCTGCCGGATACATATATGCAGGATGAGAACTCCGGATATATTCCGCTGGTCCTTCCGAAAGGACCGGACTTGAGTTCCAGTTTCATACCATCGCCAATCAGATATCCCGGCCCTACTGGCATCGCGGCTTCGAACTTGACTCCGTATTTGATTTCGGCTTCGCCTGTGGTCGAGCCCTTCAGTCTGGAAAAATACTCTTTGCCGCCAATCAGCTCCTCGCCGCAGACCTGACATTCAGTACCTCTGTGCGGCTTGTTGCATTGGGGACAGAACTTCAGTTCCTTACCGCACTGGTCGCAGTAGAGACTGTCGTCATCAATCATCTTCTTGCAATACGGGCATATCATAGTCGCATCCTTTTCATTTCTTCGTATCCTTCGTTTATATCCTGAAGCGTAATGGTGCAGTCCTGTTCCTCCGAAACACTGCCATCAGCATACAGAAGTCTCAAGTTGTGGCAGTTACGTACCTGCTCGAAGAGGTTGCCCACATCGCGCGCATTTCCGAATTTTGAATTCCGGG
The DNA here is from genome assembly GCA_045640065.1 of Bacteroidaceae bacterium. GTDB lineage: Bacteria > Bacteroidota > Bacteroidia > Bacteroidales > Bacteroidaceae > Colenecus. The sequence continues at coordinate 8,376 of JAZUEH010000151.1, forward strand.
TGGCGTACATCTCGTTGAAAACCTCCTGAGCGCGGGCGTCTGCTTCAGCATCCAGCGTGAATTCATTCTTTGTGGCAATGCGGCGGAATATTTCCATCAGCTGTTCGGGAGTGTAGTCATCGAAGAAAATCTTCTTTGAAAAGCGTGACTGAAGTCCGTCGTTTGCAGACAGGAATGACTTCATCGCCTCAGTATATCCAGCGACTATGCACACGAACTTGCCTTTGTTGTTCTCAAGGAGAGGAACAAGTGTATCAACGCATTCGCGCCCGAAGGTGTCGCCCTCGCCGTTGACAAGAGTGTATGCTTCGTCAATGAAGAGTATGCCACCCATCGCCCTCATCACGGCATCTGTTGTCATGGGGGCTGTATCGCCCTGAAATCTGCCTACCAGCTGCTTCCGGCCCACCTCAATCACTTCGTCAGTGGCCAGAATGCCGAGACTCTTGAGTATTTTCCCCATCATTCGGGCAACTGTGGTCTTGCCGGTTCCCGGATTTCCCAGGAACATGTAGTGGTCTTTCGGAACAAATGGCAGGCTTCCTTTCCTCTGTGCCTTCCTTTGTTCCTGAACAATGTTGGCAGCCTGCAGTTTGAGAAATCTTTTCACTCCGTCCAGACCTACCAGATCATCCAGTTGGGCAAGAATATCATTGACACTTATTTCCTTTGTCTCATCCTCGCCAACGATATCCTCGTATGTCAGCAGTCTGCCTTCGTTTTTCCTTGCCGCGGCATCCATGGACTTGATGCGCTGTCCACGTCTTTCTACGGCCCGGTCAAAGAAATTGCGCACGTCACGGCCGTTGCCGAACTGTTCCGTGCGGCGGTTGTACATACGCTCCATGGGGATGTGAAGCTTCTCCTTCGCATCATCAGTCAGGGCAAATCCTGCCTTGTCCGCATTGAGCAGGAAAATCTTCTCCAACTCTTCAGGCTTGTAGTCCGGGAAGTCAATCGGTTTGTTGAAGCGGGACGCGAGTCCGGTATTACTGTTCATGAAATCGTTCATCTCGCGTTTGTAACCTGCTACAATGCAGACAAACTCTCCCTTGTGGTTCTCAAGCAGAGGTACCAGGGTGTTGATGGCATCCTGGCCGTACTGCCCGTTTGCCAGTCCGTATGCCTCGTCGATGAAAAGGATGCCTCCCATAGCCCTGTCAACAGCATCACGGACGTTTTTCTCGGTATCACCCATGTACTGACCGATAAGTTTGGAAGCGTCCATTTCAATGAACTGGCCTTTGGGGAGGGCTCCCACTGCCGCCAGAATCTCAGCGAATTTCCTTGAGACAGTGGTCTTTCCTGTGCCTGGATTGCCGGTGAATACATAATGGTCCCGGATGGTGACTTTGGCTTCCGGCCCCTGTTCCTCCTGTGCCAGATGAATTTCATCGATTATTCTCCGAACTTCATTCTTGACGGTATCAAGGCCGATGATATTCCTGAGGTCATCCCAAATTTCCTTTTCGGAACGGGGTACGAATATTTTTCCAGTGACATCGTCGGGTGTGATTATGTCAGTCCCGCCACGGTTGAACATATTTGTGGCAAGTTCTTCGGCCTTGCTCATGGCGAGATGTCCGTTCCCGGAGGTACCGTCTCCCAGACGTACCATCCACTCGTAGTGTCCCTTCAGTTTTGCGACTGCATCTGGAGTCATGTCCAGTCTGAACCTTTCCTTCAGAATGGCGGCCGTGAGTGAAGCAAGGACATCCTCGTCAATATTGGAGAGACGGAACTTGAACTCGAACAGAGTGGCGACTCCTGCATTTACCGACAGGTAACTTTCCATGTCGTTGTACAGTCCTGTCATTATTATTATCGGCAGTTTGGCTGTCTCTCTGGTCATTCGGACGAACAGGGTGTCAAGAGAGGTTATCTCCGATGAACTGACACCACAGAGAATCTTATGCACATTGGTGACAATCAGTGCACCGTCGGATATTCCTGACAGTGTTTCATCCAAATTTTCAGACCAGTTTTCATAGTCGGCCGCATCCACTTCGACTACCTTTGCCGGATTGATGATCTTTGCCGCGACAGCCATACTGATGATTTTTCCGGCAATGAATTTCTTGCCGCTTCCCTGAGGACCGAGAATCAGACTGTCCAGCCCGACTCTTGCTCCGGTTCCGGATTCCTTCAGGTGGACGGCCAGTTTCAGCCGTTCCTGGAATTTCCGGAGTTCACCATCGATGCACTCCTTACCATAATATCCTTCACGTGCGACCGACTTTTCAATCGGTGCTCCGCATTTCTTGCAGAAACGTGCCGAAGGACGGTTCTGCGCACCGCATCTGTTACAACTGCCCATTAGTGATTTCCCCTTCCTTTTCAGTTATCCCAATTTCTGTTTCTGTTTCGTCAGGCATATCAGTCATCCTGTTGATATAATGCTGCCCGATCATAAGTGCCCAGAATATGGCAATGAATATCAGTATCGTCCTGCGACGTCTCTTCAGTGCATCCTTGTAATCTTCAACTGCATCGTCATCGATATACGCACTCAGTGACGATGAGAATGATTTCTCGTCATTGAACGCATAGTAGAGAGGTTCCAGTGTCAATTCCATGAAACCCGGGTCGCCTTTCATCCTGTCTATGTGTCCGGCGCGTCCGTTGAACATCACCTTTATCAGGAAAATGACAGACAGGGCCAGTATCACAGCGGCATATATCCAGGCGATGTATGAACCGAGGAGTTTCACGAGAACATACAGTATTACACCGAAAATCAGTCCTGCCACGATAGGGACGGCACATCCGTCTTCGTCAATCAGAAATGAAGATACAAGGCCAAGTGCGATTCCAATGATAGCGAACACCCAGCCGAAACGGATTCCGCTGACATCAACCTTCGGGTATTCGAGCACGAGATTTATGGCGCATACAAGAAGGACTGCAGCAGGTATGCCTGCCAGTACTATCGATACAAGACGCTGGATAACAGCCCTGACAGCCAGAGGCCCGGCACCCCGCTTCGCCCTGTCTGCAGTATCCTCTGCAATACTTCTTGCTGAATCAAAGCGCCTGCCTTCAATGCAGTCGGGACAATGCTGACGGTATTCGGTCAGATAGTCGTTGAGCAGTTTTTCGTAAGCGTACTTCGGGGACAGATCGGCCTTCGGGTCTTCATGATATCTGACCGCCAGAAATCCGCGAAGTCCGGCCCGTTCTTCCGGATAGTCGTAAGTGGGGGTATGTCCGAATCCTGCAATGGTCTTCATCATGGCAGTCTGCTCCAGATATTCACTGTCTTTCGGACCGGCTTTCTTCTTGTTGTCCCGGCTGTGAAAATCGAGACAGTATTTCATCCAGTCCAGCTGCTCATTGAATCTCGTACCCTTGTGCCTGAAGAACCATACAAGATAGCTTTTCTCAGAGTACGATTCGAAACTGCTGATGAGACGTGAAAAAATACCGAGACCGTTGACCAGTACGTTGCAGCCGGAATCCCATTCTTTGTTCGCCCTTTTCATGCTTCCTCCGAATCTCCCGTAGAAGAGGTTGTATGCCTCGTTCAGTACCATTCCGATGGCCTCGCCCGTCATGGCATATTTCGGGTTGTCCGGAGTCCTGACATTGATGTCATAAAGCGGATTCAGAATATGAAGCGCACAGAGCATTCCTGACACTTCATCCTTGGGAAAGTCCTTCTCGACTATACGGTCAATTTCTATCTTCAGCTCAGGCCGCTTCTCCAGCCATTTGGATATCTGTCCGCTGTACAGATAGGCTCTGGCCAGTTTCTGATCCATCAGCATGAACCCTGCCAGTTCTTCGGGCGAATGTGCAACCTGATTCTTCTGACCGTTGAAAATCACCTCGAATCCGCCGGTATACACAGGAACATTCTCTTTCTTCAGAATGGTACGCCGTATTTCATCGCACCCCCACCTGTGTGCGGGATCCATGACCAGCAGACCACGGATAATTCTGTTAAGCGGGTCGGGGATATCCTTGTCAACAGTAACCTTATCGTTTCTCTTTTCGATTGCCAGCTGCGCTTCTCTGGCATTGAGTACCTCCTCGCCCTTCCACAGACTCAGTGCGGTCATTCCAAGTGAATAGAAGTCTGATGCAGCGGTCAGCGTACAGTATGTCACCCCTTCGATGATTGCAATGTTGGACGGGTCATAAACCTCGGGGGCGGCGTAAATGGGCGTCCTGTTCTGGATCGTTGATACCTTGCCGTCTTTCTCCAGAAGAACTGCAAATCCGAAATCGCACAGGACGCAGTCCCAGATATTCTTGTCGGTAATGAGAATATTGGCAGGTTTGATGTCCTTGTGTATGAAACCGTTCCTATGACATGCCTCAAGGCAGATAGCCGTTTTTGCCACAATGCGTATGATAGCCTCGGCATTGCCCCGCAAATCGAATTCTGATGCAGGTCCGAGCGGATAATACTTCATGAGTTCGAAGTCGCAGGATATGCCGTCAGCATTGTCAGTACCATAATCCAGCAGGTCTGCCACATAGCCTTTCCCTGACATTCCCTTTACTCTTTCCAGTACTTTGGAATTGCATCTGATACCAGGCCTGTATCGCTTGAGTGCTGTCCCGTCCCCCTGAACGATGAGTACACCTTCCGAACCGCCAGCATCAGGAATCGTGAACTGCTGCGTAGAGTCGGAAAACAGACCGGATACATTCGGGTCGATGGCAGAGCCCTGTGCCGTGTACTGTACTGCGTTCGGATCGATGGCGGAACCCTGTGCCGTGTACTGTACCGCGTTCGGGTCGATTGCAGAACCCTGTGCCGTGTACTGCAACGTATCGGAATCCGTGGATGATTCCTGTCCGCCGTCCAGGTTCAGTTGCAAATCATGCACGAAAGCGGGTGGCTGATCCGAAGTCAGTTCGGGAAACACCAGAGAATCAGAATCATTACCTATGGTATCTGCCATTATTCTTCTGCTTTGATTTCTTTAACTACAACGCGTTCAGTTACCACCTTATCCTCATATACCCAAGTCCCGCCCAGGAAAGGCTGCACACATTCGCTCGGCTGACTGTGCCGACAGCCGCAGTAGTTGCAGATCCATCCAACCGGAGACTTTATTCTTACTTCCTCCTGCAGAACAGTGGTGACTGCTATGTTCCGGGCCGAGTAATAGTTGAACTGCTGCTGCGGCGTGCTTCCCGCGGGTGGAAGCATTTGGGTGAACAGAGCATCAATGTCCCTGACTGTCCGGAGATATTCCTCCTGCAATTCAGGCTCAGCCGTCCCGGTGAAAGCAACATCGTACGAAAACATCTTCAGAAATTCCAAAGTACCTTCGCTGGGTTCAGCGTACTTTCCGGAAATCTTCTCCTTCAGTTGCACGGCCTCTTCAATGAGCCGGCTCACCTGCTGGAAAGCGGGGTCGTTTCTGGCTTCCGCAACTGCAGCCTCGGCTACCCGGTTCAGAGGAGCGTTGCATTTGCAGCAGAAAGAGCGGTGGTTCAGCGTGCCGCAAACAGGACATACGATACCACCGACAGGCATCCCGCATTCGTCACAGACTGTATGATCCGGAGCCAGAGAAGCCCCGCAGAACGTACATTCGTGCGCTTGTCCCCGACGACCGGTCCCGTTTGATGCGTTCGCCTTCGTCCTGATGTTTTCTCTGCTCGATTGCCTGTCCGCCATATTCAAATCAGTCAAACATTACTGTAGGATTCATGGTTGACGGTGAGCACCAATCTATGCCGTGTTCCGCCAGAACTGTCCTCTTGACACTCCAGTACTCGAAACAGTAGCCCATGCGAACCTGTACTCCGCGCATCTTGCGGGCGACAGTCTTCTCTACCTCGTAGATTTCCTCCTCCCACCGGATGCTTCTCTCAACCTCGTCAAATTTCAGATGGCAGTCGTACTTGTCGCACCATTCCTCCATCGTCATTCCAGGATTCAGATAATCAAGAGTCTTCTGCTTCAGTTCCTTCAGATCATCTTCAGTAAAATGGTGCCTGTATTCCTCAGGTTTGCCTTCATAGTTGTCAATATCCATATCTTCGGCAATATCATCCCTGCTGATGAGAGGGAACATGGATTCCTGATACTGGCGTACCTTGAGCACGAAACGCGGACAGTCCCTTTCGGACATGCATTCGAGCATATTGTTGAGCAGCACTATTCTCGTATAAGGAGTAAGTTCTCCCTTGATTCGAAGCGGCATATTCCCAGTCATGAATGTGAAGGCTTCCGGCCCCAGCTTGAGATTCTTCCAGCTGCCTCCGAAGGTGTCGCTGTTTTCAACCATCTGCGAAAACAGACCAGCCAGTTTTTTAATATCCTTATTCATATTATCAGTTACTGTATCATTGAAACTGGCAGCAGAATTGTCAGAACGAGTGGAGATAGCCGAACGCAGAACTCCACCTTCCGGCAGCGAGGTCCTCGCGTGACATGAGTATGCAGAGCATGCCGCAATCGTAAAAGCGAAGATTCCAGTCATCGTTCTCATCAATCTGCAGAAGTGGTACACAATCTTCATATTGCTCGTTTATTTCGTCAAGAAACGGTTTTCCCAAAAGTTTGAAGCTGTCATCTCTTTCCGGTGATGCCTCGAACGTTAGTGCCTCGGCAGGAAAAAACACATCGTCACCATTGTCGTAATGCATTTCGTACGGCTCCAGCCCGTCACAGGAGGGTGAATACAGGACTCTGACGGCCGGTCTGTCCCATTCACCCAGACAAGTTCCAATCGGAGAGTCCAGACCCAGAAAATAGTCTATCGCAGCAAAGAAATACAGCATGCCTTCGTGGGGCAGCAGGTTGTCAGAATCCAGAGGGGCAATGTCCTCACATCGGATCTGACAGAGAAAGGTAAGCGGCTCATCCCAATCATCCCCGTCCTGGGAACAGGGCACGACCGGATAAGGATGACCGGCCGGCAAATCCGGCGCACCCCACCATTTGCTGCATCCTACATAAGCTTTTTTGTCCTTGTTAAAGACCAGTCTGACGGATTGTGCCATAGTTGTAGTAAAAAACTTATATCCAGCGATCTGTAATTTCCATGTTGGCTATGTCGTCTAGACAGTCCTCGTTGTCAGGATCCTCATAGGCCGGTGCTATATCGTTGTACAAAGGGATATAGTACTTCTCAATTTCGTTCTTGAAATCGTCAAGCAGACCGTCTCTGTAGGCTTCGATGACATCTTCCAGCTGGGACTCATCACCCAGACGATAGGCGCACAGCATACAGTAGGCACCGAACTTGTCACTTACCTTCTTGGGACAGTTGCCTTCTGCAATCATGGTAGCCATCATGCTGTAGCAATTCGGACTGCCATAGATGGCGCCAAGATTATACCACTTCCATGCCTCCTGATTGCTTTCCTCAAAGCCGAAACTGCCATAATAATAGTTGTTTCCCAAAAGCAATGGCGCTATATTGTCACCCAACTTGTAGGCTTTTTCCAGGTCAGCCTTGATGGCAGTTGTCTTTTTGGCTTTCCCCCATAGGCCGAGGGCGTTATATTCCTCTTCACTGACATTGCCACGCAGGGTGAAGCAATAGGCATCGTTATGCTCAATACCAATCTTGACATATTCGTCGTATGCTTTTTTATTGGTAATATTTCTGTCCTCGTCAAAGCATGTCATATTGATGAGATTGGACAATGACTCGAAAAAACCAAGATTAACGGCATTGATATATGCATCCTCGGCCTTTTCCGTATCACCCAATTCCTGGTAAGCACGTCCTGACAAGTCGTAATACTCCGGCTCAAAATTGACGAATTCGCTGTCCTCATCCTCGACCAGCTCTTTTTTGAGACTATTGACGAAGTCGATGATATTCTGCGGGTCAGCCTTATATCCGTTGTTGCCGTAAATCATGTCTTTCGCTTTCAAATAGACTGCCTTGACACTTCCCTTTTCGATGGCTTCATCACGGAGCTCCATGTATTTGTCGAGATCGACTTCGCCCAGATTGCCGTCGCGATAGAAAAGGGCTATGCCCAAAATGGCTTCACTGATGCCACTTTTGGCTGCTTCTTCAAATAATTCACGTGCTTTCTTCAGCGAGTCCTTTTCGGGTTGCACCAGCTGATGATAACGGCCAAGGGCATACTTGGCTATGGCATAGCCTTCCTCAGACAGCTTCTTCATATCGGCCACCATATTGTCGGATAGCATGAACATGGGATATACGGCTCGCGGAATACGCAAAAAAAGTCTGCGGGCCGTTTTATCGGCCAACGATGCGTAGAACAACTGCTCAAAAGCCGTTGACATATCATTTTTCACAAAACACTCCGTGAATTTCAATATGCGGCGGTCCAGCTCTTTGCGGAATTCTTCTTCGGTCATTTTGCCATTGTCAGCCGGTTCGCTGTCTTTTATCTCCTTCATAAGGTCGGAATAGATGATGTCGACAGCTTCCTTGCCATTGTAGCCGAACTTTTCGCAGATATGTTCGGCAAACCTCCTTTTCTGCGGGTCAATATGACCATCGGAGAACATCATGGAAACCATGTTTTTCATGTATTCTTCCTTGTCGTCATTCGATTCTGGAATCTCAATGACAAGATTGTCGCTGTCTCTATAGCATTGGTCCAATTCGGCTTGCGTGAGACTGAACTCCTTGGCTATCAGGAGGATATAATCGTGCTCATTCTGTGTGAGCTTACCGTCGAGACGCGCCATGCTGATGAGATTGGAAATGTGAGCCATCTGGGCCCGTTTGGTCGGATTGTCGAACTTCATTTGCTGATGGGCTTTTTAAGGAATCTATTTTATTGTATGTGACAAAGTTAATAATTTTTATATAACAGGGACAGTCCCCATTAAAAAAAACAGGGACTGTCCCAACTTACATATTCCTAACTTACATATTCCTAACTTACAGGAAGATGAGCTGGACAATTACAAAGATTGGCAGCAGGATGATGAGAGAGAATTTCAGCATGTAGCCGAAGAACCCCGGCATCCTGACACCGTTCTGTTCTGCGATGGCCTTGACCATGAAGTTAGGGCCGTTTCCGATGTATGTCAGCGAGCCAAAGAATACCGCACCCAGCGAAATGGCCTTCAGCATGGTTTCGGGTATCCCGGCGATGAATCCTGACTGGATTTCCGGATACAGTCCGGAGGCAACGGAATGGAAGGCAACCGCCGTGGGTGAATTGTCCAGGAATGACGATAGCAGTCCGGTGCTGTAATAGAACTGCCAAGGTTCTGTCAGACCCAGATTCGAGGCGTGAGCCTTCAGGAAAAGCAATGCCGGTGTCATGGTGACGAAAATGCCGGCAAACAGTACGCCGACTTCAATCATCGGTCTCCATGAGAATCTGTTCTCCTGACGCAGATGCTTCGGAGTAAGCCACATTGACAGGAGAATCACTGCCGCCATAGCTATCTCGCGCAGGTATTTTGTCAGAAAGAATGCGTCGGTATCATTCATGGCCGGAATATAATGACCATTCAAAAATATTACAGACAGCAGTATCATTCCAAGAAAAATGAAATTGCGTTTGCACATTATTCTGACAGGAGTATACTCGATAAGGTCATCCAGCTTGTTTTCAAACGGTTCCTTCCGATACATGATGCTGTCATACACAAAGAATGTGACAAGTAGCAGAAGTCCGACGAGAAGCCATTCCGGTCCAAGCCTCATGAACCATGTGAACGGTGCGCCACGCAGATACAGCAGGAAAAGAGGAGGATCTCCGAGCGGAGAGAGTATTCCTCCCGCATTTGCCACCATTGCAATGAAGAACAGCACGGTGTGAGTCTTGTGCTTGCGCTGTCTGTTTATCTCCAGCAACGGTCTGATAAGCAGCATTGCTGCACCGGTTGTTCCCATGAATGAAGCCAATACGTATCCGGACAACAGGATTATGGAATTGACAAACGGCGTCGCTGTGACATCTCCACTGATACGTATGCCACCTGTGACTGTGAACAGTGACAGAAGCAATATGATGAATGGGACGTAGTCACCGAAAATCTGATGACACAACTCATCTGAAAAGCCTGCGCAGATGAGATATATTGCAGTTGGAACTGCTACGGCAAGCGTGCAGTAGAGCTTGTGCCGATTGCTGTCCCAATAGTTCTCAGATATTAGCGGAGCCACTGCGATGAGCAGCAGCATTATTATGAATGGAATCAAAGTCCATGCGGGTACTGTTTGCATTTGAATAATTTGCAGAATAATACAGAATTGTAGTTCAATAATAAAAACTTTGGCCCTTTCGCCTGCAAGTTCGGTGACATCGGTCAAATGTCACGAAGCATAGCGCAGTTATCTCCAGTTACTGGAAACGACAGCTCCAAAATGGCCAAAGAATGTAAATCAGGGGCTGTATGTAAAATGTTTTCTCTGAGTTCTAAATCAGAAGCTGGCAGATAATAAAGATGTATCTCTGGATGGAATGCCTTCCGGAAAGGAACTGCAGCAGATGATGTTGATAGGTATAGAAATTGAATCTGTCAATAACCCTTCCATCCTTGATGATACGACAGGTCGATTTTGCCGTCAGCTGAATGCGCCGCCCAGTTTTGTATGACCGCACTGTCGAAGAATATGTGTCGTCTTCCTGCAGAGAACCGACTGCTTTTGCATACGAGTGGTATAAGGCGGAAAATATCGAAGAATTCCGATTACTGTTGTGACTGTCTGAAATTTTCAGATCGCATTCACCGTCATTATGTATTTCACTGCTGGAGACTGTATTGTAATTCAGCAACAGCGGCAGGAGTATGGTAATTATGAAAAAAGCCCGTTTCACGATTGCAAAGTTAACAAATATCCTGGGCTATTCAGTCGAAACATTTCATACTTTTGCTACAACCGCAATGCCGGTTGATAAACTCCGTCAGAATCTATTGCCCAGACTAAGAAGCTGTTTAAATTTATTCCAATTTACCTTTTATGATTCTTTTCGGCTGAAAACACGTTTCTTTTCAGTCATGATGGAACCCCATCACTCCTTCAAACAAACAAATTTTCATCTCGAAAATCTCTCATAAAATTTTAATCGAACAAATTTAAACAGCTTCTAAAAAATCTTTTTACATTTGCACCCGGTTATTGGTTCCTCGAGGGGTTGGCACCCCAAGGGATAATTTGGAATACGGTGTGAATCCGTAACAGTACCTGCTGCTGTAAGTCCCAAATTCGTTTCTTTCGCCACCATGCCACTGGGAATTCTCCTGGGAAGGCGCGTAAGAAGGGACAAGTCAGAAGACCAGCCAGTAACACTTAGCATTTCTTTACCTGCAGGTGTACGGGTTGGGATGAACAGTAGAACAGCATTCATATTGCCCCT
>JAZUEH010000152.1:0-3975 GCA_045640065.1 Bacteroidaceae bacterium
CCTTGTTATTCTCCTTCCGGATCAGGTCGTCCAATACGATGTGGATCCTGACCAGCCGGCCCAGTCCAAGGTCATTGTCATTTCCGAGACATTCATGCAGGAACTGTATTCCATGGCGCTCCGTATGAATGAGATATTCTCCACACTTATGGTCAACCCCATTGTCCAACTGGAAGAAAACAGTGCAAAGTCAATGGGAACGTTTGTCGATGCCTGTGTTTCGATTGTCGAGAATGTGGGTAATGAGCAACGTCTCAACTCACTCAAGTTCCTGATACTGGCATTGTTCTACGGCTCTCTCAATACGCTTTTCGAACGTCAGGATCAGAGCGGAAAGGCAAGGGCGGCCAGCCTGTGTGCCGAATTCATGAAACTGATGCGTGAGCATTTCAGGGAACATCACAGTCTTGGTTTCTATGCCGACAGGCTTTGCATAACCGAACGTTACCTGTACATGACGGTGAAGTCAGTGACCGGAAAATCTGCCAGTTATTGGATAGACTGGTATCTGCTGTCAGAATCAAAGAATCTGCTGGACAGACAGGAACTGTCAGTGCAGCAGATAAGTGACGAACTCAATTTCGTCTCACAGTCGAATTTCGGCAAGTTCTTCAAGCGTCTCACGGGGCTTTCCCCGCTGGCTTACCGCAAGCAGAAGTACTGACGTTTCCGCTCAGATTGAAAGGATAGAGAGGACGTTTATCAGTTCCTCGTCTATTGGCTTGTCCTTCTTGATTGCTCTTGCGATAGGGATATATACCATCTGATTGTTGTCTATTCCAATCATCACGTTGGTCTGTCCCTCCTTTAGGGCTTCGATTGCGGCTACACCCATCCGGCTTGCCAGAATGCGGTCCAGAGCACTGGGACGGCCGCCCCGCTGCAGATAACCCAGAATGGAAACGCGCACATCGAACTCGGGGTATTCCTTGCGCATGCGTTCGGCATAGTGCATGGCACCGCCGTCCTTTTCGGAAACTATGACTATGGAACTGCGTTTTGACTTGCGGATTCCGCGTTCAATGTATGCGGCCAGCTGGTCAATGTCGGTGCTGCTCTCCGGAATGATGGCTGCCTCGGCTCCGGCTGCAATGGCACTGTTCTGGGCCAGGAAACCGGCATCGCGTCCCATTACTTCAATGAAGAAAATGCGGTTGTGTGAATTGGCCGTGTCATGTATCTTGTCAACACATTCCACAATCGTGTTCAGCGCTGTGTCATATCCTATGGTATTGTCAGTGCCGTACAGATCGTTGTCAATGGTTCCCGGTAATCCGATGACCGGGATGCTGTATTCCCGTGCCAGATCCTGTGCTCCTGCCAGCGAACCGTTGCCACCTATTACAATAAGGGCATCTATTCCGAAACGTACGCAGTTGTCGTACGCCTTCCTGCGTCCTTCCGGGGTCATGAACTCCTTGCTGCGTGCCGTGCGTAACACGGTTCCTCCTTCAAAGATTATACCCGATACGCTTTCGGTTGTGAACTCCTTCATGTCGCCGCTTATGAGTCCGTCATAGCCGCGGTATATTCCATAAACCTTCCATCCCGCGTATATGGCCGAGCGTGTCACAGCTCGTACAGCCGCATTCATACCTGGGGCATCTCCGCCCGATGTCAGCACGCCGATTGATCTTATTTCTGCCATTGTGATTATCTTTTTCTTTCTTCAGGCACAAAAATAAGACAAATTGTGGCTTGATGTTTGAATAAATAAATAACTTTGTGGCGCAAAGTACTTATAATATGAAGGAAGAAGATAGGAAAATGGCTCCAGGACAGGCTCTGGAGGAGATCCGTGATCTGATGAACCGTTCTACCCGCTCGTACCTTTGCGGCTGGTCACCGCTGTTGTGTGGACTTGTTGCGCTGGCTGGGGGTCTGCTGGTGAGAAGACTGATTGGCTCTGCCGATGCTCATGCCTACGATTCGGGCTTTCCGATTGCACCTGTCTGCATTGTAGCCGCTGTCACTCTTGCGTTGGGAGTCCTGGTGCCGTTCGTGTTTTCACTGAAACGTGCCGTAAAGAATGGCATAGCGCTGTCTTTCAATGCAAATAACCGCAGAATGTTCGTCACGCTTTTCCTGCCGGTCTTCATTGGCGGGATGATGAGCATTGCAATGTGTTCTGCGAAGACAGGCATGTATGAGTGGATTCCGGCTGTAATGCTGTGCTTCTACGGGCTGGCAGTGACAAATCTGTCAAGATGCAGTGAATCAAGCCTGAAATGGCCGGGAATGATTCTGATTCTCATTGGACTGACGGCATGTTTCCTGCGCCGGTATGCGCTCGAACTCTGGATTCTTGGATTCGGTGCGGTACATGTCGTTTACGGAGTCTGTCTGATATTCAAAGGCCGTGGCTGAAGGGAATCCCATATTGCTGGACGGCTACGACAAGCTGTTCGAGAACCGTGTCCGCCTGGGTGTCATGTCGGTGTTGGTCGCCAATGACAGCTATGATTTCGTCAGCTTGAGACAGATGCTGGACGTGACTGACGGCAACCTGACTACACACTTGCGTGCCCTGGAGACGGCCGGTTACGTGACATCGGTCAAACAGTTCATAGGTCGCAAGCCAAACACATCGTATTCAATTACCGAACAGGGCCGATGCGCATTCACCGCGCATATAACTGCCCTATCAAAACTGCTGAAGGTATGAGTGAAACACCGAAGGAGAACAGAGGTTGTGGCAAGGGATGCCTGATCATGATCTGTGTATTTCCAGGCATTGTCCTGTTATTCATCATAATAGGCAAAATCATTGATTATCGTACCTGCAGACATGCTCCGGATTGGGCGGAGTATGTGGAAGAATTTGCCGAGGGGGTGGAGTTCCCTCCATATGAATTCGTAAGTTATGAGTGGATAGGTCCGCAGTTTCCCGATTACCATAACAGAACGACATTCCGCTTCAATGAAGTGCCTGACAGCGGTTTTTACATGAAGCTGGATTCGCTTTGCCGTATTGCCCCATGGAGATACAAGGACGGCAGATGGCGTTATTATTATCCGGAAAATGACAGCCTGTACAATGAGCATATGATGGAACTGGGCTTTCCGAAAGATTTGGTTCCTTCAATAGGCGAGTATTATGAAATAACCATTCCGCGTGATTCGCTGGAATGGACAATGGACAGTTGGTGCATATGAACGAGATCAAAACCTGTTTGAAAAAGTATTTCAGTTTTGGCGGCAGGGCCTCACTGAAGGAGTTCTGGAAATGGTGCTTTTCCGTACTGGGTGTTTCACTGCTTATGGCATGCATTCTGGCGGTCATGATTGCTGTCTTTGGCAATAGGACTCCGCCATGCCTTTTTTATGAAGTGGCATTCAATGTGCTGCTCATCCTGTTTGCCTGTTTCCTGCTGGCAGTTCTTTGCCCGTCTCTTGCAGTGGCTTCACGCCGCCTGCGTGATGCTGGAGTCTGTCCGTGGTCTATGCTCCTGCCCCTTGCCATGTGCATTGCATCGGCCTTTGTTTTCATGGATGCCGGACTGGCGGGCATGTCGGACATGCAGCCGTCCGTACCTGTAGTCTGGCAAGTGGTCATATACGCAGTGACGGCACTTGTAGGGTTCGTTTTCATTTGTCTGTTCTGTAAACCTTCGAAAAAATGACAATAGCCGGAAAGGCCGCGAAACTTGCGGCGGGGATAAGGGAAAGCGTAGGGCGCTTCCCGCTGACTGTGGCGTTTGCTGTGGTGTTGACAGTTGTGGGCATAGTCCTGAATCATGTTCCGTCCGATGCTGTCGGACAGGAGGTACAGTTCTTCCTGTACTGGTATCCTGCCACTGCCATGATGCTGTCACTGGGCCTTTCGCTTCTTGGCGAGGAACGCCCGTTCCGGATTCCTTCCATAGCGGCATATGTGCTTTGGGCCGGTATCTGGGTGCTGATGAGCCGGTATCAGGATGTGATGAACCGTCAGCCATATGTGCTTATATTCGCTGCTCTGCTTGTTCTGGCTGT
>JAZUEH010000153.1:0-2948 GCA_045640065.1 Bacteroidaceae bacterium
ACGAGCATTGGCGCTGACGGCCGCATTATGGAATGGAACGAGCCGTATGACGAGATCGATGCCCATCACCGCCATGTGTCGCATCTGTACGGCCTGTATCCCGCTCATGAGATTTCGGTCAATGGGACTCCCGAACTGGCGCAGGCGGCCAGACGCACGCTTGAAGTACGTGGTGACGAAAGTACCGGCTGGTCCATGGCCTGGAAAGTCAATTTCTGGGCGCGGCTGCATGACGGCGAACATGCGTACAAACTGCTCAGGGACCTGCTCCGTCCGGCTGGCGGAAAGGGTATAGACTACAGCGGCGAAGGCGGGGGAACCTATCCGAACCTGTTCTGTGCGCATCCTCCTTTCCAGATTGACGGAAACTTTGGCGGCTGTGCGGGCATTGCCGAAATGCTGTTGCAGAGTCAGGACGGTGAAATCAGTCTGCTGCCGGCACTCCCTGAAGCTTGGGCCGATGGTTCGTTCCGGGGACTGTGCGTACGCGGAGGCGGGGAGATTGATGCCAGCTGGAAGAACGGGCAGATTACCTTCGTGAAGCTCCATGCCACCAGTGACGGCACGTTCATGATAAGGGGACTCATGCAGGAACCGCAGTCCCTTAAGGCAGGGGAGTACTGGATGTGGAAAAGATAATGTGACAGTTTGGCAGACACTGTCAGTGACAGTATGAGATTTCTGGCATGCCAGGTCCCGCTTGGGGCATTGGCATGCCATTTGTCTTTACCGTGGCGTAATCCCGATGTCATTGGCATCGGATTCGGAAAAAGAGTATTAACGAAAAAACAAATAGAAAAAATGGGAAAGATTATCGGTATTGACCTTGGTACAACCAACTCATGTGTATCAGTATTTGAAGGTAACGAACCTGTAGTGATTGCCAACAGCGAAGGCAAGCGCACAACTCCTTCAATTGTAGGTTTCGTTGACGGTGGCGAACGCAAGGTGGGTGATCCTGCAAAGCGTCAGGCCATTACGAATCCTCAGCGCACCATCTTCTCTATCAAGAGGTTCATGGGCGAGAACTGGGATCAGGTCCAGAAGGAAGTCACACGTGTTCCTTACAAGGTGGTCAGAGGTGACAACAACATGCCGCGTGTCGATATTGACGGCCGTCTCTATACCGCTCAGGAAATCAGCGCAATGATTCTCCAGAAGATGAAGAAGACCGCCGAGGATTATCTGGGCCAGGAGGTCACCGAGGCTGTCATCACAGTTCCTGCTTACTTCAGCGACTCTCAGCGACAGGCAACCAAGGAGACCGGTCAGATTGCAGGTCTCGATGTGAAGCGTATCGTGAACGAGCCTACAGCAGCAGCTCTGGCATACGGTGTCGACAAGGCAAACAAGGATATGAAGATTGCCGTATTCGACCTTGGTGGCGGTACATTCGATATTTCAATTCTTGATTTCGGTGGCGGTGTGTTCGAGGTTCTTGCAACCAACGGTGACACCCATCTGGGAGGTGATGACTTTGACCAGGTAATCATCAACTGGCTGGTTCAGGAATTCAAGAATGACGAGGGTGCTGACCTTACCGCCGATCCTATGGCACTGCAGCGCCTCAAGGAGGCTGCCGAGAAGGCCAAGATCGAGCTGTCATCATCGACATCGACCGAAATCAATCTGCCGTACATCATGCCGGTAGCAGGTGTTCCGCGTCACCTTGTAAAGACTCTGACACGTGCCAAGTTCGAGCAGCTGGCAGCCGGTCTTATCCAGGCATGTCTGGAGCCGTGCCGCAAGGCCATGAGCGATGCCGGTCTGAGCAACTCCGATATTGACGAGGTTATCCTGGTCGGTGGTTCAAGCCGTATCCCGGCTATCCAGAAGCTGGTTCAGGACTTCTTCGGCAAGGTTCCTTCAAAGGGTGTCAATCCTGACGAGGTTGTAGCAGTAGGTGCATCAATCCAGGGCGCAATCCTGAACAACGAGGGTGGAGTAGGCGACATTGTCCTGCTTGACGTGACTCCTCTGACCATGGGTATCGAGACCCTTGGCGGTGTAATGACCAAACTTATCGATGCCAACACCACAATCCCGTGCAAGAAGTCCGAAGTCTTCTCGACAGCAGCCGACAACCAGACCGCAGTCACCATCCACGTACTGCAGGGCGAGCGTCCGATGGCCAGCCAGAACAAGTCAATCGGCCAGTTCAACCTTGAAGGCATTGCCCCGGCACGCCGCGGTGTTCCTCAGATTGAAGTTACATTCGATATCGATGCCAACGGTATCCTTAAGGTAAGCGCCAAGGACAAGGCCACCGGTAAGGAGCAGGCCATACGCATTGAGGCATCAAGCGGCCTGAGTAAGGAGGAAATTGACCGCATGAAGGCAGAGGCCGAGGCCAACGCCGAAGCCGACAAGAAGGAGCGTGAGAAGATTGACAAGCTGAACCAGGCTGACTCAATGATATTCCAGACCGAGCAGCAGCTCACCGAACTGGGTGACAAGATTCCGGCCGACAAGAAGGCTCCTATCGAGAACGCTCTGAATGCCCTCAAGGATGCTCACAAGGCTCAGGATCTTGCAGCAATAGACAAGGCTATGGCCGATCTTAACTCAGCCTTCCAGGCCGCCAGCGCCGAAATGTATGCCCAAAGTGGTGCCCAGGGTGGCGCTCAGGCAGGTCCCGGTGCAGGAGCAGGCTTTGGCGGCGGTTTCAACGGAGGCGCCCAGCAGGGTCCTCAGGACAGCGGCAAGAACGACAACGTTCAGGACGCCGACTTCGAGGAGGTCTGACATAGAAATAAATAGATATCAATAAAAATGAGCGGTGTAAGTCATTGATTTACACCGCTTTAATATTTTGTTTTTGAGGGAGGATTGTACTGATTCTTGTCCGTAATAAGTGCTGTTTTTTGTTTACAAATGTGCTTTTTTTAATCATATTTTCGGCATATTTTCGTCGCGTCTTAAATGTCGTAATGTGCAACAACCTGCAA
>JAZUEH010000154.1:0-2000 GCA_045640065.1 Bacteroidaceae bacterium
CAATGTTCTTTTCACCGGCTTACCATTATATATTCGGAGCGACCTGGTGGTTCTGCGGTGCGACTGCCCTGTTCATGGCATACGGGTGCTACTGTACGGTCAGACGTCACAGAAGTCTCTTCCTGACCTATAAGGTTGAAAAGGATATGCTTCCTCTGGTAAAGAAAATCAAGTATTTTCGCAGTGAGTACGCCAATTGGCTGAATGTAGGTCTGCCGTTGCTCATCGTGTGGGTGATATGGCTGTTCCTTGAAATCTTCTGGCATGCCGATAACAGACCTGTCGCATTGTTCCTGTCAGGTTGTGTCCTGGCCGGACTGTCCATTGGAGGTGCAATAGGACTGCGCATGCGCACAAGGGTTATCCGTACCTGTGACGCCATTATCGGCCAACTGAAACACTGAACGGACATGAGTTGAACAATAACAATTAAAAACAACAGATATGGAATTCTTTTCATCACTTGAACCGTTGCAGAAGCTGTTCTGGGCAATAGCAGGAGTCGCAACACTGATTTTTCTCATTCAGACAATCCTCACGTTCATAGGACTGGGTGCTGATTCCGACATCGATGTCAGTACCGGTGATATGGATATGTCCGGCGATACCTCTGGAGATGATGCCCTTAACGGTGTGTTCTCGTTCCGCAACCTTGTGAATTTCCTTTTGGGATACGGCTGGGCAGGTGTCCTGCTCTATGGCGAAATCCAGAAGGGATGGGCGCTTCAGGCCGTGGCCATCATTACCGGACTGGCGCTGGTGGGCGCATTCGTGCTTATGTATCGTGCCATCATGAAACTCTCCCATGACGGCAGTTTCAGAATGGAGGAGGCCGTAGGTCTCAGAGCTTATGTGTATCTTCGCATTCCGGCATCAAGACAGGGACGCGGTATCGTGCAGATCAGCGTCAAAGGCTCTGTACATGAGATCGATGCTGTCACCGATGCGGGGGAACCTATTCCGACAGGCGGATACGTTACGGTCAGGGAAGTCCTTGGCGAAGATCTGCTTCTCGTTGAGTGAAAATGCTTTACATTGAATTAACCAACTAAAAATCAAACAATATGGACAGTAGTAATTTCCCAATTCTGGTAGTAATCTGCGTGGTCGTTCTGTTTATCCTGTTTGCCACGATCATCAGACGTTATCGCCGTTGTCCTTCGGACAAGATCCTTGTAGTATATGGCAAGACCGGTGGCGGCAGCGCAAAGTGCATTCACGGTGGCGGCAAGTTCGTATGGCCCGTCATCCAGGACTATTCTTATCTGAGCCTTACTCCCATTTCAATCGATGCCAACCTGACCAATGCCCTGTCAAAGCAGAACATCCGCGTTGACGTTCCCTGCCGCTTCACGGTAGGTATATCGACCGAGCCGGACAGCATGAACAATGCAGCCGAGCGCCTGTTGGGCCTGAGCGCAGAGGAAATCCAGGAACTTGCCCGCGATATCCTGTTCGGACAGCTCCGTCTGGTCATCGCCACAATGTCAATTGAGGAAATCAACAGCGACCGTGACACCTTCCTGGAGAAGATTGCCGGTAATGTCGAGGTCGAGCTCAAGAAGATCGGTCTGCGTCTCATCAACGTGAATGTTACCGATATCAAGGATGAGTCAGGTTATATCCAGGCTCTTGGTAAGGAAGCTGCCGCAAAGGCCATCAACGAAGCCAAGGTCAGTGTGGCCGAGCAGGACAGAAACGGTGAGATCGGTAAGGCCGAGGCCGTCAAGGAGACCCGTATCCGTACATCGCAGGCCAATGCCGTAGCCGTACAGGGTGAGAATAACGCAAAGGTCGAGATTGCAAACTCCGATGCATTCCGCCGCGAGAAGGAGGCCGAGGCCAACCGTCTGGCTGTAACCGCTGAAAAGGTCCAGCAGGCTAAGGCCCTTCAGGATGCCTACATTGCCGAGCGTGACGCTGAAAATGCCCGTGCCGAGCGCGAGCGTTCGACCCAGATGGCCAACATCCTTGTTGCCCAGCAGGTTGAAAAGGAACGT
>JAZUEH010000155.1:0-1542 GCA_045640065.1 Bacteroidaceae bacterium
AAACCGGCTCTTGGCTTTGATGAGGATGACTACTACTGGTGTCTTGGCAAGTGCCTTGGCATTGAGCCGGTAATCCAGAAGCATCTGGCAATCATGAGCAAGGCCGATCCTGAAAACACCATTCCTCTGCTGGTTGACGAATGGGGAACATGGTGGGAGCCGGAGCCGGGCACCCAGCTGTATCAGCAGAACACCATGCGTGATGCTCTGGTGGCTTCCCTGTCACTTGACGTGTTCCACAAGTATTGCGACCGCATCCAGATGACAAACATCGCTCAGGTTGCCAACGTGCTTCAGTCTATGATCCTGACCAAGGATGACAAGATGGTGCTTACTCCTACATACTGGCTCTACTACATGTACAAGCCTCACAAGGATGCCACATTCATTCCGACTTCTCTGGAGAACGTTGCCGTCAAGCTTACACCCAACGAACGTTATGCTGCCAATCCTGACGAAACCGCAACACGTCCGCTGCCTCTGTTCTCAAGCACAGCATCTAAGGACAAGGCAGGCAAACTGCACGTTTCAATGTCAAATGTCAAGCTTGACCAGGAGCAGGAGGTTACCGTCAGTCTGAACGGAATGAAGGCCAAGAAGGTCAGCGGCAAGATCCTGACCAGTGACAAGGCCACTGACTATAACACATTTGAAAATCCTGACAAGATCCGTCTGGCCGATTTTGACGGAGCCAAGATTGACAAGAAGACGGGTGCCATTACACTGACCATTCCGGCAGCCAGCATCGTGACTCTTGAAATCGAGTGATTCCGCTTATCGGATTGCCTGATTCCTGAAGATTTCAAGTGAAGGGCTCATTATCGAGTCCTCACTAACAAAAACCATATTGCCGTCCTTTTCAAGTATGAAAGGACGGCATATTGGTATAAGGCTGTTTCCGTCATATCCGAGCACGCGGTACAGGACTTCGCGTCCCATTTTTTCGAATCTGGCCTTGCCGTTGCTGATAGTCCCGAAATCGACAATCTGCCAGGGGCTGGAAGAACCGGTTATGCCGGATTCAATATAGACGTACTTGTCTTTGAGCATTCTGAGAGTATCACGATCAATGGTGACGCTGATGTCACTTGTAAGAAAGTATCGGTCGGTGACATCTTTCCTGCACAGTTCGAACGGATAGTGGAAACGGGCTTCGTCCTGGTATTCCTGTCTGCGTCTGTCTATGGCGTAGGTCAGACGGAATACCTTGGGACCGCGCTCGTATGGGAAGAACCCCCAGCCGGACTGTGTGGAAAGATCCCATTCTGAGGGCTGTTCCATTCCGCGGTCATCAAGAATGACGAACCAACGGGTCGCGGCTGTGAAACGTGGACCTACAGGAGTCTCGTCCATGACTGCCGGGATTCCGGCACTGCGCATCACAAGTGTTGCCAGAAGGGCGTAGTCCGGTATGTTGCCGAAAGTCATGTGGGACAGCAGTCTGTCTGACAGCAGCGGCAGACCGCTACGGTCATATAATCCGTATCGTCTTATGGTTTCAAGCGTCTGCCGTCTCAGAAGGTCAGAAACTCCATTTGTCGT
>JAZUEH010000156.1:0-6314 GCA_045640065.1 Bacteroidaceae bacterium
GTGGAGCGCATTGCATCGGAAGTGGTGCTCATGGGTACGACCCAGGCCTATTTTGAGTTCGTTGTAATGTATTTGGGCTGTGGAATCCCGTCAGTCACACTGACAGGAACGGTACAGGACTGGCAGAGTGTGCTGGACAGAACGAATCGTCTTGTCGGGCTGGGTGCGGGCAGTTGGGCATCGGACCTGATTCCAATACTCGAACAGTTTGTCCTTGCAGCCGATGGCAGACCGGACCAGGCGTTCTGGCAGGACATTGTAATGATAAATCACCCCGGATCGCTTGAAAGAGGTGGCGCTTGCGGACTGACACCCTCTACTCTTCTTGACGGCTGGTTTCTCAAGTTCCTGCCGTATGACAAGAATGGAAACCGCATGCCAAGGAAGGTTGAATACACTTTTGACGGCTATCCCGAGCAGATGGCATCGGTCCCGGCATTATACCTTGTGTTGAATCCCGTTACAGGTAACATAATTGAATCGGTCAATCTGAAACTGTCGGGCGGAATAGCCGGCTACGTGTCCGATACCGCCACTTGCGGCATATCATTCCAGATTGGCTGGGCTGTGCAGAAGGCTGATGGCTACGAACTGGCGGACAAGCTCAAGAACCATTCCGGGGCTCTTGACCTGCGCGTAACCAAGGTTCCCGAGGAACTTCGTGCCGTTCCGCATTTTGACAATCTGAGGCTGCGGTTCACCGGCAAAGTGGTCATACCTGATTGGATGGATGACATGGATATTGGGTTCCTGCAGGTACAGGGCGAACTTTCTGATGCTGAGAAGCTGGATTTGAAAAACCGATTCCATGGACACATAGGTTTTCTGGATCCCGAAGTGACGGCCGTACGGTTCAATGACGGCAATCCCCTTGTGATTGTTGACGGTATGATTTGGGAAATTGACCCGACCCTCCTGGACGATTTCGATTGGCAGGGAGACAGTCAGAATACTGAAAAGGTTGCCGCTCTGCTTGGCATTTCGCCTGATGACATCATGAATATTTCAGTCCTTAAGGATGCTGAGGCAACCACCATCTGGGGTACCAGAGGCAGGAACGGAGTTCTTGAAGTCCGGACCAGCCATTTGAAAAAGGAGAAGAGACGGTCGCTGATATCTGCATTAATGGACATGGCTCGTGACAGAAAGAAGTCCAAAAAGGGAGATCATTGAAGTACATATCATTAACAAATAATGAACCAGTCGTTTTTTTGTATACATTTGCGTTATAATCATCATATTTAATAAGTCACAACTATGTTATTAAATCTTATCGTATCAATTCTTATTGGCGCGGCCGCAGGTTTCCTGGCCGGCAAGATCATGAAGGGCGGTGGTTTCGGCTTCTGGATTAACCTTCTTGTTGGTGTAGCCGGTGGATTCATTGGCGGTTTCCTGCTGCCTTTGAATGGAATAGTTGGCAGAATCATCACTGCCACTCTCGGTGCAGTGGTTCTGCTGTTTGTCATTTCTCTCTTCAAGAAGAAGTAAACCAACTGTGAAGAACAGGGGACAGGAACCGTTCCAAAGCCTTGGAACGGTTCCTGTCCCCTGTTCTTCGTCCCCTGTTCTTCGTCCCCTGTTCTTCTGTTCTTCTCCTTCCGCTCCTCTTATTTGAAGATCAGCTGGGCAAACTCATACAGGCTGCGGCGCCATGTGTGCCACTCGTGGGCCGTGCCCTCTGATATGTAGCCTACTGCTTTCACTCCCATCTTGTTGAGAGCATCGGCAGCTTCCATTACTCTTGGGTTCTCCTTGCTGCCGGAACTCATGAACACCAGCTTGGCTGTCTTCTGGAATCCCTCGGCACCCTGTACATCTTCCGGGCTGATGGTGCCACCGCTGAACATGCCTACGTAACCGAACTTGGTGGGGTTGGCCAGAGTGATGCGGCGTGTCTGGCCGCCACCCATTGAAAGACCAGCCATACCGCGATGTGCTGCATCGGTATATACACGGAACTCCTTCTCGATCATGGGGATGATGTCGGTCATGAGAACGACCTGGAAGGCATCATTGCTGGCACCACGACCTCCCTGCTGCTGTGGTTGGGGCTCGGGCGCATACTCGCCGACCAGATGGATGTTCTGGCCCTGACCGTAATCCATGACGATTATGAACGGAACAGCCTTCTTCTGGGCAATGAGGTTATCCATTATCTGACCGGTGTGTCCCTGGACTGACCATCCGTACTCGTTCTCGGCATTTCCGTGCTGCAGATAAAGTACCGGATACTTCTTGCTGGGATTCCTGTCATACTCATTAGGCAGATAGACATAGCAGTGGCGCATGCTCTGTGTGGCCTTTGACCAGTAGTATTTCTCTACGATCGATCCCTGAGGTACATCCTTGACCTGCCAGAAGTCCATATCTTCTGACGGAATCTCTATGCCGCTGCCCCATCGGCCTGCACCGAAGAATGACACGGTACCGGGATCAGGCATGGCCGTGCCGTCAACTATCAGCTGGTAATAGTGGAATCCTACATCCTGTGGGGCCGATGTTCCGGTCCACACGCCGTTCTCATCCTTCGTCATCTCATAGCGGCGACCCAGATCCAACTGGACCGATGTGGCACCTGGAGCACGCAGCTGCACACGGACGGCACCCTGAGAGTTGACCATGGGATACAGCTTGCCGGGCTGGTTTGTCAGGTTGGGCCTGAAATCCTCCACTGCATCGGCAAATGACGGAACAGATGCGTTTCTCTGCTGCTGGGCCTGTACTGGGAGGGCGGCAAGCATAAGAATTGACATGATGGAAATGGCAGTCTTTTTCATAATATGCGTATTTAGTTAGTAATTAGTTGGTTACAAACTTAAATAAAATATTCGTCATTCATGCTGACATTCCGTATCCATATTTCAGAAAATGATGCTTATCTGTATAATTAATGTATATATGCAGCATAATCAGTAATTATTCACATTTTCAGTATAAAATGTGTTGAAAATGAATATCGGATGGAATAAACTTGTATTTTTGCGTAACATTTTCAAATGAGTATCATTCAACTTACAATACACTATGACGATTAAGGAATTGGATCAGGTGGTTGTGCGCTTTTCAGGTGATTCCGGTGACGGAATGCAGCTGGCAGGCAATATCTTCTCCACGGTTTCCGCTACGGTTGGAAACAGCATCAGCACTTTCCCGGATTATCCGGCTGACATCCGTGCCCCGCAGGGCTCTCTGACAGGAGTTTCAGGTTTTCAGGTTCACATTGGCGCAGGTAAGGTATATACCCCGGGCGATCTCTGTGACGTTCTTGTGGCAATGAATGCCGCAGCTCTGAAGACCCAGCTCAAGTATGCGAAGAAGGATGCCACCATTATAATTGACACTGACGCATTTCAGAAATCAGACCTTGAAAAGGCCGCATTCAAGACTGATGATCCTCTTGCAGAAATGGGGGTTGATGCAGACCGCGTGATTGCATGCCCTCTGACCCAGATGGTCAAGGATGCTCTTGCAGACAGCGGCATGGACACCAAGTCGGTTCTGAAGTGCCGTAACATGTTCGCCTTGGGTCTGGTGTGCTGGCTGTTCAGCCGCGATCTGGATATAGCATTCAATTTCCTGCGTGACAAGTTCGCCAAGAAGCCTGAACTGGCCGAGGCCAACATCAAGGTCATCCAGGCCGGATACGATTATGGACACAACACGCACAGCAGTGCCGCCAACGTATACCGTATCGAGTCCAAGGTCAAGGAACCGGGACGTTATATGGACATTACAGGAAACAAGGCTACAGCATACGGTTTCATGGCAGCTGCCCAGAAGGCAGGACTTAAGCTGTATCTTGGTTCGTATCCTATCACTCCGGCAACCGATGTGCTTCATGAGCTTTCCAAGCACAAGTCACTTGGAGTCACGACAGTACAGTGTGAGGATGAGATAGCAGGATGTGCTTCATCAGTCGGAGCTTCATTCGCCGGTGCACTGGCCGTGACATCGACCTCAGGTCCCGGCATCTGCCTTAAGTCCGAGGCCATGAACCTGGCGGTTATCATGGAACTCCCTCTGGTGGTTCTTGACGTACAGCGTGGAGGTCCTGCAACAGGACTTCCAACCAAGTCCGAGCAGACGGACCTCCTGCAGGTCCTGTTCGGCCGTAACGGCGAAAGTCCCATGCCTGTAATTGCAGCACGTCATCCGGTTGACTGCTTCGATGCCGCATACGAGGCATGCAAGATGGCGCTTGAGCACATGACTCCGGTTGTTCTGCTGACCGATGCATTCGTTGCCAACGGTTCTGCCGCATTCAAGCTCCCGAACCTTGATGAGTATCCGGAAATCAATCCTCCGTATGTTCCTGAGGAACTCAGGGGTACCTGGACTCCGTACATGCGTGCTGAGAACGGCACCCGCTATTGGGCTGTTCCCGGCCGTGAGGGATTCTGCCACATTCTTGGCGGTCTGGAAAAGGACAGCCAGACAGGTGCAATCTCAACTGCTCCTGAGAACCACGATCTGATGACCCGTCTCAGAAAGCAGAAGATTGACAATATCAAGGTTCCCGATCTGGAAGTTCTTGGCGATGAGGCCGATGCCGACCTGCTGATAGTGGGCTTTGGAGGCACTTACGGTCATCTGCGCGCTGCAATGGACGAGCTTCGTGCTGCCGGCAAGAAGGTTGCCATGGCACACTTCAAGTTCATCAATCCGCTACCTGCCAACACATCGGAGGTTCTTAAGAAATATAATAAGGTGGTAGTGGCCGAGCAGAACATGGGTCAGCTTGCCGCATTCCTGAGAATGAAGGTTGACGGATTCGTTCCTTATCAGTTCAATCAGGTTAAGGGCCAGCCGTTCGTTGTAAGCGAACTGGTCAGCGCCTTTGATGAAATCCTTAACAAGTAAAGACTATGAGCGAATATACAGCACAAGATTTCAAGAAGGGCCAGCCACGCTGGTGCCCGGGTTGCGGTGACCATTTCTTCCTGGCTTCACTGCACAAGGCCATGGCCGAAATAGGTGTTGCTCCATACAATACCGCAGTGATTTCAGGTATCGGATGTTCCAGCCGTCTGCCGCATTACATGGCCACATACGGAATGAATACCATCCACGGCCGTGCGGCTGCCATAGCAACCGGATGCAAGGTTGCCAATCCCGATCTTGCCGTATGGCAGATTTCCGGTGACGGTGACGGCCTGGCCATTGGCGGTAACCATTTCATCCATGCCAACCGCAGGAATATCAATCTGAATATGATTCTTCTGAACAACCGCATCTATGGTCTTACAAAGGGTCAGTATTCACCTACATCACCACGTGGATTTGTCAGCAAGTCCAGTCCTTATGGCACAGTAGAGGATCCTTTCCGTCCGGCTGAACTCTGCTTCGGTGCCCGTGGACATTTCTTTGCCCGTGCGGTTGCAACCGATGCTCCGGGCACTGTCGAGATTCTGAAAGCCGCTTACAATCACAAGGGTGCATCGGTCTGCGAAATACTGCAGAACTGTGTCATTTTCAACAATGGCACTCACGATGCCGTTTATAATAAGGAGGGTCGTTCAAAGAATGCCATATATGTAAAGCACGGTCAGCCGCTGCTCTTCGGTGAGAATCTGGAATTCGGACTCATGCAGGACGGTTTTGGACTGAAGGTGGTGAAGCTCGGCGAGAACGGCATTACCGAAAAGGACATTCTCGTTCATGACGCCCATTGTCAGGACAACACCCTTCAGCTCAAGCTGGCGCTTATGGGCGACGGTGACGGATTCCCGGTAGCTCTTGGCGTTATCCGCGATGTTGACGCTCCTACTTATGACGATGCCGTGACTGCACAGATTGAGGAGGTGTCAAAGTCAAAGAAGTATCATACTTTTGAGGAACTTCTTGAAACAAACGATATCTGGGAAGTGAAATAAAGCCTGACCTTTGGTCCTGTACTGATGGGGTGCATTTTATGTGCATCCCATTTTTTATTAAAAAAATGTTTAATCAATTAAAAAATAAGCGAAATAAATAATATATTAGCCGCAGAATGTGAATAAAAACTATAAGAGATACTGAACTTTTTTTTTATTTGTAAACGAATTTTTATGCGTATGAAGAAAACCTTTACTCTTTTGGCATTGGCTATGATGGCAGGTATGCCATTGTTCGCGCAGGATGAGGCCGATGGTCCTGTCCGTACCGACAAGGACGCGAAAGAAATTTTTACCCAGGACTTCGAGGCAGACTGGGAAGTCTGGTCGTCAACGCCTGTTGACACGATCTCCAAGGTCAACTACTACAAGAGCACCGGCACAGCCCAGTCCGGCATCAACATCTATGACGGCAGTGCCGACTGGAGCATCTACGGT
>JAZUEH010000157.1:0-3519 GCA_045640065.1 Bacteroidaceae bacterium
TTCTTGAGATCTCAGGAGTGTTCATTCCTGATTTGTACATCGCCAACACCTTGCTCAGGTATTGCGACTGCTGTTGAGATTGATTTGACATTTGATTGACTTTTGAGAGTCAACCAAATCCAGGGAAAGACATCCTGTCCCCTGTTCAGTAGAGAATGTTATCTGTTATAGTCACCAACTGGTATTAGGCCTTCACCATTATCAATCAGTGAACCTGGTTTTACAATTCTGATATTAGAGCCTGAACGACGTTTTTCCCTGCCTTCGGGCGTATTGTCAAGAAGATCGAATGGTCCGATGGAATACATAACTCCATCACCCCCATCACCGTCAGGATCTTTTTCCAACTTAATCTCATAAGTTGTCTTATTTTTCAAAGGAATCTTTACACTCTTATACTCACGTTGGTTGGCAATCACCTTCAACACGTGCTCAGTTCCGAAAAGCGGATATGAAAAACGTCCGTCTCTGTCAGTATGGGTAAAATAGTAGGCAGCTGTATCATTCTCAACAGTCTCGACAACTAAAGCATTGCCTAAGGGTTCACCAGTTGAAGCATCTGATACTATGCCGCTGATTATGGTACCAGGAATAATACCTTCAACGACCTTGTTCTCATTTTGGGCTATCGCCACATCTGCAAGACAGGCAAGCAATATAAAAGTGATTTTCCTCATAACAATAGCTCGTTAAAAAGTTTATAAATATATAGTTATCAACAAATTACATTTCAAATAGTCCGCTTTCGTCACTTCAACAGACAACTTTGCAGCAGTAGAATAAAGGTCGAAAAAAGTGTTATAAATATATGATATTTGTGTCTGAAATATTTGGATAAATGGCTGATATTCAGTAATTTAGTAGTTACCACGCTATAAGTTACGAAATGAATATCAGACCACTTACCCAGCTCAGAGAGATGATTGCAGCAGCTCTCCGTAGCCAGACAAATATAGGCAAATCTTTCCAATCATTCTTCATCGAGACAATGGAACTGTTTCGTCAAGTCAACAGTATGTGTTTTCCTACATATAAACCAATCTAAAAGCCTGCATCCAGAACGTAAGGCACACCGGAAGATGTTATACCTGCAGCCGAGATCTCAAAATCTTCAGTAATGGAATTGTTATATAACTCAACCTGGGCGTTTCCATTTTCATCGGTAATGATATTCGGATTCCAATAGAGCGTCCGACGGAAATCCACATCACCCAATATTGGACCGTCAGGGTATTCAGGTGAATAGAAAACATATGGAATTGAGTAGCCGTCAATCGTTGTGATGCGTTTGTTTATGTTGTAAATGTCACCCTTTTTACCAAGATCCTTGCGCTCCTTTACCAGAATGTCAATAAGCAGATATCGCTCGTTAAGTTCACGGTCAATCTCAAGTGCGTGCAAATTGACGAAAGGAGATGTTGACAGGTCTCTCATATATTCAGGCATTAGTGTGCATTCTTTAAGTATATCAGACAGAGATACAAGATTATCGTAAATCAGGATGCTTTTCAGATACTTGGTGTCGGGATTTGCGTTTGGACCGGCATAATAGAAACTGTTGGCATCATGGATGTAGAAGAAGGGCTTGAATCCGTTGATCAGCATCCCGTCATTCGATGTGTTGAAAAATGCATAACCTTTGTCAATAAGATATCCCATCATGTCAGTGGTGTATTCTCCCTTGTCCAAGTCAACCTCAACATCCGTACTGACATCATAGGCTGTAAATGTAAAGTAGTCTATGTACTTGCGCTTTTCAATGATGTCAACGTCTGACAGAAGAATCCCATCATCGGCGTTTATGACAACAGGAAGTCCGTCATCGGTCTCCTGCTGCTCAATAATTTCTGATTGTAACACGTCCCGGCTGTTCCTGAATTCCAGTTCCTGCTGAATATATGGACGAATAGCCGGTTTCATGGAGCGTTCAAACACGATGCGCGCATCAGGTCCGATAATACGATTGCGTGCTTTGGCATGAATTCCAAAAGATGCCTTGCCATAGAAATCAGGTTCTATATCTATGCTGAAATAACCCGATGTATCGGTAATGCAGGAATATTTTCTGGTAATCCGCTCGTCCTTACTCTGCATTGCCAATATGGCATTTATTCTGATGTCCGCCATGGCTTTCTTTCCAGATGAATTCAGTACCCAACCGTTCATCACGAGTGACTCTTCAATATGATGAGTTCCGCTGAAACCGTTCAATCCGGTCATAGTCATCCATTCATATCTTTCCCAGCCCTGCACAAGCATGAGAAGATCAAGAGCCTGGTCGCGTTCCGGAGAATCTGATTCAAAATACCATGATGGATTTTCAATGAGCCCCTTCAGGTCTGAAGAAAGCAGCAGTGATGTGCGCAAGTCATCGGCACAAACATTTGCCTGTCCCCTGGCATCACGCACTGAAAGACAGAAACTGTTCTGTAAAGGATTGCCTTTCCCATCCTTGAGAATGAAACGAAGCGCCACTTTTTCAAACGGCTTGTAATGCTTTCTGTCAGGTACCGCCTCAAGTATCGGAACATTGAACTCCCGGCTGTGATGATATATGGAACGGCTGGCGTATATGGTGCCAGACCTGTCAAATATATGGATTCGCCAAACACCTTCAGGTGCGCCTGCCATACTGATGGTTTTCTCCACCGGTTTGCTTATGTCAAAAGTGCAGAACTCCAGAAGTTCGCCCCGGCATGTCAAGGTCATACCCAGACAGGAATCAGGCAACCCGGTGGTACAATCAACCTTGAGCAACAAGCTGTCATCACGACTGGAATCCACATAAAGCCCCAACCCGATATTCTCAGGGCTTGGCAGATTGAACGTCCCGGAATTATTGCCTACAGTTATTTCAACCTGATTACGGTAGTCTTGAGGAATGAATGTAAAACATCCCATACCGTCATGGACTGTTGAGAAAGACTGGCCATTGTTCTTGATGATTCCAGTTGCATCAACCCCGAATCCGGTTTCATCGGTTACCTTGAAGGCAACACGACATGGCTTGCCCATAACAAGATGTCCTCCTTCCGGGTAGAATGTGCAGTTGATTTTCCTCTGTTTTTCAGTCTTTGGGCGCAGTTCCCATGATTCAGGCTTCTTCTGCTTTATGATGGGAGTTTCATTATAGAAACCGCCTTCCTCCTTGGGCTTCTCATATACGGCAAACACGCGTGAAAATACTATTTCCTCACTGAAGTTAAGCATATAGCTGGTATATGCCCTTATCTCATAGAAACCGCTGGGATAACTTATAATACCACGTTTGGCACGCGCTTGTGACACGGAACCGTCCAACAGTGAAAAAGAACCGTCAGCCTGCCCGTTTTCAATCTTCAGTTTCTGTTGTTTGAGCACGGTGCCGTCAGGTGACAAAAGGTCCACGTACAAGACCTTGCTGCCGGCTTTTTCATGAGTGGACGCATTTACCACAAACGCCTTGAACCATATTGTCTCACCGGTGTAGTACGATGTATTGTCAAACTGGAGATAGACTTTCTCCTGCGGATACTCCTT
>JAZUEH010000158.1:0-55488 GCA_045640065.1 Bacteroidaceae bacterium
ATCGTAACGCTTTACCATCTTATAGAATTCTTTTTGTGGCAGAAACTCCACGAGTTGACTGAATATGTATTTTCCGCTATTCATGTGTGCCTGAATCAATTTCAGGCTGCAATGATACGAAATCAATTCAAATCGTTCTCACCGGAATTCGCCGCTAACTTATTGTGTATTAATTATTAACAAAGGCCTATAAAATTTTTATTTGGCCACTAGTGACTATAATTATGTAATAACGCATGGAATGCTGCAATCGTAAACATATAAAAACCTGCAGTATCAGTGGATTGTTGCTGGCCATCACTGCCATACTTGCGGTATTGCCGTATCATGGCGTAATATGTGACGGTCAGGTAGTTGGCAGGTGGGCCTGTGCCGGAATTGCCTTCTGTGTCACCGTTCCCATATTGTCGGTCTGCGGGCTGTCTGTATCAAAAGACAGCCTGCAGACTGACTTTGTGTGGATTTGCATATCTTTTGCACTGTCATTCGCAATAGTGCTTGTGCACTCAAATGACACGAATCATGAAACTGTTCCTCAAAAATTCTTTCATTGGTGTTGCGGCAGTCATGGCGTTCGTTTCTTGTGCAGGCTCCCGATCTGTTTATGATACCAATTATGCAGATGTGGGATTCTTCACTGAAGAAAACAAAAAATAGGCGACGTACTAAATGTCTATTACTTTTCATCTACCCTCTTTTCGTTTCTTTGACCAGTTTTCTGATAAATGTTCAGAATTAACGGCTCACCCGAAAAAGTATGGAGGCAATAGATTCCTATTCAGCCGAAAATCAGTGTATGGCTGTGAATACAGTAAGGACCAAACGCTCTGATCGCAACACTTTCCTATGGACGATAGGGAGGAAAGCCATGCTGCAGGCCCGATTCCATCCCTATCATATGGGTTGTATGGCGGAATAGCGCATATCTTCATGCATGATAGGGAAGAAAACCGTGCTTTGGGCCTGATTCCATCCCTATCATTGAGAAAGCAGGGAAAATACTTATCTATGTGACGGTGTATGTCGGTGTCTTCTGTCACTTATGTCTCCATGTTTTTTTCGACTGAGCCGAATTAACACCTTTTTAACACTCCAGAAAAAGAAAATGTCTTGTAAATCAACGACTTACAAGACAATCTAAGTACCCAGAGCCGGGGTCGAACCGGCACGGGTTGCCCCACTGGTGTTTGAGACCAGCGCGTCTACCGATTCCGCCATCTGGGCTTGATGGCTGCAAAAATAGGACAAATTCCCGAGATTTGCCATGTCATTCGGATTTTTTAGCACCTGTTTTCTTTGATTGTCCATATATTTCCACTAATTTAGAGGGCATTGGAAACAATGTAAAAACATCTTGAGCAATGTTAGGTTCTGATTTTTACTGCGTTGTGCTGGCTGGAGGCCTTGGCACAAGGCTTTGGCCACTCAGCCGCAAGGGAATGCCAAAGCAGTTCCTGGATTTCAACGGTGACGGTTCTACTCTCTTGAAGACAACCGTAGCCCGAATGTCACGTATAGTACCCAAAGAGAATGTCATAGTTTCCACGAATCTTGATTTCTATGACGATGTGCTCCAGCAGTTGCCGGACCTTGACCCGCTTCAGGTGCTCAGGGAGCCGGCAGTGAAGGGTACAGCGCCAAGTATCATGCTGGCGGCATATCACATCCGTGATCTCAATCCCAACGCCAATGTGGTTGTGGTGCCATCGGATCTGGTCATTATGGACGAGGAACCATACGAGAAGACCATTCTTGACGGCCTGGAGTTCGTGTCACATCATGACGGCCTGCTGACTGTGGGAATACGTCCCACCAGACCTGAAACCCGTTTCGGCTACATCCAGGCCGATGACTATCAGGTTGACGGCATGCACAAGGTACGCGCATTCACTGAAAAGCCCGAAGAGTCATTCGCCAAAATATTCGTTGAAAGCGGCGAATTCTTCTGGAATTCGGGTATCCTGATGTGGAACGTCAACTCCTTCATAGAGATAGCGGGACATTGCCTGCCTGAGCTTGTCGCCCAGTTCAACGGCATATTCGACATTATGCATAACCGTGACTCCAGGCGCAGTCTGCTTTATTCCGTATATGAGGCATTCCCGCGCATTTCAATTGACTATGCCGTATTGGAGAAGTCCGATAATGTGTATATGGCTACCGGCAATTTCCGTTGGAATGACATAGAAAGTTGGGATCTGCTCTACGACTACTGCCGCAAGGATGATAACGGAAACGTGATAGGTGCATACATAAGCCAGACATACAACTGCAACGGCAACATGGTGCTGTGCAACAACGAGAAGAAACTGGTGGTGGTTGACGGACTGACTGATTTCCTGGTGGTCGAGACCGATGATGTGCTGGTCATCTGTCCTCGTGACAAGGAGACAGATTTCAAGAAATACCTGAATGACACCAAGGTTCGGTTCGGGGAGAAGTATTCCTGACAGAATCCATTTGCGTCAAGACAGAAAAGATTCCGGGACCCCGCTGCGGCAGGATCCCGGAATTTATTTTTTGTGGGAATGATCAATAGCCAAGGTAACCCAGCATGCGTCCGGCATAGCGGCGGCCGAATTCACGCAGACCTTTGGCATTGAAATGCAGATGGTCAAAGCCGGCTGCGCAACCGTAGGCGGGAACGACCATTGAAGTCGGGATTACGCTTGGCAGCTTTGCCATGACTTCATTGTGACCTGCGCATACGCCGCGCTGGTCAGCTGGAACGACTTCGCCTGAAATGAGAGGAACGTTTGCAGCTTCCAGACCAAGGTCGGCAAGAATGTCCTCATAGACTTTCTTGACCTTGTTAGGCCATTCCTCTTCGCCGCTGTTCGATTCACCCTGATGGAGCAGGATACCCTTGATTACACCGTCCTGCTGGGCCTTCTTGCACAGTTCAATGAGACGTGCGTAAGGATCGCCACCGTATGCATTGGCAATGTTCTTGAGCCAGTCGGCCGATGTCGAGATGTATTCCTGAGCCTTTTCCTTGTCGAACAGTTCAATCTTACAGCCTGCAACGGCAACCATTACGACACCGATCCTGGTGCCTTCGGGCATGTTCTGGGCCATGGTGCGGCCAAACCAGTCGGCAGGGGTCAGACCTGTGTTGGGACGTGCCAACGGTGGAACGGCCTTGCGCCATTCACCCATCTTGCTGTCGGGGAAATCGACTGCGTTCATGGTGACAAAGTTTTCGGGGACACCTTCCTTGTCAATCTGCTCGGGACGCGGGTTGCCTTCCATGTTTGACTGACCGATACAGATGTAGATGTGGAAATTCGGGTCGACCTCGGCCATACCCTTGACTGGAGCAATCAACAGTGCTGCCAGAGCGATAAGTGCTGTTTTCTTCATTTTTTATTGAATTTGAGTTGATATAATCACGTTTCTGCATGCAATTTTCGGAATTTTGGCTGAAACGAACAAGAAAAACGGGTAGCTTTGTGAATCCAAACTGAATATACTATGGCAAAAAGAACGACAAAGGCAAACAATGCCTTCCTGATAGGTTCAATTCTCATGATAGTCCTGGTGCTTCTTGTGGTAGTGCTTTTCATTTTCCTGGCGTTCAAGATTTATGACAGGAGGGATGGCCAGTATTCCGAGCGCTATGAAATCAGAATGGGACAGTCCCTGACAGGATGTCCCACCACCTTATATATGAACGACAGCCTGCTGTTCCAGGGAACACCCGGTGCAGCCATGACTTTTCAGGTTGACCGTTTTGCCCAGCAGTCAACCATACTGGTGGTCGATGGTGAGTCCGATGTGGTCACTACCGTGGAAATGCCGGTGAAATCGGCAAGAATCATCATTGAAGCCGATAGCGTTCATTGCCTTCCATCAACCGGCGCACCCTTCAGTATTCCGCGCCACCGGTTCTGATCGGACAGCAGTTCCACAGCCTCTTCAAGGAATTTGTCTCCCTTGAGTCCCTGGACAACCATGCCTTTCTGGTAGTAGTATCGGCCTACAATCTCAATGGCCAGAATGCGTTTCAGGTCTTCAGTGAATAAGTCCAGGTCATTATCCATGTCGTAGGTGAGCTTGGATTCTAGTGCCTGGAACTCGGCCAGGGCCTTGCCTTCCAGTCCTTCGGCCTTTGCCAGATTGCGCAGTGACTTCAGCGCCTGGCTGCTTGAGCTGGTGAATTTGAAATCGTGTCCGGCAATGTACTGCTTGAAGCTTTCAAGTTCGCTGTCATCAATGGTGAATTCGTCTGCCGGAGCTATTTCCGGATGTGCGGCGTGATAATCGCTGGCGTAGTTGAACAGGACTATATCCTGCGACAGGGCATAGACCAGTTCGGGAATGGTGTCGGGGATGCATTCGATATCGGGTCGTATGCCACCGCCATCACGTACGGGACGTCCGGCTGCAGTGTGGAATTCGCTTGTCAGACTGTCCGGAATGTGCTGTGCCTGCCCCTTGTCATTGCGATGGGTGTAGTCAATTTCCTGAATGCAGCGTCCGCTTGGAATGTAGTACTTTGCCGTAGTAAGCTTGATGGTGCCGTTGTAGGGCAGGGGTCTTGTGCTCTGGACCAGTCCCTTGCCGTATGACCTTGCCCCAAGAATCACCGCACGGTCCAGGTCCTGCAGGCTGCCGGCCACAATCTCGGAAGCCGATGCCGATTCTCCGTCAATCAGGACTACCAGCGGAATCTGGGTGTCGACTGGCTTGTGCTGTGTGGAATAGCTGTTGTCTGTGCGGCTGTTCCTTCCCTTGATATCCACAACGCGGGTGCCCTGCGGAACGAACAGCCCAACAATGTCAACCGCTTCCTGAAGCAGTCCGCCACCATTGCTGCGCAGATCCAGTATGATGCCTTTCGCACCCTGTGCTTTCAGGCTTACAAGTGCCTCGAGAACCTGGCGGGAACAGTTTTCGGTAAACGATTCAAGCAGGATGTATCCGTATCCGCCAATCATTCCATAATAGGGAACTGCCGGCATGGCAATGATGCTGCGGTCTATTCTGTATTCTATGGAATCGTTCTGTCCGTGATGTCTTACCGCAACGGTGAGGCTGGTCCCCGGGTCACCGCGAAGATGATCGCTCACATACTGCGATTCGCGTCCCTTCATGCTCTCTCCGTCAATGGCCAGGATCATGTCGCCGGCCTTGAGCCCGGCCTTCTGGGCCGGCATGCCCTCGTATGGCTCATCTATATAAATGTAGTCATAGCCCTTGTACTGTCTGATGATTGCGCCTATGCCGGCATACTTGCCAGTGGTCATGGTCTTGAGATTCTTCATATCGGCCTCCGGATAGTATTCGGTATATGGGTCAATGCCACGGAGCATTGCGCTTATTCCACGTTCTATGGCTTCCTTGTAATCAAGTGTGTCCACATAGAAAATGTCCAGTTCGCGTACTATATCATCGAATATCTCCAGGTTTGACGATACCTGAAACTCGTGGTCATTACCCTGTGCCATCAGGTTCCCGACCAGAAGAGATGACAGCAGTATGGAAGCAAAATGTTTTTTCATTTCTGTGAGATGTTAGAACCTTACAAGGGCGAAGGTAGATATTTTTATGCTTTTCTCCATTTTTTTCGGGTTAAGATGTTGCAGTTTCCAAAAAAGGCAGTACATTTGCACCGCATTTGAGAGGGACGCAAGCCCCGCCGGATGTGGAAAGCTTCCTTAGCTCAGTCGGTTAGAGCATCTGACTGTTAATCAGGGGGTCCTAGGTTCAAGTCCTAGAGGGAGCGCAAAAATCAAGGAGTTACGGGAAACCGCAACTCCTTTTTCTTTTGGTCGGGAAAACAACAAATTCCATTAGTACATGAAACTGCGGCTCACCCGAAATAGTATGGGGGGCAATAGATTCCTATTCACCCGAAAATCAGTGTATGGTTGTGAATACGTAAGGACCAAGCGCTCTGATTACAACACTTTCCTATGGACGATAGGGAAGAAAGCCCTGCTTTGGGCCCGATTCCATCCCTATCATATGTGTAGTATGGCGGAATAGCGCATATCTTCATGGACGATAGGGAAGAAAGCCCTGCTTTGGGCCCGATTCCATCCCTATCATTGAGAAAGCAGGGGAAATACTTATCTATGCGATGGAGTGTGTCGGTGGCTTATGTCACTTATGTCACCACTTTATCGACTGAGCCCGTGATAAGCCCGTGATAAGCCCGTCATACACTACAGCAGTTCGGACAGTAGGGCGAAGTACTGCTTGCTGACAGGGACGGCAGGGACGTTGGGGATGTTCATTTCGGCATACATGAAGCCGTCCCGGTCTTTTCTCAGTACCGTTACGTGTTCCGGGTTGACAAAGTATGAGCGCTGGCAGCGGACCAGACAGTGGGCGAAAGCCGGGACTTCAAGACTTTTCATTGAGGCTCTCAGAACGAATTCCCTGACCTTTTCAGCTTCCAGATAACAGATCCGCAGGTAATTGGACTCGGATTTCACGTATAGCAGTGACGATGGTGCTATGGTCAGCTTGAGGCGCTGGTGCTCGTCGTAGAAACGGACCAGACTGTTGTCGTCCTGCTGCTTCTTGAATTCCAGCAGACCGTTCTTGATCTTCACGGCTCTTACCAGCATCATTGGCACGTATATGAAAATGAGTTCCAGATAACTGAACTTGAGGCATTGGGCCATGTGCTGGAAGTAGTTCTGGCCATCGGCTTTGACAAGAACGGTATAAAGGGCCATGAAGAATGACATGCCCAGAACCTCGGCCAGACACCAGCCTATATAGTTTATCCAGCCTATGTCAGTCGCTTTCAGGACAAAGTGCAGCATGGTCCGTGAAACTGCCAGCACGCCTGCAAGGATGCTTGTCAGCATTATGATATGGAACGCACTGTCCTTGTCCGAAGCGCCGGAATAGTATTCCAGAATGTCAAACGGGTTGTAGAATACAGAGAATGCCAGGAAGAACATGGGTATGATGATGATATATACCAGTTGGAGCCGGTATTTGCCATTCATGCTGAATTCCTGGTTGGAAAGTCTTGAATTACGTACCATAAGGCTATGGGATGAAAACTTGTTAATGCAGATTTTCGTCCCACAAAAATAGGTATTTTCCCGCAATATGGCATATTGGTACCTTTTTTTCATATTGTTAGTGTCATTTTCTTTCCCAGTGCTTTGCGGGGCTCTAATTTTGCGGCGAAATCAAAAAAACCGAGAACAGATGGAACATTATCTTTCCAGACTTCAGGACCGTGTCAGGAATAACTGGAACGGTCTGGCCCTTTGCAATTACGGGGGCGAAGGCATGACTTATGGGACTATGGCTGCCAGAATGGAAAAGCTGCATATGCTGTTTTCACTTCTGGGCATTGGAAAAGGTGATAAGATTGCCATATGTGCGCGTAACCAGATGGGCTGGGGGCTTGCTTTCCTTGCAATAAATACATATGAATGTGTGGCGGTCCCGATCCTGGCCGATTTCCATCCGGACAGCATTGCCGGAATCATAGGGAATTCGGGAAGTGTCATGCTTTTTGCTGACAGGGACATCTATGAACGTCTGCCTGAAGGAGGCATGCCGGAACTGAAGCGTGTATTCAGCGTGAATGACCTTTCACCGCTTTATCTGCAGGAAGGCGATGCGGAACTGATTGCTCTTGTCGATGGGCGTTTTGCAGAAAAATACCCTCAGGGTTTTTCGGCAAGTGATGTGGAATACCCGCTGGACAATGCCGGGGAACTTGCGGTAATCAACTATACATCGGGCTCAACTGGACAGCCCAAGGGCGTGATGCTCAGATATGAATGCTTTTCGGCGAACATTGACTTTGCCCATCGCAGGATTCCATCCACTCCCCATGACACAATTCTTTCCATTCTTCCTATGGCACACATGTTCGGACTGGTGTTTGAACTGCTGTATCCGCTGTGTGGAGGCTCTACCGTATATTATTTGGGTAAAACTCCTTCGCCTACGCTGCTCATGAAGGCAATGGGGCAGGTAAGACCTTTCATGGTCATCGCAGTGCCCATGATTTTTGAGAAGATTTACCGTAACAGACTGTTGCCTGAGATGAAGAAGCCTATTGTAAAGGTCTTGTCTTCTATCCCCTTCCTTCGTCGTATAGTGTTTGGAAAAATGCGTAAAGCCATAGACGAATCGTTCGGTGGAAAGGTCAGATTCTACATTATGGGAGGTGCAGCCCTGAATCCTGAAGTGGAGTCGTTCATGCGTCGGATAGGACTGCATTTCACTGTCGGCTACGGTATGACCGAGGCCGGTCCGCTTCTGGCATACGAGGACTGGAACCGTTTCAGACTCCGCACATGCGGAAAGGCAATGGATTTTGTCGAGCTCAGGGTGGACTCGCCTGATCCTGCCCGCATTCCGGGAGAGATCCAGGCCCGTGGTATTAATCTGTTTTCGGGCTATTACAGGAACGAGGTTGCCACAAAGGCCGCTTTCACACCCGACGGCTGGTTCAATACCGGTGATCTTGGAGTGATTGACCGCCATGGAAATGTGAGCCTGCGCGGTCGCAGCAAGAGCATGCTGCTGGCATCGAACGGTCAGAACATCTATCCTGAGGAGATTGAATGCATTGTGAACAGTCAGGAATACGTGTCGGAATCGGTTGTGGTAATGCGTAATGACCGTCTGGTGGCTCTGGTGCTGCTCAATGACGATGAAATCCGCAAGAACCGCGGTGATAATGGGAGCGTTTCCGAAATTCTGGAATCCATACGTACTCTGGCCAATAGGAAACTGTCCCGTTTCTGCCAGCTTTCACTGGTCGAGGCCGTTGACAAGCCGTTTGAAAAGACTCCGAAAATGTCAATAAGGCGCTATCTTTACAGTTGAAAGGGAAAAAAACGCGAATAATTTGCACATTGTTTAATAAAGGAATATCTTTGCACCCGATGTAAAGATGTGTGGAGAGGCTCATGAGGCCTCTTTTTTCGTACCAAACAGGAGTCCGATTTTATTCAATATATTGTAAATGATTGACAAACAAAAAGTTAGTGCTATCGTAGATGAATGGATACAGACCAAGGAATCATATTTTCCGGTCGATGTCACCGTTTCATCGGACAATGTCATTGTAATTGAAATAGACAACAGGGATGGTGTCTGGATTGATGACTGTGTGGAACTGAGCCGTTTTGTAGAGGAACGTCTGGACCGTGACGTTGAGGACTATGAGCTGGAGGTGGGCTCGGCAGGTATAGGCCAGCCTTTCAAGGTTCTGCAGCAATATGTCAATCATATTGGACAGGAGGTCGAGGTCCTGCCCAAGACCGGCAGCAAGATAAAGGGCATACTCCTCAAGGCCGATGAACAGGGCTTTACCGTTCAGACGCGCCAGAAGCAGCTTCTGCCGGGAGCCAAGCGGGCTCACATGGCCGATGTAGAGCTGGAGTTCGCCCATTCGCAGGTAAAATATGTAAAAAACGTAATAAGCTTAAAGTAAAATGGCTACAAAGAAAGAAGAGACTATTTCTCTTATTGGAACCTTTCAGGAATTCAAGGAACTGAAGAACATTGACCGTATGACTCTGGTCAGTGTATTGGAAGAGAGCTTCCGCAGCGTTATCTCAAAGATGTTCGGCACCGATGAGAACTATTCGGTGATTGTGAATCCTGATAAGGGAGACTGTGAAATCCAGCGTTCAAGAATTGTCGTTGAAGACAGTGAGCTTGAAGATTCCAACACCCAGATTTCACTCTCTGAGGCCCGTCTCATTGACGAGGATTTCGAGGTCGGCGAGGAAGTGTCCGAGCAGGTCGAGTTTGCAAAGTTCGGCCGTCGCGCCATTCTGAACCTGCGTCAGACCCTGGCATCGAAGATCCTTGAACTCGAGAAGGACAGTCTGTACAACAAGTATCTTGATAAGGTCGGTACTGTGATTCAGGCCGAGGTCTATCAGATATGGAAGAAGGAGATTCTTCTGCTTGACGAAGAAGGCAACGAACTGCTACTCCCCAAGACCGAGCAGATTCCAAGCGATTTCTTCCGCAAGGGCGAAAGTGTCCGTGCCGTGGTTGACCACGTTGACAATGTGAACAACCCCAAGATCATTCTTAGCCGTACATCACCGGTGTTCCTGCAGCGTCTGTTCGAGCAGGAGGTTCCTGAGATTGCCGACGGTCTCATTACCATCAAGAAGATTGCACGTATCCCTGGCGAACGTGCAAAGATTGCCGTTGAATCCTATGACGACCGAATTGATCCTGTAGGCGCTTGCGTAGGTGTCAAGGGTTCACGTATCCACGGAATCGTACGCGAACTCAGAAACGAGAACATTGATGTCATCAACTATACATCGAACATTGACCTGTTCATACGCAGGGCTTTGAGTCCCGCAAAGGTTTCGGAACTGAAGCTCGACACTGAGAACCGCCGTGCTGAGGTTTATCTGAAGCAGGATCAGGTTTCACTGGCTATCGGAAAGAGCGGCCTCAACATCAAACTGGCCAGCATGTTGTCAGAATATACCATTGATGTATACCGTGAGCTGTCACAGGATGCCACTGAAGAGGATGTCTATCTGGATGATTTCCGTGGTGACCTTGAAGACTGGGTGGTTGATGCACTTCATGATGCCGGCTTTGAAACAGCCAAGGCAGTGCTCCGTGCCGACCGCAGCATACTTACCGGAACTGTTGACCTGGAAGAAGAGCAGGTTGATGAAATCCTTGATATTCTGGCTCAGGAATTCAGTGATGAGGAGGAGTTCCGGAAATTCATTAAGAAGTGAAACAATAACTTACAGATATTTTTATAGATGGCGATAAGAATAAGCAAAGTTACAAGAGAACTGAACGTGGGTTCGGCTACTTTGGTCGAATTCATGCACAAGAAAGGTTTCAATGACATTGTCGATGATCTGAACCAGAAGCTGACTGACGAACAGTACAATATTCTGGTGGCAGAATTCAGCCGCGACAAGTCATTGCGTGAAGCTGCCACGCGCTTCCTTCAGGACCGTCAGAACAAGCGGAATTCCGATGTGGTCGAGACACCTGCTCCAGCTCCCGAAAAGGCTGTCGTTCAGGAAATCCCGGTACAGCCGCAGGAACCGCCAATCAGATTCAAGACTGTGGGCAAGATTGATCTTGATGCAGTCAAGGCCGATGCCAAACCTGAATCCAAACCGGCTGACAGTGCAGTCGTTGAGGAAAAGTCAGCACCGGTAGTGAAGCCGGAACCCGAGCCTGAATCAAAGGTTGAATCAAAGCCTGAACCTGTGGTAGAGGTTAAGCCTGAACCCGTGGTAGAGGCAAAGCCTGAACCTGTGGTTGAAGTCAAGCCCGAACCTGTGGTTGAGGTTAAGCCCGAACCCGTGGTTGAAATCAAGCCCGAACCTGAGGTTGAGGTGAAGCCCGAACCTGTGGTTGAAGTTAAGTCCGAACACGAGG
The DNA here is from genome assembly GCA_045640065.1 of Bacteroidaceae bacterium. Lineage (GTDB taxonomy): Bacteria > Bacteroidota > Bacteroidia > Bacteroidales > Bacteroidaceae > Colenecus. The sequence continues at coordinate 11,377 of JAZUEH010000158.1, forward strand.
ACAAGGTTGAGGTTAAGCCCGAACCTGAGGAACCGAAACCGGCACCGGCTGCTCCAGCTGAGCCTGAAGTGTTCAAACTTGATACTCCTGCTGACGGAGGTCTCAAAATCAAGACCGTTGGAAAGATTGATCTGGCCGCCATCAACCAGTCAACCCGTCCGAAAAAGAAGTCAAAGGAGGAGAAGAAGAAGGAACGCGAAGCCAAGGACCAGCAGCGTCAGCAGCAGCGCCAGCAGTACAAGGATTCGCTTATCAAGGAGATACGCCCGGCCGACAGCTCACGTCAGGGTCAGGGCCAGGATGGTCCGCGCAAGAAGAACCGTGTGAGAATTGGCGGTGAAAAGGTCGATTTGAGCAAGGCCGACAGTTTTGGCCAGAACCAGTCCCAGCAGGGCGGTCAGCGTCCGCAGGGCGGTCAGAATAACCAGAAGGGTGGTGAAGGCGGAGGCCGCAACGGCAAGGACCGCCGCTACAACAAGAATGACAGGAACGATTTCTCAAATGACGATGTAAACCGTCAGATCAAGGATACTTTCTCATCGTTCCAGAAGGGAAAGACCAAGTCGTCGAAGTACCGCAAGGACAAGCGTGAGGCAGTTCAGCAACGTGCCCAGGAAGCTTTCGAGCAGGAAATGGCCGAAAGCAAGGTTCTGAAGCTGACCGAATTCGTGACCGCCAACGAGCTGGCCACAATGATGAACATTCCAGTGACCAAGGTCATCGGTACATGTATGAGCGTGGGTATCATGGTATCCATCAACCAGCGTCTTGATGCCGAGACCATCAATCTGGTGGCCGATGAATACGGCTTCACCACCGATTTCGTCAGTGCCGAGGTAGCCCAGCAGATCAATGAGGAGGAGGACCGCGAAGAGGATCTGGTTCCCCGTGCTCCTATCGTTACCGTTATGGGCCATGTCGACCATGGAAAGACTTCGCTGCTTGACTACATACGCAAGTCGAACGTCATTGCCGGTGAGGCCGGTGGTATTACCCAGCACATAGGTGCCTACAATGTGAAGCTGGATGACGGACGTCACATCACCTTCCTTGATACTCCGGGTCATGAGGCATTCACAGCCATGCGTGCCCGTGGTGCCCAGGTGACTGATATCGCCATCATCATAGTCGCTGCCGATGACAACGTGATGCCACAGACCAAGGAAGCCATAGCACACGCCACAGCAGCCAACGTTCCTATTGTATTTGCCATCAATAAGGTGGATAAGCCGGCTGCCGATCCTGAACGTATCAAGCAGGAACTGGCACAGATGAACTTCCTGGTTGAAGACTGGGGCGGCAAGTACCAGTCTCAGGACATATCGGCCAAGAAGGGTATAGGTGTTCCGGAACTTATGGAGAAGGTGCTTCTCGAGGCCGAAATGCTTGACCTCAAGGCCAACCCGAACCGCAATGCCACGGGTACCATCATCGAGTCTTCACTTGACAAGGGCCGCGGATACATTGCCACTGTGCTGGTATCGAACGGTACCCTCAAGATGGGTGACATTGTGATTGCAGGAACTTCATGGGGCAAGGTCAAGGCCATGTTCAATGAACGTAACCAGAAACTGAAATCGGCCGCTCCGGCAGAACCGGTACTTATTCTGGGTCTGAACGGCGCACCGCAGGCCGGTGTCACCTTCCATGTGGTGGAGAGTGAACGCGAAGCCCGTGAGATAACAGGCAAGCGTGAGCAGCTCCAGCGCGAACAGGGCGTACGTACCGCACAGACCCTTACTCTTGACGAACTTGGCCGCCGTATCAAGATGGGCGACTTCCACGAACTCAACCTTATTGTAAAGGCCGATGTGGACGGTTCAGTCGAAGCTCTGGGCGATTCGCTCATCAAGCTGTCAACTCCGAATGTCAAGGTGAATGTCATCCATAAGGCAGTAGGTGCCATTTCAGAGAGCGATGTCAGTCTGGCTGCCGCATCGAACGCCATTATCATCGGCTTCGATGTGCGTCCTTCAGGTGCTGCAAAGCGTCTGGCTGAACAGAACGATGTCGATATCCGCATCTATTCAATTATCTATGATGCCATTGACGAAGTGAAGGCCGCCATGGAGGGCCTGCTGGCTCCTAAGATCAAGGAATCTGTCACCGCTACCGTTGAGGTCATGGAGGTATTCCACATTTCGAAGGTAGGTATGGTTGCAGGTTGTCGTGTCCGTGACGGTAAGGTTACCCGTGGCGACAAGATCCGTGTAATCCGTGACGGCATTGTCATCCATACAGGCGACATGAACGCCCTGAAGCGTTTCAAGGACGATGTCAAGGAAGTTCCGGCAGGAATGGAGTGTGGTATGAGTCTGGTCAGCTTCAATGACCTGAAGGAAGGAGATATCCTGGAAACCTTCACGACCATTGAAATCAAACAGACACTTTAAGAATTCCAATTAACTCAGAATCATGGCAATTACAGACTGGATTATTATCGGCACAATGGTCATTGGCCTGATTTCAGGTCTTGTACGCGGTTTCCTCCGCCAGCTTTTCAGCCTTGGCGGACTGCTGCTTGGAGTGGTATTGGGCTCAATGCTGTTCAAACCCTTTGCAGAATTCCTTTCGGGAGTGGTGACCATGCAGCCGCATGTGGCTCAGGTCGTTGCATTTGCCATTATTCTCATAATCGTTCCAATAGTATGCGGAATACTTGGCCGACTTCTTTCAAAGGTGGTCAAGGATTCCGGACTTGGAATATTAAACCGTCTTTTGGGCGCAGTGAGCGGTCTTCTCATATGGCTGCTGCTTGCGGGCATGACAATCAAGTTCCTGGATATGACAGGCATTTCGGCTGCAATTCCCATCAAGGAGGAGTCCGATAAGGACAAGCAGGGCTCAGTCCTGTATGCACCTCTGCGTGACGTGTCGGCAACCTGTCTTCAGTGGACCTGGAAAAAAGTGCTGGACATGGATCTCCCGAAATTCGATAGAAATGAAGGACAAGACTAAGGAAACAGACAATATTCTGGTCAGGGAGCTGTCCCAGGAAAAGTACCGCTACGGTTTCACTACCGATGTCCATACCGATATTATAGACCGTGGCCTTGATGAGGATACCGTCCGTCTTATTTCGGCCCGCAAGGGAGAACCAGAGTGGCTTCTGGAATTCCGTCTCAAGGCATTCAGGTACTGGATGGGCATGCCGATGCCTCATTGGGCCCATCTGGACATTCCACCCATCGATTATCAGAACATATCATATTACGCCGACCCCACGGTAAAGAAGCAGGGACCTAAGTCAGTCGAGGAGATTGACCCGCAGGTCATGAAGACGTTTGACAAGCTGGGCATTCCGCTTGAAGAACGTCTTGCGTTGAGCGGGGGTGTCGCCGTAGATGCCGTCATGGACTCGGTGTCGGTCAAGACCACATTCAAGCAGACTCTTGCTGAAAAGGGCATCATTTTCTGCTCGATTGGAGAGGCAGTGAAGAACCATCCGGATCTGGTGCGCGAGTATCTGGGCTCGGTGGTGAACTACCGCGACAATTTCTTTGCCGCTCTGAACAGTGCCGTATTCAGTGACGGTTCGTTCGTGTATATACCCAAAGGTGTCAGATGCCCTATGGAGCTGTCTACATATTTCCGCATAAACGCACAGGGTACCGGACAGTTCGAACGCACGCTTATCGTGGCCGATGATGACAGCTATGTGTCGTATCTTGAGGGTTGCACGGCTCCCATGCGGGACGAGAACCAGTTGCATGCGGCAATTGTCGAGATTGTGGTGCTGGACCGTGCACAGGTCAAGTATTCCACGGTACAGAACTGGTATCCGGGCGATGAGAACGGACGAGGCGGTGTATATAATTTCGTGACCAAGCGCGGGTTGCTGCGCGGTGTGGACAGCCGCCTGTCATGGACCCAGGTCGAGACAGGATCGGCCATCACCTGGAAATATCCCAGCTGCGTGCTTCAGGGCGACGGCTCTCAGGGAGAGTTCTATTCGGTGGCTCTGACAAACAACTGGCAGCAGGCCGATACCGGCACCAAGATGATACATCTGGGAAAGAACACCAAGAGCACGGTAATCAGCAAGGGCATCAGTGCCGGACACAGCCAGAACTCATACCGTGGCCTTATCAAGGTCGGCAAGGAGGCAACCGGCGCACGCAATTACAGCCAGTGCGATTCGCTTCTGCTTGGAAGCCAGTGTGGAGCCCACACTTTCCCGTACATGGATGTGAAGAATGAGACTGCTGTGGTGGAACATGAGGCCACCACTTCGAAGATATCCGAGGACCAGCTGTTCTACTGCAATCAGCGGGGAATACCCATGGAACAGGCCATCGGACTTATAGTAAACGGATACGCGAAGGATGTGCTGAACCGGCTGCCGATGGAGTTTGCGGTCGAGGCCCAGCGCCTGCTTTCCGTATCGCTTGAAAACACGGTAGGTTGATTATGGAAATGCTGAAAATCGAAAACCTGCATGCTGAAATTGCGGGTAAGGAAATACTCAAGGGGATAAATCTGTCAATTGAGGCCGGTACCGTCCATGCCATCATGGGTCCGAACGGTTCGGGCAAGAGTACGCTCAGCAATGTGCTGTCAGGACATCCCGCATACACTGTCACTCAGGGCAAGGCCACGTTCAAGGGCAAGGACCTGCTGGCAATGCCGACTGAGAACCGCAGTCACGAGGGCCTGTTCATGTCATTCCAGTATCCGGTTGAGATTCCTGGAGTGAGCATGACCAATTTCATGCGTACCGCTCTTAATGAAAAGCGCCGTTATCTGGGACTGGACCCCATGTCACCCACCGATTTCCTGAAGTTGATGAAGCAGAAGCGTGATCTGGTCAAGCTTGATGCCAAGTTCATGAACCGCAGCGTGAACGAGGGTTTCAGCGGAGGCGAGAAGAAACGCAACGAGATTTTCCAGATGGCCGTTCTTGAACCGTCACTGAGCATACTTGACGAGACTGATTCCGGTCTGGACATTGACGCACTGCGCATTGTGGCCGAAGGTGTGAACAGTCTCAAGACCCCGGAAACCAGCGCACTGGTCATAACCCATTATCAGCGCCTGCTGGATTACATCAAGCCCGATGTGGTGCATGTCCTCTACGCCGGCCGCATTATCAGGACTGCCGGTCCGGAACTGGCTCTGGAACTTGAGGAACGCGGTTATGACTGGCTCATTAAGGAATTTGAAGAATCGAACAGGTAAAGACTGGGGCATGTCACAAAGCAGTTATTCTGAAATTTTCCGGGAAAACAGGGCGCTGATCGATTCCGGAGCCAGCCCGGTCATGAACGCCTTGCGCGACAGGGCCTTGGCATGCTTTGAAAAGTACGGATTTCCTGATGCCCGCTGTGAGGAGTATCTGCATACGGACATTTCCCGGTGGTTCGCTCCGGATTGGGGAATGAACCTGGGACGTGTAAAGCTGCCGGTCAATCCCGGTGAGGCTTTCCGATGCAATGTGCCGAATCTGTCAACTCAGATGCACTTCCTGGCATGCGATTCCTATATGAAGAAAGATGGACAGCCGACTTTGCCCGAAGGTGTGACGATAGGGAGTCTCCTGGAGATTTCGAGCAGCAATCCCCATCTGGTCGGGAAATACCTTGGATCAGTTGCGGTTATGGAGAAACCGGGAATATCGGCCCTGAACACAATGTTCATGCAGGACGGATTCATGGTTCATGTGCCGCGCAATGTCAGGATTGACAAGCCTGTCCAGCTTGTAAGTCTTATGAGCGGTGCAGTTTCAATGTTGTCCTGCCGCAGAATACTGGTCGTGCTTGAGCAGGGGGCAGAGCTCAGACTGCTGCTGTGCGACCATTCGTCGGCCGCCAGGGAGTGTCTCTCGGCTATGGTGGTGGAATGCGTGGTCGGTGACAATGCCCGTCTTGAGCTGTATGATCTGGAAGAGACCTCACAGACCAACTCGAGAGTCTGCGATTTCTTTGTTTCGCAGGGACGTGACTCGAGTGTGCATGCATCGGTCCTTACCTTGCACAACGGCAGGACACGTAACAGTTTCCATTCTGTATTCAAGGGCCCGGGAGCCAGTCTGGAACTTGACGGCATTGCCATTTCCGATGGAAACCAGCACGTCGACAACTACAGTTTCGTTGATCATGCCAGCACGGACTGCACCAGCAGCGAACTTTTCAAATACATTCTGGACGACCGCTCGACAGGCAGTTTTGCCGGTAAGGTGCTTGTCAGGGAAGGCTCGCAGCGAACGGTATCCGCCCAGACGAACAGGAACATCTGTCTCACGCGTGAGTCCCGGATGTTCACCCAGCCCCAGCTTGAGATCTATGCCGATGATGTAAAATGCAGTCATGGTGCAACGGTCGGACAGCTTGATGAAAAGGCCCTTTTCTATATGCAACAGCGCGGAATTCCAATGAAGGAGGCCCGGATGCTTCTTATGCTGGCTTTCGCAGGTGAAGTGCTTGACCGCATTCCGCTTGATTCCTTGCGCTCACGCCTTACCGGACTTGTGGAATTGAGACTCAGACATGGACAGTCCCGTTGCGAGGGATGCAATGTCTGCAAGTGACCTATTATTATAAGGAACGATGTTTGACGCTAATCTGATAAGGAAAGATTTTCCAATTCTTGAAAGACAGGTCTGGAACCGTCCTCTTGTCTATCTTGACAATGCGGCCACTACACAGAAACCTGTTCAAGTGCTTGACTGTATTGAAAAATGTTACAGGGAGTACAATTCAAACGTTCACCGCGGCATACATTTCCTTTCTCAGGAATCCACCCGGCTTCTGGAGGAGGCGCGTGAAAAGGTGCGTTCCTTCATCAATGCTCCCAGTACTGATGAGATTATCTTTACCCGTGGCACTACCGAAAGTCTGAATCTGCTTGCCACATGCTTTTCACAACATTTCCTGAAAGCCGGTGATGAAATAATCCTTTCAGGTATGGAACATCACAGCAACATTGTTCCATGGCAGATTCAAGCTGAAAGGGTAGGCTACAGCATCAGGGTCATACCGGTTCTTGATAACGGTGAACTGGATATGGAGGCATTCCGCAGCATGATTTCTGACAGGACCAGACTTGTGTCGGTCACATGGGTTTCAAACGTTCTCGGTACAGTCAATTCTGTTGGGGAGATAATAAGTACTGCTCATGAAAAGGGTATCCCGGTCGCGCTTGACGGTGCTCAGGCCGTACCTCATACCTCTATTGACGTTCAGGCACTTGATGTGGATTTTCTGGCATTCAGCGGTCACAAGATATACGGGCCTACCGGAACGGGCGTGCTGTACGGCAAACGGGAACTGCTCGATGCCATGCCTCCATATCAGGGCGGCGGCGAAATGATAGGCCACGTCTCGTTTGAAAGAACCACCTTCAATTCACTGCCGTACAAGTTCGAGGCCGGGACTCCCGATTATGTGGGTTCGATAGCATTGGGAGCGGCTATTGATTATGTGCAGGCCTTGGGCATGGACAACATCCGGCAGTACGAGAATTCGCTGCTGGAGTATGCGCGCCAGGGACTTGAGACAATACCGGGAATGCGTTTCATTGGCAATGCGGCACACCGGAGCGGTGTCGTGTCATTTCTTGTCGGTGACATTTTCCCGTCCGATATGGGTACTCTGCTGGATCATCTCGGCATAGCTGTAAGAACCGGTCATCACTGTGCACAGCCGCTTATGGAACGGTTCGGCATTCAGGGCACGGTACGCGCATCGGTTTCATTCTACAACACGAAGGCCGATATTGACGCCCTTGTTGCTGGCGTTGACCGTGTGCGCGGAATGTTCTGATTCTAAATCTTTGTTAAATATAGTACCTTGCAATACAAGGTATGATGTATTACATATATATTTGCAATGCAAATCATATTTAACGAAGAAGAAATGGACAAAGTCTGTTATGTCGGAATTGCCGGCAAGAGCTTTACAATCGATGCCGATGCCTATGACAGGTTGGATGCGTATCTGAATGAATTCCGTGGCAAGCTGTCACCCGAAGAGAGGACTGAGAGCATGGAAGATGTGGAAAACCGCGTGAGCGAGCTGCTGCATCAGTATCAGAGCGAATCGGGAAAGGAGGTCGTGGCACTCTGGATGGTCAACGACGTGATTTCAAAGATCGGTCTGCCCGACGGCAGCGAGATGGGCGACACCTTTACTTATGCTGATGGCGAACCGGGCCGTGAGAAGACAGGCTCCAGGGAGCAGAGCCAGAAAAACTGCGAAAAGCGTATCATGCGCGATCCGGACAATCAGATGCTGGGCGGAGTGTGCAGCGGTCTTGCCCTTTATGTGGGTGTTGATGTGGTGATCATGCGCCTTGTCGTGGTGCTGATAATGTTTGCAGGCGGTTTCGGCATACTTGCCTACATTGTACTGTGGATCGTAATTCCGTTGGCATCGACCCCCGAAGAGAAGTGCCGTATGCGCGGCATTCCGCTTACAAGTGAGAATCTGAACCGTTTCCGTACCTGGTAAAATAGAGTGACCGATGGAGACTAATACTGACAACATAAGGCAGCAGATGCGCAAGGGCTTCCTTGAATACTGTATTCTGAGTCTGCTGGAAAAGGAGGACAGTTATCCTACACAGCTTATTCAGGGATTGAAGGAGGCCGGTATGACGGTTGTGGAAGGGACTCTTTATCCGCTGCTCATCAGGCAGAAGAACAATGGTCTGCTTTCGTACCGCTGGGAGGAATCACCGCAGGGCCCTCCCCGCAAGTTCTATTCCATTACCCCAAAGGGCAAGGCTGCGCTTGAGGAATATGACCAGGCATGGAAGGAACTGAGTGACACAATAGGAACATTAAGAAACTTTTAACGATACAACACTATGGAAAGAATAACAAAGGCCAGCATCAACGGCATATCATTTTCCATGACAGACAACGCGTTTCATATTCTGGACGCACGTCTCACTGAACTCTCAAGAATGGGCAGCGGTATGGGACAATATGAAAAGTCCATAGCAGACTTCCTGATCAGTAACGGCGGACGTGACAATGTCATTAACGAATCTCTGGCACGCCGTGCGGTTGAGCAGGCAGGAGGACCCAGAAAAGCATCGCAGTCATCGGCTTCAAATAAGGAAAAGAGTGGCGGCGGATGTTCGAACGGATGTCTCAGGGCCATGCTCATCACATTGCTGGTAATACTCTGTTTCCCATTGGTAATTGTGGTTCTGGCTCTGCTGATAGCCGCAGTCTGCGCACTGTTCGGCGTGACCATCGCAGGTCTGGGGACCACCGGAGTCATGGCGGGAGTGCTCGGCTCCGTAGCCGGTCTTGGCAGCACATTTGGAATCAGAATGCTTGTGTTGCTTCTTGTGCTGCTTCCCATTGCATGCATAATCTGGGCACTGGTGATTCTGTTCTCAAAAGAAAGGACCGGAAAATGGAAACCTCTTGTCGTGGTGTTCCTTATATGGCTGGTTGCCGCTATCCTGAGCGCCGGTCTGATTGGTAACACTTTCAGGACTGTCGGAGCAACAACCTCATATACCACGTCTGGCGGTACCGGATTCAACTTGAATTCCGATACGCTGTTCATCCGCCTGGAACCTGTGGAGAGGGGCGAAAATGACGGTATGCTGGTATATGGCAATGATGACAATTTTGTTCTGGCTTACGCGCCCAAACTGGCCGACGGCAAGAAAAAGAAATTATCTGATCTGAAGAGTGCCATAGTCTATCCGGCTCTGGAACTGGAAAGCGAGTGGCCGGGTGATACTCTTAAGCATATCAGGATATCGCACAGGGAAGTGTATAAGACGTCCAAAGGTTCCGGAAGAGACGAACAGGAGTTCATGAACAGCTTCTCTGATACAAGGAATTACCGTATTGAGGGCGATACTCTGGTCCTTATGCCTTCAAAGGTCACTTTCAATGACGGATTCCGGTTGGAAGGTTACGAAATCAGACATCCGTGGAATGTCAAGGTGGTAGTCACCGATCCGGTGCCGCATGACTTTGAATCGACCACGAATTTCCAGAACATTTTCTCAAGGAATTTCAATCTGGACATTCTTGTCAAGGCAATTGACGAACTGGATTGACACTATGACGGAATAATTGCTAACTTTGCAGTCCGAAAATGAACAAATACAAAATATTATGGCAAAGAAAGCACTACTTATGATTCTTGACGGCTGGGGCATTGGAAACCGCTCAAAGGCCGATGTTATATTCAACACTCCTACGCCATACATGGACTATCTGATGGCCAACTACCCTCACGCCCAGCTGCTTGCCAGCGGCGAGAACGTAGGTCTGCCTGACGGTCAGATGGGTAACAGCGAGGTAGGTCATCTGAATATCGGTGCCGGTCGCGTTGTCTATCAGGATCTGGTAAAGATCAACCGCGCCATTGCCGACGGCTCAATCCGTCAGAACAAGGAGATAGTTGCAGCATACAGCTATGCCAAGGAAACCGGAAAGAAGCTCCATCTCATGGGCCTGGTTTCAAACGGCGGTGTCCATTCATCACTTGAGCATCTGTTCTGCCTTTGCGACATTGCTCGCGAATACGGTCTTGACAACGCTTACGTCCACTGTTTCATGGACGGCCGTGATACGGACCCGAAGAGCGGCAAGGGCTTCATCGAGCAACTTGTAAAACGCGGTGACAAGGTCGCTTCAATTATCGGACGCTATTATTCCATGGACCGTGACAAGCGTTGGGAGCGCGTGAAGTTGGGCTATGACCAGCTGGTGAACGGCGAGGGCCGCAAGGTTACTGACATGGTTCAGGCTGTTGAGGACTCATACGCCGAGGGCGTGACTGACGAATGCATGAAGCCTATTGTCAATGAGGCATACGACAGCCGCATTGAAGAGGGTGACGTGGTGATTTTCTTCAATTTCCGTAACGACCGTGCCAAGGAGATGACCATTGCCCTGACGCAGAAGGATATGCCTGAGAACGGCATGCATACCATCCCGGGATTGCAGTACTACTGCCTGACTCCGTACGATGCATCGTTCACCGGCGTGCATATCCTCTTCGATAAGGAAAATGTGAACAACACTCTTGGCGAGTACGTTTCATCAAAGGGTCTGTCACAGCTGCACATTGCCGAAACGGAGAAGTATGCACATGTGACATTCTTCCTGAACGGTGGCCGCGAGACTCCGTATGAAGGTGAGGACCGCATCCTGGTTCCGTCACCGAAGGTTGCCACATATGATCTGCAGCCCGAAATGAGCGCATATCTGGTTCGTGACAAGCTGGTCGAGGCTATCGGAACAGACAAGTTTGACTTCATCGTAGTGAACTTTGCAAACGGCGATATGGTTGGACATACCGGTGTGTATGAGGCAATAGAGAAGGCTGTCGTTGCAGTTGACGCTTGTGTGCACGATGTCATCGAAGCAGCCAAGGCTCACGGATACGAGGCCATTATCATTGCTGACCATGGAAATGCCGACAATGCTGTAAATGCCGATGGAACTCCCAATACGGCTCATTCGCTGAACCCGGTTCCATGCATCTATATCACTCAGAACAAGGACGCAAAGGTAGCCGACGGAATTCTGGCCGATGTGGCTCCAAGCATTCTTACAATCATGGGTCAGCCTATTCCTGCTGAGATGACAGGAAAGAACCTTCTCAGCTAGTCTTGTTTAGGTAATTTAGAGTTTTTTAATTCAGCCCGAGCCTTCCGGTTCGGGCTGAATTTTGTAATTTCGCGGAAATTTTTTCTTACAAGTCAAATGAAACTGATTCCCGTATATAAATGGAACAGGAATGTACTGTCGTTCAATCGCAAGAGTGACCATCTGTCGCATCAGCCATGGACTCAGGGAGTCCTGTTGCTGATTTGTGTCATTGTTGCCATGCTGCTGGCGAATCTGCCTGCAACAAGCTACTATTACCGGGCTTTTCGGGAAACGGATATACAGATTCACATGCTGAGTCCCAACGGTGTGGTGGACTGGCGTTTCCCGCGTGACCTGACAATCGAGAAGCTTATCAACGATGTCCTCATGGTAGTGTTCTTCTTTACTGTGGGGCTGGAGATCAGACGTGAAGTGGCTCATGGCGAACTGTCTTCCATGAAGAAGGCCATGCTTCCCATCATAGCCGCATTCGGTGGTGTTGCCATGCCGGCAATCATCTATACGCTGGTGAACCGTGGAACCGATGCCGCAGGCGGATGGGGTATTCCGACAGCTACCGACATAGCCTTTGCCGTGTGCATACTTTCAGTCCTCGGTGACAGGGTGCCGGTCTCACTCAAGGTGTTCCTTACCGCGCTTGCCATTGCCGATGACCTGATTGCGATACTTGTCGTGGCATTTTTCTATGGTGGTACCATCAATCTGAAACTGCTTGCCATTTCACTCCTGGTCATAGCATTTGCGCTTCTGTTGAACAGGCTCGGTCAGAAGCACATGTGGCCGTATCTGCTGCTGGCTTTTGTGGTGTGGATCCTTTTTTATTATTCGGGCATTCACGCTACCATGTCTGGTGTTGTCATGGCTTTCCTGATACCGTCAAACGCCCGCTATGAACGTCCCTATGTGATGCATAAAATCAAGACGTATTCCGGGAAACTTCTTGAATATGACTGTATTGATGATGAGACGATGTTTCCCAACGGTCCACAGCGCCACTTCCTGCGCCGCCTGCACAAGACCGCATACGGTTCCATGGCCATGAGCTACCGCGTCGAACACGCCCTCTCGCCCTGGGTCAATTTCCTTATCATGCCGATATTCGCCTTGGCAAATGCCGGAGTGGAAATTCCGGACTTGTCATTCTTCAACATTTTCAATACCTCAACGGCTGCACAGGGAGTGGGCCTGGGCGTATTCCTGGGACTGGTATTGGGAAAACCCATAGGCATTACCCTGCTCAGCTTCATTTCCATCAAGACAGGAATATGTGCCATGCCGGAAAAGTCGAACTGGCCCATGTTCTTTGCTGTAGCCTGTCTGGGCGGAATAGGCTTCACCATGTCGATATTCGTTGACACCCTGTCATTCCAGGATGCCGCAGCCGTGGAAGCCATGAGAAATTCCGGAAAGATAGCCATTCTGCTTGGCTCGATTACCGCAGGTATTCTTGGCACCATTCTGATCAAGGCCGTATCGTCGGTACAGAAGAAATGAAAAGTCCAAATAAACAGAAAGAACTCCGTATTCTGTTGATATGGAGTTCTTTATTCGAGTGTTTCGTCGCGGATTCGAACCGCGGACCTCTTGCGTGTGAAGCAAGCGCTCTGAACCGGCTGAGCTAACGAAACATCATGTTTTGCGTCCCTTGTGGGGAAATGCGCGGCAAAGATACTGCTTTCTTTGACAATTGGCGCTTACGGCCAGTATTTTATTTCGCGGCGCAGTATTTCACGGGCCATTCGGATTTTGTTGTAGGTGCGTGCTTCAATCCAGTTGCCGTGGTCATCGAATGCTGTGTATTCTGTCCTTGTGATATCGTCAAGGGTGGTTCCGGCAGTCTTGACGTGTTTTTCAATGATGTCACCATTGGATGAGAACACATTCTCTTCGATGATTTCCTTACCGGATGCATCGGTCGAGCTGATGCTGACAGGACGGCCCTGGGCATCGGTCTTGATTATGCTGGTCATTGTAACCTTTCCGTCATTGGTGACGGTTGAGCGGTATTTCCTGAACAGTTTCCTTTCACGTACCTCCATACGGCTGACCTTGCTTCCTGAATAGCTGTCATAGATCAGAAGTCCCTTTTCGTGTGAGACTAGCTCCAGCCTGCCCAGAACCTTGTGGGCACCGTTTTCGTTTGTGCTGCGTATGCAGATTCCGTTCTCGAACATGCTTTCGGCCTGCGACTGGATGCGTCCGGCGCTGTCCATACGAACGGAGCAGATTTCGTTGCCTTCGGTGTCGTAAGCCGATGCAATGATGAACATTATTGAATCATTCCCGTTCCCGGTTCTCCAGTCAGGCGGGGTGATATGATATACGGTGACTTCCTGAACCTGTCCCTTCATCCCTCCGAACGGCGGTTGCTGGAAGCCCTGTCTTGTGCAGGCACCCAACGCCAATGTGAGTATGGCCAGCAATGATAATCGTCTCATATACATTCTATGTTGTCAGATTATGTTCTGTTTCTTCAATTCGCTAATTGTCAGTTCTAACTCATCATACCATTCCTGGCCGAAACGGCGGATCAATGGCTCCTTGAGGCATTTGTAGACAGGCAGACCAAGCCGTTGTCCTTTTATGACAGCCGGACGGCATACGTCCCATCGGTCGTAATTGAGCCCCCAGTATGGTCCAAGTTTCTTGACACGAATGGGGTAGAGATGGCATGACACCGGTTTCATGAACTCGCATCGGCCTTCACGGAATGCCTTTTCAATGGCGCAGTAGCAGTTGCCGTCCCGGTGGATGGTGAATACACAGTCCTTACCTCCTACAATGGACGTTACAAGTTCGCCTTCGGGGTCAGGATATGCGACTCCCTGACTTTCAATGACCTGTCTGGCTTCAGGAGAAAGATCGTCCCAGATTATGGGCAGCAGCTGTTCTATCTGCCCGATTTCCTGAGGGGTGACAGGAGCTCCGGCATCACCCTCGACACAACAGGCACCGTGACATTTGGACAGGTCGCAGCAGAACTGCTTTGTCAGAACATCAAAAGATACTATTGCGTCACCAATCTGAATCATGTCTCTGCAAAGGAAATGAGTGCGGCAAAATTAGTGTTTTTCACCGATTAAGTTTAACTTTGCCTCATTAAGCGAATAAACTTTATCAGTTAAAGGCATTAACTATAACCAAAACATATCAGAAATGAAAAAGAATCTCCTTGTTGCAGTGGCCCTTATGGCTTCAATGACTTGTTTCGCACAGTTCCCCGGCGGCGGCTTTGGCGGTTTCGGCGGCGGTATGCCTCCTATGGGCGGCGGTTTCGGTGGCGGTTTCCCAGGACTTGGCGGTGACCAGTCATCACAGACCCAGGCTGAATATTCGGAAAAGTTCGCCGATATCGATTATGTGGGTGATGATCAGATATATCATAAGCTTGACATCTATCTGCCAAAGGAAGTCAAGGACAAATATCCTGTAGTGGTTCATGTCTACGGTAGCGCATGGGGCTCGAACAGTTCCAAGGGTGCTGCCGATATCAATACAATCTGCGCTGCCCTGCTCAAAGCCGGTTATGCAGTCGTGACTCCGAATCACCGTTCCATCTCCGATGCCAAGTGGCCGGCTCAGATCAACGATATCAAGGCAGTTATCCGCTTTATCCGCGGCAATGCCGACAAGTACAAGTTCGATACATCTTTCATTGCTACATCCGGCTTCTCATCAGGCGGTCATCTTGCATCAGTCTGCGCACTGTCCAACGGTGTCAAAGTCGCCAAACTGAACAAGGCCGAGTATGATATCGAAGGCAGTCTGGGTGCATACACCGATCAGTCAAGCAAGGTCAATGCCTTCTGCAATTGGTCAGGTTCTACCGAGGTCCTCCACATGGACTGTGGCAATGCCATGCAGTTCGGAGGCCCGGGCAACTCACCTGAGGAACAGATTCTTGGTATGGCAAAGCAGGGTAATGAAGACAACTTCCTGCTTCTCTCTCCGTCAGGCTATCTGGATAAGGACGATGTTGCCGGTTATATCTTCCACGGTGATCAGGATTTTGTCGTTGCATCATGTGTGAACCAGTATCTGTATGAACAGATGCAGAAGTACGGCGTTGAGAGCTACATCCACCACGAGCCGCAGGGCGGTCACGGAATGGGCATGTATTCAGAGGAAAACCTGAAGAAGATGACCGACTTCCTGGATGCACAGCGCGCCAAGCTGGCCAAGTAACACCTGTCGCATACATTTGCATAATGACGGAGGTACCTTTCGGGGTACTTCCGTTTTTTTAATTTTTAAAACTGGTGGAAAAAACAAAAGCGGCCGGATAGGCCGCCTTGGGTGATCCTTAGCAGATTTGAACTGCTGACCTCTTGCCTGTCAAGCAAGCGCTCTAAACCAACTGAGCTAAAGGATCAATCTGTCTGAAATGCATGCAAACTTTCCGGTTTGCGGAGCAAAGGTAGTGCTTTTGTCGGAATCTGCAATAGCCATGGATACTATTGGGCAATATTTTTTGTAATTTCGCGGCCGAAAATTTGAAAAGGATAATAAACGGGTCGGAAATGCCGGCCGGAATGACATTTTTGTTCTATGAAATCTATGAAAATCGGGGGCTTCAACCCCAGGCTGTTTTCTTCGTTGAAGAATTACAGTAAAGAGTTGTTCGTGCAGGATCTTCTTGCGGGTATCATTGTCGGAATTGTAGCGCTTCCTCTTGCCATCGCATTCGGTATTGCCAGTGGAGCATCGCCCGAAAAAGGCATTCTCACAGCAATTGTGGCAGGTTTCCTGATATCGTTTTTCGGCGGCAGCAAGGTTCAGATAGGCGGTCCTACCGGTGCTTTCATAGTAATTGTCTATGGTATTATACAGGATTACGGCATGAACGGCCTGTATGTGGCCACTTTCATGGCCGGAATTTTCCTTGTCCTGATGGGAATCCTGCATTTGGGTACTATCATCAAGTATATTCCTTATCCTATAATTGTGGGTTTCACAAGCGGAATCGCGCTCACCATTTTCACTACACAGATCAAGGACCTGTTCGGACTGCAGATTGAGAGCGTTCCATCGGGTTTCATTGAAAAATGGGGATGTTATTTCCAGAATATCCACACCATGGACTGGTGGTCCCTTGGGGTGGGGGTTGCATCGGTCCTGATAATCGTATTCACACCGAAGATCAACCGCAAACTGCCCGGTTCGCTTATGGCAATAATCATTATGACTGTGGTCTGTGTGCTGCTCAGAAATGCCGGGATTGACAGCATTGAGACCATAGGCAGCAGGTTCACAATCAATTCCAGCATTCCAAAGGCATCGGTTCCCGAAATCAATATGGAGACGATAAGACATCTGGCATCACCGGCTCTGGTCATTGCAATGCTGGGAGCAATCGAGTCACTGCTGTCGGCAGCAGTTGCCGATGGTGTGATAGGCGACCGTCATGACAGCAATCAAGAACTGGTGGCTCAGGGAATAGCCAATATGGTGACTCCGATGATTGGCGGTATACCTGCAACCGGAGCCATTGCACGTACCATGACGAACATCAACAACGGTGGACGCACTCCGGTGGCAGGACTGGTCCACGCTGTGGTTCTGGCTGTCATCTATCTGTTCCTGATGCCTCTCATCCAGTATATTCCCATGCCGTGTCTGGCGGGCATTCTGGTTGTGGTCTCGTACAATATGAGTGAATGGCGCAGCTTCAGGGCCATTTTCAATAATCCCAAGTCCGATATCATTGTGCTGTTGGTGACATTTTTCCTGACGGTTATCTTCGACCTGACTGTCGCCATTGAGGTTGGCGTGCTCATTGCCTGTCTGCTCTGCATGAAGCGAATGGCGGAAACCACCAATATCAAGGTGATCTGTGATGAGATTGATCCTGCTGCCGATACGGATGTTCAGGGCAATCTGGAACATCTTACGATACCTGAAGGAGTAAAGGTGTATGAAATCAACGGTCCTTATTTCTTTGGAATCGCAAACCGTTTTGAAGAGATGATGAGTGATATGGGCGGACATCCCAAGGTCCGGATAATCAGAATGAGAAAAGTTCCGTTCATTGATTCCACTGGTGTGCACAATCTTACCAACATGTGTGCAATGTGCAGTCAGATGGGTGTACAGGTGGTGCTTTCAGGAGTCAATGACAATGTCCTCAGGGTTCTTGAGAACAGCGGTGTGGTCAGCCAGCTCGGACGTGAAAACATCTGCAGCCACATCAATCTGGCTCTAATGCGTTCAGAAGAACTGGTGAAGGCACAAGCGTAACTTTAAACGCTTGTATTCAAGTCGTTTATCAGCAGGCTGTTATGTTATCAACAGCTTGTTGATAACTTTTTATGTCATAAAGTGGGGCGTTGTGGAGCAAAGTGGAGTAAATATCCTAATTTTGAGGCTTGTTAATAGATTAGGGGAAACAGTATGAATTTCATTGGTCAGATTCAAGTAAGATTTGACTCGAAGAACAGGGTCTTTCTGCCGGCTCAGTTCCGCCGGGAACTGCAACCGGCCGAAGGCCAGACCCTGGTGGTCCGCAAGGATTACTTTGAGGATTGTCTGGTCATTTACCCTGAACAGGTGTGGCAGGCCGAAATTGCCGGTGTACGCAGCCGCTTGAACCGTTTTGACGGTAACCAGCAGATGTTGTACCGCAAGATGGTCAGTGAGGCACAGCCGGTTCAGATTGATTCCAGCGGTCGTATCCTTCTGCCAAGACCCATGCTTGACAAGGTCGGCATAGGTCAGGATGCCGTGTTCGTCGGAATGCAGCAGACCATTGAACTGTGGGCGCAGGAGAAGGTTTCGATGGAATGCGGTGAAAGTTTCATGAGCGATGAGGAATTCGTAAAGGGCATTCAGGCCTGTATGTCAGGAAATGGAGAATAACGCGGCAACATATCATGTTCCGGTTCTGCTGAAGCAGAGCGTGGACTATCTGGTCACCCGTCCGGATGGAGTCTATGTCGATGCCACATTTGGCGGAGGGGGACATTCGCGTGAAATCATTTCCCGCCTTGATGACGCTGGTCGCTTGTACTCCTTTGACCAGGATCAGGATGCCATGGCCAATGCTATCCCCGACCCGAGATTCACTTTCGTTTACGGCAATTTCCGGTATATGAAGAATTTCATGCGCTGGTACGGTCATGAGAAGGTGAATGGAATACTTGCCGACCTTGGTGTCTCATGGCACCATTTCGACGACAGCAGCCGCGGTTTCTCATTCCGTTTTGACGGCCCCATTGACATGCGTATGAACCAGAGGGAGGGAATGACTGCAGCCGATGTGCTGAATGATTACCCTGAAGAAAAACTTGCTTCTCTGTTTTACCTGTATGGTGAACTGCAGAGCGGCCGTCAGCTGGCCAAGGTAATAGCCGGCAAACGCCAGAATACAAGAATAGAGACAGTATCGCAACTTATGGATACGGTACGGCCGGTAATAGGCCGTGAGCGTGAGAAGAAGGAAATGGCCAAACTGTTCCAGGCACTGAGAATGGAGGTCAACCACGAGGTGGATGCCTTGAGGGAGATGCTGGAGTCTACCATCGGACTTCTTGAACCTGGTGGCCGTCTTGTGGTGATAACCTACCATTCCATTGAAGACAGAATGGTCAAGAATCTCATGAAGAGCGGTAATATTGAGGGCGATGTGAAGTCCGATTTCTACGGTCGCCGTCTGGTGCCTTTCCGCCAGGTGTGCAAGCCTGTGATACCGGACAATAATGAACAGACAGCGAATCCGCGTTCCCGCAGCGCCAAACTGAGGGTCGCCGAAATACCTGCAGACTGATATGGAAGAGATAGAGGAGGAAAAGAAGGACGGCATAGGTTCATGGATAACCAATGCGGACGGGGCAACTGTAAAGAGGGTGCTGCTCTGGGTGGAGATAGTGTTCTTCATCTTTGTCTATATATGCAGCCGTTACGATTACCAGCGCAAGGAGATAAGACTGGAGAATCTGAAGAAAGAGCTGGTGGATCTGGAATATCAGAGTCTGAACGTCACCAGCAGTGTTTCGGCAAAGAGCAAACCATCATATATAGAAACGGTGGTGTCGCAGAAGGAAAGTTCGCTTTCATCGGACAGTGAATCACCATTTATTCTTCCATAACGGGTATGGCTGAAGACGGAAAACAGAAAAAGGCTGGTGGGCGCAAGGCATGGAAAATGTCAACAAAGGTCATTTTCGTCCTGGTGTTCTTTGCGATCTGGGGATTCTTCATAATATTCTTCATGTCGAATACCATGTTCATAAAGAGACAGTATTGGCTCGATGTGGATGAGTGTCTTTCCGGTGACAGGGTGACCATAGTGCCCAATCGTGGTGACATTCTGAGTGATGAGGGGCTGCTGCTGGCCAGCAGCGTGAAGCGCTATAGGGTCACCATGGATTTCAAGTCTTCAGAAAAGGATGAGAAGAGACGTCTCAAGGACCAGACCAGGAAGGATACGCTTGTCACGTCACATATTGATGTTTTCGCAGAGCAGATGCACAAGCTGTTTCCTGAGTATTCGGAATCGGAATTCAGAAACCATATTCTGAAGGGACAGCAGCAGAAGTCGCAGTCCTGGCTGCTGTTGCCGGGAGTTTCCAGGAATTCATATCCCATTTCGTACTCGAAGTACAAGATGCTGGCCACAACTGATCTTCTCAGGCCCAGATACGAATACTGGCTGTTCAGCAGCGAATCCAAGATATCCAGAGAAAAACCGTTTGGAACTCTTGCTACAAGGACAGTCGGAGCCATGTATGAATCGAAGGATTCGGCCAAGAATGGTCTGGAACTTTCATATGACTCGCTGCTTCGTGGCGTACCCGGGATAGGTCACAAGGAAAAGGTCCAGAATGTTGCTCGTACCGTTGTTGAGGTTCCTGACGTTCCCGGCTGTGATGTGTGGACCACATTGAATGTGGAGATCCAGGATATTGCCCAGAATGCTCTGCTTAAGGAAATGGAGTTCCTGCATGGTCAGTCAGGACGTGTGGTGGTTATGGAGGTCCGGACCGGTGACATAAAGGCGATGGCCAGTTATAATCTTACTGAAAGCGGTACTTACGAGGAAACGCAGAACAATGTTGCCATGGAAATCTATGAACCTGGTTCCACGTTCAAGACAGTATCAATGATGGTCGCTTTCGATGACGGTAAGATATCACTCAAGGACAGCGTATTCTGTGAGAACGGTTCTTATTACGGTTTCGGAGGAGCTCATATGACTGACGGCAGTCATGGTGGCAAGCGTGGCTACGGATGGCTTGATGTCCAGCACATTCTTATGAATTCCTGTAATATAGGAACAGCGAAGCTGATAAACGGCGCATACGGCAAGAATCCTGCAGAATTTGTAGATGGAGTGTATGATACTGGAATCAACACTTATTTTGACCTTCAGTTGAAAGGAACAGAAAAGCCGGTAATCAGGCGTGACGGCTATTGGGATGCAACGCGTCTGCCCTGGATGGCAATAGGTTACAACACCCAGCTGCCGGTAATAAACACTTTGGCTTTCTATAACGCGATAGCCAATGACGGTTGTATGGTGGCGCCCCGCCTGGTGTCAAAGGTTACCCGTGATGGAGAGGTGGTGGAAAAGAATCCGGTACGTGTGGTGAAGGAGCATATCTGCAAGGAATCGACTTTGGATACAATCCGTTTCATGCTTGAGCAGGTTGTGGAAGGCGGAACCGGAAAGAATGCCGGATCAAAGCATTTCAAGGTAGCTGGAAAGACAGGTACTGCCCAGATTTCCAAGGGCGCATCGGGCTATAAGAGCGGAAGGACTACGCACATGGTTTCGTTTGTCGGATATTTTCCTGCCGATAAGCCCAAGTACAGTTGTATTGTGTCAATATCCACATCCTCACAGACCAATATGTCGGCAGGTGGCGGTTCAATGGCCGCTCCTGTATTTCATGAGATTTCTGAAAGAATCATGGCTATGAGTACCAGCCGGGATATCGAACAGGCCGTTGATACTGTCAATGATAGAATGCCGCGTGTGCTGGCCGGTGATCTGGCGAATACGGCTGTCGTACTGGACGGACTGAATCTGTCACATTCCGGCAGGAACCAATGGACGTCGGGAGGTGACAGCCTTTGGGGAAAAGTCCTGTTGGATGACGGCAAATACCGTTCGCAGGCAGTCGATGTTTCAGATGGCGAAGTGCCCGATGTCCGCGGCATGGGACTTCAGGATGCACTTTTCATTCTGGAAAAGGAGGGACTTATGGTAAATGCCGATGGAGTGGGCCGTGTACGTTCACAGAGCCTTTTGCCGGGATACCATTTCAAGAAGGGAGAAACAATACAATTAAGACTGGACATGAAATGACTATGATAAAAGTAAAGGAACTTATTGACGGAATACCGGTCCTGTCTGTTGTCGGAAATCCGGAACAGACGGCTTCGGACATTCAGCTTGATTCCCAGAAGGTGACTCAAGGCTGTATGTTCGTGGCCATGTGCGGAACGCGTGTTGACGGACATGATTTCATTGGAAAGGCAATTGGAAACGGGGCCGGGTCTGTACTCTGCCAGCGTATTCCGACTGAACCTGATCCGGATGTCACCTATGTCCAGGTTGCTGATACCGAGGATGCTGTGGGGCGTATTGCCACACGTTTCTTTGGTGATCCGACTTCCAAGGTGGAACTTGTGGGCGTTACCGGAACCAACGGCAAGACCACAATTGCCACTCTGCTTTACAACATGATGCGCAAGCTTGGCTACAAGAGCGGCCTCCTGTCGACAGTGTGCAATTACATAGACGGAGAACCTGTACCGGCTGACCATACTACCCCCGATGCGGTTACTCTGAACCGTCTGCTGGGACGCATGGCCGATGAGGGTTGCAAGTATGTGTTCATGGAGTGCAGCTCACATGCCATTTATCAGAAGAGAATAGGCGGATTGAGATATGCCGGTGGCATATTCACCAATATCACACGTGATCATCTGGATTATCACGGCACTTTCGAGAACTATCTCAAGGCAAAGAAGATGTTTTTTGATTCACTTGGAAAAAATGCTTTCATGCTGACTAATCTGGATGACAGGAACGGTCTTGTCATGGCTCAGAACACAAAGGCGAAGGTGTATACTTATTCCCTGCGAAGCATGTCGGACTTCAAGGGACGTCTTCTTGAATCGGGTTTTGACGGCATGCTGCTCGACATTAACGGCCATGAAGCTTTCATGCGTTTCATAGGACAGTTCAATGCCTGCAATCTTCTGGCCGTATACGGTGCCGCAGTGCTTCTTGGCAAGGAGCCGATGGATGTTCTGACAGTCATGAGCACACTGGTTCCGGTCAACGGACGCTTTGATGCAATCCGCTCTCCGAAAGGTTTTACCGCCATTGTCGATTATGCCCATACACCCGATGCCCTTACCAATGTCCTGACCACAATAGTACAGGTCCTTGACGGAAAGGGACAGATCATTACAGTTGTCGGTGCCGGTGGAAACCGTGATAAGGGCAAGCGTCCCATCATGGCTCAGGAGTGTGTCAAATACAGTGACAAAGTGATAATCACTTCGGACAACCCGCGTTTTGAGGAGCCCGATGACATAATTGCAGATATGCTGGCCAGTCTTACCAAGACCGATATGCAGAAGGTGCTGACCATAACAGACCGCCGTCAGGCAATTCATACCGCCTGTATGCTTGCCGGTGCGGGTGATGTCATTCTGGTCGCCGGGAAGGGACATGAGGATTATCAGGAGATCAAGGGCGTCAAGCATCATTTTGATGACCACGAAGTAGTTAGGGAAACATTTTAGGCATAGAGCTTATGATATATTCGCTGTTTAACTGGCTTAAGGATTCGGGAGTGGATCTGCCTGGAGCAGGCATGTTCCAGTATGTGACGTTCCGTGCGATTTTCGCTCTCGTCGTGTCAATTGTCATATCATGCTGGTTCGGAAGTCATTTCATTGACATTCTGAAACGCAGGAACATCTCGGAAACCCAGAGGGATGAAAAGACCGATCCGTTCGGAACCGCCAAGAAAGGCGTGCCGACAATGGGTGGCGTGATAATCATCGTTGCCATCATTGTTCCATGCCTTCTCATTGGAAACCTGGGAAATGTGTATATGCTGCTCATGCTGGCCACTACACTGATTCTTGGAGCCATAGGATTTGCCGATGACTATATCAAGACCTTCCGCCATAACAAAGAGGGACTGAACGGCTGGGTCAAGGTGGCCGGACAGCTGGCTCTGGGACTGT
This sequence comes from Bacteroidaceae bacterium, assembly GCA_045640065.1. GTDB lineage: Bacteria > Bacteroidota > Bacteroidia > Bacteroidales > Bacteroidaceae > Colenecus. The sequence continues at coordinate 35,174 of JAZUEH010000158.1, forward strand.
TGGTGGGTCTTGTTCTCAGGTACAGTCCGCAGGTCATTATCAACGAAAACGTCGAGACACGTATAGAAGACAATGTCGAGGTGGTTGTCAAAAGTCCCGATGTCAAATCGACCCGTACAACCATTCCGTTCCTGAAGAATCACAACTTGAATTATGCTGACTGGTTCGATTTTCTGGGAGAGACTAACAAGTATAAGGCCGGCTGGGTATTCTTTGTGCTGCTTACCCTGTTCATCGTGACTGCCGTTTCCAACGGCTCCAATCTGAATGACGGTATGGACGGCATGGCTGCCGGAAATTCGGCCATAATAGGTGTAACGGTGGGCATATTGGCATATGTATCCAGTAATGTGGTCACTGCCGGTCACTTTGATCTTATGTATATTCCGGGAAGCCAGGAAATCGTGGTATACATGTGTGCTTTTGTCGGAGCGCTAATAGGATTCCTGTGGTACAATTCATACCCGGCCCAGATCTTCATGGGCGATACGGGCAGTCTGGCAATAGGCGGAATCATAGCAGTCAGTGCCATCTGTATCCACAAGGAACTGCTTCTTCCAATGCTTTGTGGAGTATTTCTTGTAGAAAGTCTGTCTGTAATCTGCCAGCGTTTCTACTATAAGACTGGAAAGAAGAAAGGACTGCATCGCCGTATATGGAAGCGTACTCCGATTCATGACCATTTCCGTACAAGCATGCAGCAGGTACAGATTTCCGATCCCGGCAGTACGGTTCGTTTTGCCGGCAACGACCGCAAGCTACAGTTTGAAACGAAGATCACGCTCAGGACCTGGATCATAAGCATCGGTCTTGCTGCTCTGACCATATTGACACTTAAAATCAGATGATTATGGAAAAAAGGAAGATTACAGTTCTTGGAGCCGGCGAAAGTGGAACCGGTGCTGCCATTCTTGCACAGAAGAAAGGCTTCCAGGTGTTTGTGTCGGACTTGTCACAGATCAAGCCCTATTACAAGGAACAGCTTGATGCACGTGGCATTGAGTGGGAGGAGCAGCATCACAGTGAAGAGCGCATTCTCGAGTCCGATGAGATAATCAAGAGCCCCGGTATTCCCAAGGAGGCTCCAATTATCCAAAAACTCATGGCTCAGGGGACACCCATAATCTCGGAGATTGAATTTGCCGGCCGTTATACCAATGCTCATATGGTCTGCATAACCGGTTCAAACGGCAAGACTACAACTACTTCGCTCATTTATCACATTTTCAAAATGGCGGGAATGAATGTGGGGCTGGCCGGAAATATCGGCAGCAGTCTGGCATGGCAGGTGGCTGAAAAGGACTTTGACTGGTATGTCATAGAACTGAGCAGTTTCCAGCTTGACAATATGTATGACTTCAAGGCCGATATTGCTGTCCTCATGAACATCACCCCCGACCATCTTGACCGTTATGATTATGAGATGCAGAACTATGTGGATGCAAAGATGAGGGTTATCAGAAACCAGACGGGCAGCGATGCATTCGTATATTGGGCCGATGATCCCATCATTACACGCGAGCTTAAGAAATATGGCCTGAAGGCGACTTTGTATCCGTTCTCTGAGGCGAGAAAGGAGAACCTTGCCGCATGGACTGATAACGGAACCGTGTATTTTGATCGTCCCTATGCTTTCAATATGGAGCAGGAATCGCTAGCCCTGCGCGGGAAACACAACCTGTATAACTCCATGGCAGCCGGTATATCGGCCAGTATCGCAGGCATCCAGAGTGATACCATACGCAAGGCACTGCAGTCATTCCAGGGCGTGGAACACCGTCTCGAAAGGGTTGCCCGTGTCGGTGGGGTCGATTTCATCAACGATTCCAAGGCAACCAATGTGAACAGCTGCTGGTATGCCCTGCAGAGTATGCCTGTGAAGTGTGTGCTGATTCTTGGTGGTAAGGATAAGGGTAATGACTATACTGAGATAGAACCTCTTGTAAGGGAAAAATGTGTGGGACTGGTTTATCTGGGACTTCACAATGAGAAACTGCATTCCTTCTTTGATCCTATGGGACTTCCTGTGGCCGATGTCCAGTCTATGCCCGATGCGGTCAAGGCAGCGTACGGTATGGCAAAAAAGGGACAGATTGTGCTGCTCAGTCCGTGCTGTGCAAGTTTTGACCTTTTCAAGAGCTATGAAGATCGTGGAGAACAATTCAAGAACTGCGTAAGGGCACTCTGATAAGTAAATATGAACAATACAGTCAGACAACTGCTGGACAAGCTTCCGCGTCCGAAGGGTGATCGTCAGATAATCATCATTGTGGCTGTCATGCTGACCATTTCAATCATTGAGGTGTTCAGTGCGAGCAGCCGCCTGACATTCGGTGGCAAGAATTATCTGAATCCTATCCTTTCACATGGCAGTCATATAGCTATTGCCATATTTCTGATGTATCTGTTCCAGAACATTCATTATAAGAAGTACAAATATCTTAATGTGGTCCTGCTGCCGCTTTCAATAGGGCTGCTGGTCTTCCTGAGCATACGTGGCGCACATACGAATGACGCGCAGAGATGGATAGATCTGAAACTGTTCCAGCTTCAGCCGTCAGAACTGGCAAAGATATCGGTAGTCCTGTTCAATGCTTTCCAACTGGCTAAAATGGACAGGAACGATGAAATGAGCCAGTTGAAGACTTTCCGGCGCATCTTGTTGGTGACGGCGATTGTCGTTCTACTTATTGTCGGCGAGAATCTGTCAACCGCCCTTATTATTGCTGCCGTGACATATTCCATGATGCTGATTGGCGGAATATCCGGAAAGAGAATGCTGCGTCTGACTGCGGTTGTCGCTCTGGCCGGGGGGCTTGCATTGGCAGGGCTGCTGCTTGTTCCGTCCAGCGTAATCAGGGATTCCAAGATCATTCCACATCGTGCCGTTACATGGCAGAGCCGTGTGAAGGACGTATTCGGAGGCGATTCAAGAAATCTTACTCCAGAGGAATTCAGCCGTGAAGTCGCACCGGACAATCCTCAGGTCACACATGCCAGGATTGCCGTTGCAAGCAGTGGCGTAATAGGCAAATTGCCCGGAAATTCCAAGGAAAGGGATTTCCTGCAGGAGGCATATTGTGACATGATATATGCTGTTATCATTGAGGAACTGGGATTGGCCGGTGCAGTGGTCGTACTTCTGCTTTATCTGTGGCTGATGCTGAGGATCGGGTACATTGCATCGCACTGCAGGAAAAGGTATCCGGCATATCTTGCTATGGGAATCGGCATGCTCCTCTGTGTCCAGGCATTCATCAACATGTCAGTTGCCGTAGGACTGGGACCTGTGACTGGACAGGCACTGCCGCTTATCAGCAAGGGCGGCACATCAATGATCGTTTCCGGTATGTGCATAGGCATGCTGCTTGGAATAAGCTGCAGCCTTGAAGAGAATGAGGCCCAGACAAATATGCAGGAAGAGCAGCTTCCTACACCAATACAGGAAAATTCATCATTATGAGAACCAATATGAAAGAGAATCCGAGAATAATTATCAGCGGTGGAGGAACAGGCGGACACATTTTTCCGGCTGTATCCATAGCCAAGGCAATCAGAAGCATTTATCCTGATGCCGATATCCTGTTCGTTGGAGCCGAAGGACGCATGGAGATGCAGAGAGTTCCCGAAGCCGGTTTTCCAATCAAGGGCCTGCCAATCTGCGGATTTGACCGTTCCAATCCTTTGAAGAACATATCGGTTCTGTTCAAGGTGGTGAAGAGCCAGCTCATGGCCCGCAGGATAATCCGTGAGTTCCGTCCCATGGTGGCGGTGGGTGTAGGCGGATATGCCAGCGGCCCGACACTGAAGATGGCTGGGATGATGGGCATTCCGACACTCCTGCAGGAACAGAATTCGTTTGCCGGAGTCACCAACAAGTTGCTTGCCAAAAAAGCCGCAAAGATTTGTGTTGCATATGATGGGATGGAACGCTTCTTCCCTGCCGACCGTATCATGAAGACCGGAAATCCCGTGCGTCCCAATCTGACGGAAAACCGTATGGACAGGAACGAGGCCGCTCGGATTATGGGAATTGACCCTGCCAGACGTACAATACTCATAGTCGGTGGCAGCCTGGGAGCCCGCACTCTGAATGAAAGTGTCCTTGCCAGTCTGGATACGATACGGTCCAATGCCGATGTCCAGTTCATCTGGCAGACAGGAAAATATTACTTTGAGGAAATGAAACGCCGTCTGTATGAAAAGGACAGTGTGCCCAATCTGTTCCCGATGGAATTCATCAGCAATATGGATGCGGCATATCGCGTTGCTGACCTTGTGATATCCAGAGCAGGTGCAGGTACCATATCAGAGCTGTGTCTGCTTGGAAAAGCCGTAATTCTGGTGCCGTCACCAAATGTGGCTGAAGACCATCAGACCAAGAATGCAATGGCTCTGGCCGACCGTGATGCCGCCATTCACATTGCTGACCGTGATGCCGTGGAGAAGCTTGTTCCTGCAGCCCTTGAGCTGGCGGCCGATGAACAGCGTCTGGATTCACTCCGGGAGAACATTCTCAAACTTGCCTTGAAGGATTCGGCCGGAATCATTGCGCGTGAAGTCCTGAAACTGGCGGGGTATGGTGAATTTTCACTTGATCCGCAAAACATAAGGAATGTGTTTTTCCTGGGTGCCGGAGGAATAGGCATGAGCGCTTTGGAACGGTATTTTCTGAAACAGGGAATTCGGGTTGTCGGTTATGACCGTTGTGCAAGCCAGCTCACACATGATCTGGAGTCCGAAGGTGCCGCACTGTTCTATGATGACAATGAAGAACTTATCCCGGAATATTGCCGAGACAGGGAATCGACCCTGATCGTCTTCACTCCGGCAATACCTGCCGATAACCGTTGTCTTTCATGGTTCCGTGCCAATGGATTCGACATACAGAAAAGAGCCCAGGTACTGGGAACTCTGACACGTACTATGGATGGTCTGTGCGTTGCAGGAACTCATGGCAAGACCACCACTTCATCAATGCTTGCCCATATACTGAACGGCACGGAGTCGGGATGCAACGCCTTCCTTGGCGGCATTCTGAAAAACACACGCAGCAATTATATGGCAAGCACGGCCAGTCGTAATGTAGTGATTGAAGCCGATGAGTTTGACCGCTCGTTCCATCATCTGAGACCGCTGCGGAGTGTCATTACAGCAGTCGATGCTGACCATCTTGACATCTACGGAACCTATGAGGCCTATGTTGAAAGCTTCCGCAAGTACTGCAGCCTGATCCGTCAGGGTGGCGATCTTGTCCTGCACATCGGTCTTGAGGAGAAACTCAGACCGCAACTGCAGCCAGATGTGAAGCTGCATACCTATGGCCTGGACAGTGGCGATTTCCACGCTGCCAATGTCCGTACAGGTGACGGGCATCTTGTGTTTGACTTCATTTCACCGCTTGGCAACATTGCCGATGTCGAACTTGGCGTTCCTGTTCCAATCAATGTGGAGAATGCGGTTGCCGCCATGGGAATGGCCCAGTTGAGTGGTGTCGCTGAAGCCGATATAAGGAAAGGCGTAATGACTTTTGGAGGATGTGACCGCCGTTTTGATTTCCATGTACGCGGTGAGAAGGTCTTCCTGAGCGATTATGCACATCATCCCGAGGAACTGCGTCAGTGTGCACTGTCACTTCGCCAGCTGTATGCAGACCGGACAATTGCCGCAATTTTCCAGCCGCATCTTTATACGCGTACCAGAGACTTCCACAAGGAATTCGCTCAGGCTCTGTCCCTGTTTGACAAGGTCTGGCTTACCGAGATTTATCCGGCCCGCGAACAGCCCATTCCCGGTGTGTCAAGCCAGATGGTCGCAGACCTCATTGAACCAGGCGTCTTCCAGGGAATCGTACCGAAAGACCAGGTTCCGGAACTGGTACGTTCCAAAAGAGATGAGTTTCAGGTGCTGTTGACCGTGGGCGCCGGAGATCTGGAGGACAAGGTGGATGAAATAACCCGAATACTGGAAGAGAAGTGAAGAAGATACTGCCCATACTGTTTGCCGCACTGCTCGTAGTGTACATGGTTTTCAGCATCATTTTCCTGACAGGGAAAAATGATGACAAGCGTGTGTGCCAGGGCGTGGAGCTGAGCGTACGTGACAGCGTTTCAAATGAAATGGTAACACTTGCCACGGTCATGGATATGCTTAAGGACAATGGGATGGATCCTACAGGGAAGCCTATGGACAGGCTCCTTCTGGACAGTATGGAGAATGTACTGGTCAAGCATCCTTTCATAGACCGTGCCCAGTGCTTCTGTACGTCAGGTGACTATCTGAAAGTGAATGTGACCACAAAAATCCCTCTTGTCAGAGTACGCAATGACAGGGGACAGGATTTTTACGTTGACAGTCATGGGGGAATACTTCCCTGCAGGTCAACAGCCATTCATGTCCCTGTGGCCACCGGACATATTGATTATGCCTTTGCAGGCGGACCTCTGCTTGAGGTAGTCAATGCGATTAATGCCAGCCGTTTCTGGAAAGCTCAGATAGAACAGATTAATGTGACTGACAAGGGATTCTTCGAACTTGTTCCCAGAGTAGGGTACCATATTCTTGAAATAGGAACTGCTCAGGATGTGCCTGTCAAGCTGGACCGTCTCATGAACTTTTACGAAAAGGGTCTTGATAATGTAGGCTGGAACAAATACAGCAGGATAAGCGTGGCCTATCAGAATCAGGTGGTGTGCAGAAAAAGAAAATGATACAAACAGATATGGAAATGGATACAGAAAAGACAATTGTCGCCATAGAACTGGCATCGTCCAAGGTATCGGGCGTGGCAGGACAGAGGCAGCCCGATGGCAGCATGAAGGTTCTTGCATACGCCAGCGTGCCGTCACAGTCATGCATCAGGCAGGGAGCGGTCTATAATCTTGACCGTACAGCTAACGCAATTGCCAACGTGATAACACGGCTTGATGCAATGCTGTCAGCTAAAATTGAGCGTGTGTATATAGGTTATAATGCAAGGACACTCCGCTCTATGTCCTGCCAGGTGGAGCGTGCCTTTGATGAGGACACTGTAATATCGCAGCAGATAATAGATGACATGTTCTCGGAATGTGATATGGAGGAAAGGGACGGCTATCTGAGTCTGCTCCTTGAATCGCAGGAATATGTCGTGGACGGAAGGCACATGCCGGAAACCGATCCTATGGGAGTGGCTTGCCGCAGGATAACCGGTAACTACATGAAGGTGCTTCTGGGACAGCAGGTTGCCGAATACATGGCACAGTGTTTCGGTATGGCATCGGTACAGATCCTTGACGGTTTCGTTTCGGCGGTAGCTCAGGCCGATGTGATTCTTTCCGATGAAGACCGTCAGCAGGGATGTGCTCTTGTCGATTACGGAGCTGACACCACAACCGTATCGGTCTATCGTGGCGGCATGTTGCGTTTCCTGCGTGTGATACCTCTTGGCGGTTCGCTCATAACCCGTGATCTGGTTCAGATTCTCAAGATTGACGAGGACCAGGCCGAGTCGCTGAAGTGCAGGTACGGCCTGTATAATCTTAAACCTGAAAATGATCCGGAGGCTCAGATTCTTGTAGGCGACCGCAGTTTCAAACTGTCTGAGATAGGCGATATCATTGGGGCACGCAACGAGGAGATTGTCCGTAACATAATGGCGAGAATCAAGGATTCCGGATATGAGGATGTACTGTTTGCCGGACTGGTGCTGACAGGAGGCGGAAGCCGTCTGCAGGGTCTGCAACAGGTATTGACCAAACTCATGCCGAAGATGAGGGTGCCGCGTTTTGTGACCCAGCCCGATGGATTCACTTGGGTTGAGCCTTCATGGAACAGCAATGACGGATCTCAGATGGGACTGCTTTCAGTGCTGACAAAGGGCTGTGAAAACTGCTGTGACATGCCGCTGCCAAAGATGGATGACATCGAACGCCTTACATCGGAGAATCAGGACAAGGTCTCAATGGGCAGTCTGTTCACTTTTGATGGCGAAAGCGCTCAGGAGGAACGTGACCGTCAGGAACAGGAGCGCATTCAGGCAGCCAGGGCCGAGGCTGAAGCGCAGACTGCGGCATCGGCTGACAGTCAGGAAAAGGAAGAGGATGAAAAGCCGCAGGGTGGCAAGAAACGGAAGAACAGCTTCATGTCCTTCCTGAAGGGAATTGTTGAAAAAGGAGAGGAATTCCTTGATGAGTGAAACCGGATAAAAGGCATCTTGATATGAACGAAAAGATAATGGCTTTTGAAAGCGAGGGTACCCTTCCGTTTGATTTTCCTACGGAATCGCGCAAGATAATAAAGGTAATAGGTGTTGGCGGCGGCGGTGGCAATGCCGTTCGCAACATGTACCACGAGGGAATCCGTGATGTGGTGTTTGTGGTCGCGAACACTGACCAGCAGGCGCTGGCCGATTCGGAAATTCCCATCAAACTCCAGCTTGGACGTGAGACCACTAAGGGACTCGGTGCAGGAAATGACCCGGAAGTGGCCCGTCAGGCAGCCGAGGAGAGCATAGAGGATATCAGAGCCCAGTTCAAGGATGACACCCAGATGGTGTTCATAACGGCCGGCATGGGTGGCGGAACAGGAACCGGTGCGGCTCCGGTCATTGCCCGTGTGGCACGTGAGATGGGAATGCTGACAGTCGGAATAGTCACCATCCCGTTCAAGTTCGAGATGAGACGTAAAATCAAACAGGCTTTGCGCGGAGTCCGCGAACTTTCCCAGTATGTTGATGCCCTTCTGGTCATCAGCAACGAAAAACTGCTTGAACTTTGTCCGGGAACCAGTGTCTCTGACGGTTTCAAACGTGCTGACCAGACACTTACTACAGCTACCAAGAGTATTGCCGAACTGATTACCTGCCGTGGAATCATCAATCTTGACTTCCGTGATGTCCGCAAGATTCTGACCGATGGCGGTGTGGCAATAATGAGTGAAGGCGCTGCAAGCGGTGAAAACCGTGTGGCTCTTGCCTTTGAAGCCGCCCTGCATTCTCCGCTTCTGTACAATAATGACATTCACAAGTCCGGTAAGATACTGTTCAACATCTATCAGACCAACGATGCTTCCCAGCATCTGCAGCTTGATGAAATCAACGAGATCCGTCATTTCATGGACAAGTTCGTTGACAAGAACATTGAGGTCATCTGGGGACTTGCAATTGATGACAATCTGAAGGAAGGAATCAGAATTGCCGTACTGGCTACAGGCTTCGGCGTTGACAGCATTCCGATGATTGACGATGATGACGAAGCAGGAGCGCAGAGCATTATTGACAGGATCTACGATGAGAACTCCACAAGCAGCAAACTGCTGTGCCTGTACGAACTGGACGATTCCGATCTGGACAATGTGGCCCTGATTGACGCAATCGCATCACGTCCTGCGTTTTCACGCACCACTCAGGATATCAATGATTTCAAAACGATGAGAAGATCGGCTGCAAAATGAATCATCCTGCAAATACCGTCTCAAGAATGTCTATGGATTCCAGTACCGGAAAATCAGGCAGGTGAAGACGGAAATACCGGTTCAGGACACGTAACAGTATGGCGCGCAGGCTTCCATTAAGCCGCGCGTCATCTTTATTCATGAGACTGCTGTCAAGAATGCCGGCAATTGCCGCGCTTTCAGAAGCCGATGCAAAATCACTGTGCGGACAAACGTCCGTGAAGCACCCTTCTCTCAGATCCAGCACATATCCCTTCCGGTAACCGTCAATGTCAGGACTGATGCCGAGTCCGTTAGCCACTCCCAGCATGATTTCCAGATGAAAGTCGGCACAGTCGGCTACATCGGCCTTGTCAAACCAGTCCAGACTTTTGGAAAGGAATGCATATAGTCTGGGATTGCATGATTCGCCTTTGAGCGCGTGCGTAAGGAATTCTGAAAGAAAGAGTGAAATGGCGCATTTTACAGGACTTGAAGAAATGCTGCAGTTTGGCCTGAGGTTGCGCATGTCCTTCATGTGGTACAGTGAGGCGCTTGGAATGTAATCTGTCTGGAATTCGATATTGGTCAGCGCCTGCTGTAGGGAATTCCTTGCCACACTTCGCTGTGTATGTCCAAGGCGGAACACGAACGATGCCATGCCTCTGGTCTCAGTGAACACTCTGAGTATGCTTACGTTGTCACTGTGACGTGTCGATGACACTACAATTCCCCGTTCTTTCTGCCACATTTTCTCTTTATCAGGCCTTGTTTTGTGCGAATTTACAAAAAATGTCTGAGAATGTTTGGCAGGTAAAAAAAAGTGGCTACTTTTGCAACCGCTTAAAAGGCAAGCCGCCTGAGCTTGATCAGGACTGATGGCGTGTTCGTATATCGGTTAGTACTCAAGATTTTCATTCTTGCAAGATGAGTTCGACTCTCATACACGCTACAAATAGAAACAAAAATAATTGAAAAGATAATGGCAAATCACAAGTCAGCCTTGAAGGCTATGAGAAAGAGCGAGAAGAACAGACTTCACAACCGCTACTACGCTAAGACCATGCGTAATGCAGTTCGTTCACTTCGCGCCATGACCAGCAAGGAAGAGGCATCAGCTACCTATCCGAAGGTACAGAAGCTGCTTGACAAGATGGCAAAGACCAAGCTCATCCACAAGAACAAGGCCGCCAATCTCAAGTCAAAGCTCTGCGCTCACATCGCTAAGCTGGCCTAAGAGTTTCCTTTCAGTTCAAAAGTCTTCAGGTTGGAGTTTTCTCCAACCTTTTTTGTTTTCCACCGGGCAAAAAAAAAGGCTCCGGAAATGGAGCCCTTTTGCCGTCTTTATGATGTTGGCGGATTTATGCGTCAATGTTTGCGTAGGTGGCGTTGCGCTCAATGAATTCGCGGCGTGTTCCTACGTCTTCGCCCATCAGCATTGAGAAAATGTGGTCGGCTTCGGCTGCATCCTGAATGTGGACCTGCTTGAGCAGACGGTTCTCGGGACTCATGGTGGTTTCCCAAAGCTGTTCCGGGTTCATCTCACCAAGACCTTTGTAACGCTGGGTTACAATGTTCTGTTCCAGACCGCCTCCGTATGTGTCTATGAAACGCTGGCGCTGCACGTCATCATAACAGAATTCCTTGACTTTGCCCTTTGTGCAGAGGTAGAGTGGAGGAGTGGCTATATACAGGTGGCCATTCTCGATGAGCTCCGGCATGTAACGGAAGAACAGAGTCATGATCAGTGTGTCGATGTGCGAGCCATCGACATCGGCATCGGTCATGATGATTACCTTGTAGTAGCGCAGTTTGTCGTAGTTGGCGGCTTTGGAATCGGTCGGGTCAAGTCCGAACCGTACACCAAGGGCCTGTATTATGTTGTTTACCTCTTCGTGTTCGAATGCCTTATGCCACATTACACGTTCCACGTTGAATATCTTACCGCGGATTGGAAGTATGGCCTGTGTGTGACGGTCACGTCCCTGCTTGGCACTGCCACCTGCAGAATCACCCTCGACTATGAACAGCTCGCAGTTGGCGGGATCCTTGTCCGAGCAGTCAGCCAGTTTGCCGGGCAGTCCGCTGCCTGACAGCGGGCTCTTGCGCTGGACGCTTTCACGTGCCTTGCGGGCGGCAACACGTGCCTGGGCTGCAAGAATGACCTTGTCGACAATCATCTTGGCCTCCTTGGGATGCTCTTCAAGATAGTATGTGAGTGCTTCGCCTACGGCCTGCTGTACGGCTCCGGCAATCTCGCTGTTCCCCAGCTTGGTCTTGGTCTGACCCTCGAACTGAGGCTCGGCAACCTTGACGGAAATGACTGCTGAAAGACCTTCGCGGAAGTCTTCGCCCTCGATTTCAACCTTCGCCTTTTCAAGGAACTTGTTGTCGTCAGCGTACTTCTTGAGAGTGCGTGTAAGTGCGGTGCGGAAACCGACTACATGTGTGCCGCCCTCAATGGTGTTGATGTTGTTGACGAACGAACGGATGGTCTCCTTGTATTCCGTGTTGTACAGTATTGCGACTTCAATTGGAACGCCCTGCTTTTCAGTGTTCAGGTAAATGGGTTCACTGATCAGATGGATGCGGTTCTCGTCAATGTAGCTGACGAATTCCTTAAGGCCGTCCTGTGAAAGATACACATCGTGCTTCGGCTGGCCTTCTTCCATGACACGGTAGTCGGTCAGTGTTATCTTGAGGCCGGCGTTCAGGAATGCAAGTTCGTGCAGACGGGCGGCAAGGATATCGTATTTATATTCAGTAGTGGTGAATATGGAGCCGTCAGGCCAGAATGTCTGGCGCGTTCCGTTCAGCTGTGTCTCGCCTGTGCATTCGACTGGAGTGATGGGCTTGCCGCATGAATATTCCTGACGATATGTTTTTCCTTCGCGGAATACTTCGGTCACCATCTTTGTAGAGAGGGCGTTGACGCACGATACGCCTACACCGTGCAGACCGCCTGATACCTTATAGGAACCCTTGTCGAACTTACCTCCGGCATGCAGCACGGTCATTACGACCTCAAGTGCCGACTTGTGCTCTTTCGGGTGCATGTCGACCGGGATGCCTCGGCCGTTATCCTGTACTGTAACTGATCCGTCTGCATTTATCGAGACTTCAATGTGCGAGCAGTAACCCGCCATCGATTCGTCAATGGAATTGTCAACAACTTCGTAAACAAGGTGGTGGAGACCCTTTTCGCTGATGTCTCCGATATACATTGCAGGACGCTTGCGCACTGCCTCCAAACCTTCAAGCACCTGGATGTTCGATGCGGAATAGTTGTTTGTTCCGATGTTTTCAGTATCGTTCATTTTCATTTGGTCTATAAAGCACACAAAGATAATGAAATTTCTGACACATTATTTAAAAAGTGCATTTTTGGTTAATTTGGCATGTAACCTTACATTTTTTTCCGTTGTATGTTGTATTTTTGCATTTTGATTATTGAAACATGCATAAACTTACAATATCGTATGGATGATAAAGCATCGGTTGGAAAGAAAATACGTTCTATAAGGGAATCCAAGTCAATTGAAATTGAAGTGCTGGCCGAGCGTGCCCAGCTGCCGCTTGAACAGGTGGAGGCTATTGAAAACGGATGTCCGCTTCCGGGACTTGCACCGCTGATCAGGATTGCCCGTGTGCTGGGAGTCCGTCTTGGCACCTTCCTTGATGACCAGCAGAGTGTTGGAGCTGTTGTAAGCAGGCATGAGGAGGAACGCGAGAGCGTACGTTTCTCGAACCACGGAACGGCAGGTCATGAAAGCATGGTCTATCATTCTCTCTCAGAAGGTAAGGAGAACCGTCATCTTGAACCTTTCGTGATAGACATTCTTCCTACTGACAATACCGGTTTCGATCTGTCAAGCCACGAGGGTGAGGAATTCATCTTTGTCCTTGACGGCATGGTCGAAGTCGTTTACGGCAAGCATCAGTATGTTCTCGAGAAAGGTGACAGCATCTATTACGATTCCATAGTGAAACATCACGTGCACGGTTTTGACGGAAGTAAGGCCAAGATCCTTGCAGTTGTATATACCCCAATCTGATTCATATCCACAGGCAAATGGTTCAGCTTTCCGAGAAGACACTGGGAGATTACCTTGAGTATTGGGCCAAGGAGACTCCCGACAAGGAATACATTGTTTATTCAGACCGTGACCTCAGGTTCACATGGAGCCAGTTCAACAGCAGGGTTGATGACATGGCGCGCGGTCTGGTTGCCATCGGCGTAACAAAAGGCACCCATGTAGGGCTCTGGGCCCAGAATGTGCCTGACTGGCTTACTTTCCTGTATGCCTGTGCCAAGATAGGCGCCGTGTGCATCACTGTAAATACCAACTACAAGCAGGATGAACTTGAGTACCTGTGCAAGGATTCCGATATGCATACGCTCTGTCTCACTGACGGAACCTGGGAGAGCAATTATGTCGATATGGCATATGCCATGCTTCCGGAACTGCGTCAGTGCGAGCGCGGTCATCTGGAGAGCAGGAACTTTCCCAAGCTGAAGAATGTCGTCTATATCGGTCAGGAGAAGTATCGCGGCATGTACAATACTGCCGAAATCCTGCTTCTGGGTGAGAATACCGATGATGAGGAATTCCTGAGACTGCGCAATTCGGTGACATGTCATGATGTCGTCAACATGCAGTATACATCGGGTACTACAGGATTCCCCAAGGGCGTCATGCTGACCCACTACGGCATTGCCAATGACGGTTTCCTGACAGGCGAGCACATGAAGTTCACGCAGGATGACAAGCTTTGCGTATGTGTCCCGCTGTTCCACTGTTTCGGTGTGGTACTTGCTACAATGAACTGTCTCACGCATGGCTGTACTGAGGTCGTGGTCGAGCGCTTTGACCCGCTGGTCACTCTGGCATCGGTCCACAAGGAAAGATGTACGGCCCTTTATGGAGTGCCCACCATGTTCATTGCCGAGCTGAACCATCCCATGTTCGACATGTTCGATCTTTCATGCCTGAGAACCGGAATCATGGCCGGCTCGCTCTGCCCGATAGAACTGATGCGCAAGGTTGAGGACAGGATGCATCTGCGTGTCACAAGCGTATATGGCCTGACCGAATCGTCACCCGGAATGAGCCAGACCCGTATTGATGACCCTGATGAAGTCCGATACACCACAGTGGGACGTGATTACGAGTTCGTGGATGTCAAGGTCCTTGATCCCGAGACGAACCTGGAGGTGCCGGCAGGAACACAGGGCGAGATGTGCTGCAAGGGTTTCAATGTAATGAAAGGTTACTACAAGAATCCTACGGCTACAGCCGAGGTGATTGACGGGAACGGATATCTGCATTCCGGTGACTTGGGCGTCATGGATGAGAACGGCAATTACCGTATAACCGGGCGCATCAAGGATATGATAATCCGCGGTGGAGAGAACATCTATCCGCGTGAGATAGAGGAGTTCCTGTACCATCTTGAGGGCGTCCGTGACGTTCAGGTGGCCGGAGTCCCGTCAAGGAAATACGGTGAGGAAGTGGGCGCATTCATCATTCTTGAGGAAGGTGCCGGTCTGACTGTCGACGAGGTCCGTGACTACTGCCGTGGCCGTATTGCGCGTTACAAGATTCCGAAGTACGTCTTCTTCGTAAAGGAATATCCTCTTACCGGCAGCGGCAAGATACAGAAGTTCAAACTTCGCGAACTCAGCCTGAAACTATGTGAGGAACAGGGAATAGAAGTAATCTGATATGGAAATGAACGAACAGATAAAGCTGATGGCCATGCGTCTTCGCGGATTGCGTGAGGATGTTGACATGACCGTTGAAGAGGTGGCCGCAAAGTGCGGCATCACCCCTGAGGACCTGACACGTTACGAATCGGGAGAATCGGACATACCGATGAATTTCCTGTGCAATGCGGCATCCGTACTGGGTGTCGAGCCGCTGGAACTTTTTGCAGGCGATGCTCCTACCATGACCAACTACTGGCTGGTCCGCAAGGGAAAGGGTCCTGTCATTGAAAGACAGAAGGCATACAAGTATCAGGCTTTGGCCATGGGATTCAAGCATGCCAAGGCATCACCGTTCATCGTTACGGTTGAACCTAAGATGGAGGAGGTCATGCATCTGAATTCTCATGACGGACAGGAATTCAATCTGGTCCTGAAGGGAAAGCTCCTGCTCAGCATAGGTGGAAAGGAACTTGTCCTTGAGCCGGGCGACAGCATTTATTTTGATGCTACCCAACCGCATGGAATGAAAGCGCTTGACGGTGAACCTGCCAGGTTCTTTGCAATAATAATCTGATGTGTACAGGCAATGCTTGAAAAATTTCTGAAGAAGATAGAATTCGATTCTCTGGAGGATTTCCGGAAGAATTTTGAAATCATTGTCCCCGACAATTTCAATTTCGCATATGATGTGGTAGATGCCTGGGCAAAGGAACAGCCGGACAAGCTGGCTCTTCTGTGGACAAATGACGAAGGGGCTGAGGAACGCTACTCGTTTGCCGACATCAAGCGCAAGTCAGACCAGGTGGCATCGTTCTACCAGTCACTCGGAATAGGCAAAGGGGACTGTGTGATGATGATGCTCAAGCGCAGGGCTGAATTCTGGTTCTCGATAATTGCATTGCACAAGCTTGGAGCTGTGGCGATTCCCGCAACCCATCTGCTTACGGCAAAGGATCTCATCTACAGGGCCAATTCGGCACAGATCAAGATGATAGTCTGCGCAAGTGAGCCGATAATGATCCAGCATGTCAACGAATGTCTCCATGATTCACCGTCAGTGAAATATCTGGTGGCAACCGGACAGTACAGCGACGAACGCTGGCTGAGCATGGATGAGGGTATGGAAAAGGCCGCACCTTTTGTACGTCCCGGGCATGTGAATGACAATCATGACATAATGCTGCTGTACTTTACATCGGGTTCAAGCGGCAATCCCAAGATGGTGGCACACAATTTCCTTTATCCGTTGGGACATATCGTTACCGGCAAGTACTGGCATAATGTGCATGAGAACAGCCTGCATCTGACTGTTGCCGATACCGGTTGGGGAAAGGCCGTATGGGGCAAGCTGTACGGACAGTGGATTTCAGGTGCTGCAGTTTTCGTGTATGACCATGAGAAGTTCACTCCTGCCGATATCCTTTCAAAGATGGCCCAGTATCATGTCACATCGTTCTGCGCACCTCCCACAATCTACCGTTATCTGATACGTGAGGACCTGTCACAGTATGATCTGAGTGCGCTTGAATACTGCACAACTGCCGGTGAGCCGCTCAATCCCAGTGTCTTTGATTTCTGGAAACAGCATACGGGACTTGAGATTCATGAAGGATTCGGTCAGACTGAAACCACAATGACAATCGGCACCTTCCCGTGGATGAAGTGCAAGCCCGGTTCGCTTGGCGTTCCGAATCCTGCATTTGACATGGACCTGCTCACGAATGACGGCCGCTCGGCCGAGGACGGTGAGAGCGGAGAGATTATCCTGCATACAGACCGAAAGGTTCCTCTGGGACTGTTCGAGGAGTATTATCATAATCAGGAACTTACCAGAACCGTCCATTATGACGGAATTTACCATACGGGCGATGTGGCCTGGCGTGACTCTGACGGCTATTACTGGTTCGTGGGCCGTACTGATGACGTGATCAAGAGCTCAGGCTACCGCATAGGACCGTTCGAGGTCGAGAGCGCGCTCATGACCCATCCGGCCGTTGTGGAATGTGCCGTTACAGGCGTTCCTGATGAGGTGCGCGGTCAGGTTGTCAAGGCAACAATCATACTTTCAAAGGAGTACAGGGATTATCCGGACAAGGATGCGCTGATCAAGGAGATTCAGAACCATGTCAAGAAGGTGTCGGCTCCTTACAAGTATCCGCGTGTGGTGGAGTTCGTTGACGAACTGCCCAAGACAATCAGCGGCAAGATAAAGCGCGTTGAGATACGCAAGCGTGACGCCGGACAGGACTGATTCCGACGGTCAGGTCATGGAAAAATGAAAGCGTCCTCTGTCCGTATGGGCAGAGGACGCTTTGTATATGTCCGGAATGCGGAATCAGTCAACCAGCTCCATGCCGCGGCGGATGGCCTGCTCGTTCAGCGGCAGGTACTTCCAGTTACGTTCCGATACGGAGTGCTTGATGGCACGCATGACCCAGTTGATGTCCAGAATGGGGCGGATTTTCATGAAAGCTCCAAGCAGGAACATGTTGGCCACCTTCTGTGCATTCATTTTCTGTGCTTCGCCCATTGCATCGATGGGATAGATTGTGATGTCGGTGCGGGTAGGCTTGCGGGTAATGGTGCTGGGGGTGTATATGAGTACGCCTCCGGGTTTCAGATACTGCTCGAACTTGTCCATGGACTGCTGATTAAGGATGATGGCAGTGGTGAAGTTCTGCAGAATAGGTGAACTGATGGGCTTGTCACTCAGAATCACCATGACGTTTGCTGTACCTCCGCGTATTTCTGGTCCGTATGAAGGTATCCATGTTGTTTCCAGTCCCTGTACGAAACCGGAATAGGCAATGATTTTGCCCATTGAGAGGACTCCCTGTCCTCCAAATCCGGCAATCAGTATTTCTTCTGTCATGATTCTGCGTTTTTTATCTTGGGGCGTTCATGTCCATGACCAGCTTGCCATCGACCTTGATATCACCCAATGGATACTTCTTGAACATGTTCTCTACCATCCAGTCGTTGGCGGCCTTAGGAGTCATGCCCCAACCGGAGTTGCAGTTAGACACAACTTCGACTATTGAGGTGCCCTTCTTGTCACGCTGGTTTTCAAACGCCTGACGCAGAGCTTTCTTGAGCTTGCGAACATTGCCTGGGGTGTGGACGGAATGGCGGGTCACATAGCATACACCATCCAGCTGTGCGAGCAGCGGAGTGATGTTAAGCGGATAACCCATGGTCTTCACGTCACGTCCGCGCGGGCAGGTGGTGGTCTTCATGCCTTCCAGCGTGGTCGGGGCCATCTGGCCTCCGGTCATGCCGTAGATGCCGTTGTTGATGAAGACAATCACAATGTTCTCACCGCGGTTGCATGCATGCATGGTTTCGCCCGTTCCTATGGCTGCAAGGTCTCCGTCACCCTGATAGGTAAACACGAACTTGTCGGGCTGAACGCGCTTGATTCCGGTAGCGACTGCACAGGCACGTCCGTGGGCTGCTTCAACCACATCGAAATTGTAGAAGTCATAAAGGAATACCGAGCAGCCTACCGGTGAAATGCCGATGACATCGTGCTCTATTCCCATTTCCTCGATTACCTCGGCAATGGTGCGGACAACAACACCGTGGCCGCAGCCGGGGCAGAAGTTGAATGTATTTTCACTCATGAGCCTGCTCTTCTTGTAGACCAGGTTCTCAGGCTTGATTATATCTTTTGCATCCATTGTTCCGATTATTTGATATTGAACTGTTTGTAGAGGGCTTCCTCAATGTCGCCGGGTTTGGGAACCATTCCTCCCTGACGGCCGAAGAATCCTACCGGCTTGCGTCCTTCAACGGCAAGGCGGATGTCTTCTATCATCTGTCCTGCGCTGAGCTCAACTGACAGGAATCCCTTGATGTTGCTGTTCTCGGCAAGCTGACGTATCTGTTCGGTCGGGAAAGGATACAGCGAGATGGGACGGAAAAGTCCAATCTTGTGACCCTTTTCGCGTGCTTCTTCAATAGCTCTCTGGGCAATGCGTGCAATGATGCCGAATGCCACGATAATGTATTCTGCATCGTCACACATGAATTCCTGATAGCGGACTTCATTCTTCTCCATTTCGCGGTACTTGGCCTGCAGGCGTATGTTCACCAGCTCGTGCTCGTTGGGAAGCAGGTTCAGTGATGTGATGAAACGGCGTTTCTGACCGGCAGGTGTGCCATTGGTGGCCCAATCAGGATATTCTGACAGACGTGGGCGCTGAGGGGCGAGTGCCACCTTCTCCATCATCTGACCAAGTGCGCCATCGGCCAGAATCATTGTCGGGTTGCGGTATTTGAATGCCAGATCTATTCCAAGCGGAATGAAGTCTGTAAGTTCCTGAACCGATGAGGGAGCCAGTGTGAGCAGCTTGTAGTCGCCGTGGCCGCCGCCCTTGACGGTCTGGAAATAGTCGGCCTGGCTGGGCTGGATGGTTCCAAGTCCGGGGCCGCCGCGTGATACGTTGATGAGCAGGCACGGGAGTTCGGCACCTGCCAGATAGGAAATGCCCTCGGCCATCAGGCTGATGCCGGGACTTGATGATGATGTCATTACTCTATGGCCTGTACTGGCTCCTCCATAGACCATGTTGATGGCCGATACTTCGCTCTCGGCCTGGAGAACTGCCATGCCGGTACGGGCTGTGGCATCGGTCTCCATAAGGTATTCCATTACCTCGGTCTGCGGGGTGATGGGGTATCCGTAAAAGGCATCGAATCCGGCGCGTATTGCAGCTTCGGCAATTGCGTCGTTGCCTTTCATCAGTCTCAATTCTCTTTCTTCCATAATCACTCTTCTACTTTTACCCTGTATACGGAAATGACTCCGTCCGGGCAGATTACACCACAGTTGGAACAGCCTACGCATGCTTCGGGCTTGACCATATATGCGTAATGGTAGCCTTTGCTGTTGACGGCTTCTGACATGCCTATCACCTGTTTCTCACAGGTATACATGCACAGTTCGCAGCCTTTGCAGCGTTCGTTGTCCACTGTGATGGCACCTTGGATTCTTGCCATGATAATTGTTGTTTGGTATTGTATTAAAATGTCTCTTCAATTGATGTCAGCGCGGCGGAAGGTCATGCCCGGTCTGTGAGAAGGCTGTCATGTTCATCTCGAAGATGAGCGATGAGTATCCGGGAATGCTGTTCTTGTCCTTTGTGCCGTAAGCCAGCTGATACGGAATGTAAAGCATCCAACGGTCACCTGT
>JAZUEH010000159.1:0-10997 GCA_045640065.1 Bacteroidaceae bacterium
TACGATTGTCTTGAATTTCTTCATTGCGAAATAGGAATTAATCACGACAAAGGTACTATTCCAATCGGATAAAAAGGGTAGTCCGGCGTTGCAAATGCGTTGCATCTGGCTAATGGCAATACGTATGCCTGTTGGAAACTGAAACATATCTGACATGAAATATGAAGTAGAAAAGGCCGTAGTGAAGGTGTTTCAGTCTGTCGGTCAATGTAAAGGAACATCTCGGTTCCGACAGGACAATCTTTCAGTCCACGCACGAAATCATTTTCAATATAGTCTGTGTGATCATCCAAGTCATTATCAGAGATAATGAAGGCACACAATGAGATGTTATCAGAATTGGTGTAACAATGTACTTGCTTTGTACATGCACTACTACACAATACTATTAGAAAATAATCAACCAGTTTGATTACGCTGGAGGTACTTGTCCTTTTCACAAATTATATCCAAACTTCTGTTCCGAACTGTCAAGTCTTCGATATGTTATGTTCTCTTCATTAATATCACAACCGTCAAACGCGTCAGAAGATACCTCTATGCCTATGGGCAATGACACGAACTTGAGATTGGTGCAGCCTTTGAACGTTTTATAATAGAGTTTCTTCACTCCATTCGGAATGATTACCCCTTCAAGTGCACTGCACCCATTGAACGCTCCGCCAGATATGAACTCCAAATTGTCGGGCAAGCTGATGGCAATAAGATTCTTGCAGCCGCAGAACGATGATTCGCCAATAGCAGTAATATTGTCAGGCAATACCAAAAATGAAAGCCAGGAATAACCCGGATACGCACACCAGCCAATACTGGAAACACTTGCAGGAATGACTGTCGTTCTGCATGCAGTCCTGATTTCATCGTATTCTGAGCAGATAATGGCATTGCAGTTGTCTCTTGAATCGTATTTCGGATTGCGCTTGGACACCCTGATCTTCTTCAGATTGTCACATCCCCAAAATGCGGTGCTGACAATTTCTTCTGTCCTTTTGGGAATGAAGACTCTTTTCAGATTGGTTCTACAACAGAAAGCGTATTGATCAATAAACTCGACGGTACGCGGGATTCTTGTATTTCCACAACCGCTGATCAAAGCGTTACACGAAGTTACAATAATGGCATTGCAATGTCCTCGGGAGTCAAAGGTCGGATTTCTTTTGTCTACAGTGATTCTGGTCAGGTTTTCGCAACTTCCGAAGACATCCGTGTTACCCACTGGCCTATCAGTACTGCCAATAGACCTGACACTTGCCGGGATGTGGATACTGTGAATACCGCAGAAGGCAAAAGCGTCTTGCCGTATCGTATCAACCCCTTCGGGGATAACGATCTCTTCTAGACTCATACAGTCATAAAAGACGGAAGTCTCGATAACATGGACATTAGAGGGTATTCTGACATTCTTCAACCGTAAGCAATTCTTGAATGCGTAAGGTCCAATATAGCTTACATTATCAGGGATAATGACCGTATCCAAGTTGCTGCATAAGTCAAATGCATACTGCCCTATGCTCTCAATGGTACCTGGCAGAACAACTTTCTTCACAGTATGGCAGAAGAAAAAGGCAGAATCACCGATAGAAATGACAGGGTAGGCTCTGCCCTCCCAGAAAACAGAATCGGGGATGTTCACTATCTGCAGGGTGTCATTTGTCAACCTACTGCATTCAGCCCCGCGAGCATCAATGGAATCTATATGAAATTCAAGACCTTGCTCAAACACGACAGTACCAACACAATTTGCCGTTGTGAAAATCCAACATTGCAATAGCAACGATAATGTGATGACAAAACGCTTACAATTCATTGGCAGAGCACTTTTTCCCTTCATTTTTCTTTTCTGACTTTTCTTCCATGTTTTCAATCTTGTAATCTGCCTGCAAAATTACATCCAATCCCGTTCATTTCCATGCAAAACAGTGATTCCGTCATACCACTTTATGCACTCAGAAATGACTCAAATCGGCTCAACTCAACTTCGTTGTTTTCGCAATGTTTTCGCAGGAGTAAAATAGAAGCACTCACGAGATTCGTAAGTGCTTGATTTTCAGGGTGGGCCATCTAGGGCTTGAACCTAGGACCTCCAGATTATGAGTCTGTTGCTCTAACCAACTGAGCTAAAAGCCCGACAAAGATGCCGCTTGGACCTCTTCCGAGTGCAAAAGTACGGCTTAAAGCGGAACTTGCAAAGTTTTGCGGCAAAATTTTCTTTTGATTAACTTTGCGGCATGTCTCAGAAGCAGGAGAAATTTGCAGCTACCATAGGATTCTTTGATGGAGTCCACCGTGGACACCGGCATCTGTTGGAGCAGTTGAATGCGGTTGCCAGGGATCGTGGGCTCAAGAGCATGGCTGTCACTTTTCCTGAGCATCCCAGACAGATCCTGCAGTCGGACTACAGGCCGCGTCTGCTGCTGGCTCCCGATACCAAGGTCGCAATGCTGGAGCAGTCGGGCATAGACCTTTGCTTCCCTCTGCATTTTACCTGCGAACTGGCTGCCATGGACGCACGCTGTTTCATGCAGGATTTCCTGCAGCGGAAGCTTGGAGTGCAGACGCTTCTGGTGGGGCATGACCATCATTTCGGGCACGATATCAATTCCACATTTGAAGATTATCTTACAATTGGACATGCCATAGACATGGAGGTCATAAAGGCCGATGCTCTGCTTTTTGAAGGTACACCGATAAGCAGTTCGCGTATTCGCCGCTGTCTTTCAGAGGGTGATGTGGAACGTGCGGCACTTATGCTGGGTTACCGCTACACCATTAGCGGGCAGGTCATCCACGGTTTGAAGAACGGGCGGAAGATGGGCTTCCCCACGGCCAATCTGGGACCCTATTGCGAGTTCATGCAGATTCCGGCCGATGGCGTCTACTGTGCCATAGCCCATGTTGACGGGCTGACACGACCGGCTATGGTGAACATCGGATACCGTCCCACATTTGAAGGCAAGGCACGTACCATTGAGGCGCACCTGCTTGATTTTGACGGGGATATCTATTTCAGGGAACTGACATTGGAATTCATGAGTTTCATACGTCCGGAACGTAGGTTCGAGTCGCCGGCACAGCTTGCCGGACAGCTTGAAGAGGACCGTAGGTCTGTGGAACTTATGGTAAAGGAAATGTACATATGAGAAAAATCGCAAGGACATTGACCGCTCTGCTCATCTGGCTTGTCATGCAGCTGTTGGGCGGTATTCCATATAGTGTCGGACTGAGTATGAACGCTATGGGGAAGGCGGTTGATACAGCCTGGCTTCTGGCAATAGGGCTTCTTGGGTCACAGATTCTGGAACTGCTTGTCCTGTGGAAAATCAGGTTCTTCGAGCTGCGGGATACTGTACGGCCGTTCCCGGGTTGGAAGATTCTGCTGATATCACTGCCTCTTGGTTTTTCTGTCCTGTACGGTGTCCAGATTCTGGCTACTCCGTTTGATGTACCTGACTTCATGTCCGATGAAATTGCTGCAATGTGCCACAGTGTTGTCGGTGTCCTGGCCGTAGCCATTGTGGGACCGATTTCCGAGGAGGTCCTGATGCGCCGCATCATTCTCCGTGAAATGGAGACGGCTACCGGCAGTACCTGGGGAGGCATTCTGATTTCAGCCGCCATATTTGCCATCATACATCTGAATCCGGCTCAGGTGGTGTTCGCTTTTCCGGCAGGTGTGCTTCTGGGATGGCTTTACTGCAGGACAGGCAGCCTGCTGGTCCCTATCTGCGTACACATACTGAACAACAGCTGCTCGGTCATCTTCACGCTGCTTGGTGTGGACGAAGAATCGGTTTGTCTGCCTGAGACACAGGCATTAATCCAACTGGCTGTGTGCGCAGCAGTTGCTGTGTCCTTCATTACTCTGATGAACCGCCGGTGTCCCAAGGAAAAGCGTATTTCTGACTCACTCTAATTGAATTGCCGCACGGGAACGGCTTTTTGCTTTTTTTTCTGTATCTTCGCTGAAATTATGTACTAAACATTAACTGCAGTGAAGGATTTGACCGTTGTACCAGTTCAGAACCGCCGCCAGTTGAGGCAGTTCGCACGTTTCGGTGAGAGACTGTACCGTGGGTCACAGTATTATGTACCTGAATTGGAGTCCGATGTCCTGGAGTCATTCACTCCTTCCAGGAATTCAGCATACGAATTCTGTCAGGCACAGGCCTATCTGGCTTATATGGATGGCAGGATTGTGGGCCGTGTGGCTGCAATAATCAATGAAAAGGCAAATGCTGCATGGAACAACAGGACGGTCAGATTCGGCTGGCTTGACTTCATTGACGATGAGAGGGTATCGGCCATACTCATCAATACGGTAATGGAGTGGGGCCGTGAGCATGGCATGGACCGTCTGGAAGGGCCGTTCGGCTTCACGGACTTTGACCGCGAGGGCATGCTGGTGGACGGCTTCAATGAGAAGGCCACTACCGTCACCAACTACAATTACGAATATTATCTTCGTCACATTGCGAAGCTGGGACTTGAGCCAACAGCTACATGGCTGGAGTGGCATATTCCATACAACGATGTGCCTGAACGCATACACCGTCTGTCACAGGCTGTGCTTAAGCGATATGACCTCCATCTGGCTCCTACTGACCGCAGCATCAGGAAAATGGCCAGAATGTATGTGTCACAGTATCTGCAGCTTATGAATGAGGCGTATGCTCCTCTTTACGGTTATTCGGCCATATCGGACCGTCAGGTCGTATCAATAGCTGCAAAGTTCGGACGCTTTCTGGACTACCGTCTGTTCTGTCTGGTTCATGACAAGGACAACAATCCGGTGGCTGTGGGAGTGTCCATAGGCTCATTGGCCGATGCGCTTATCAAGTCACGCGGACGCCTGTTCCCGTTCGGATGGTGGCATCTGCTCAAGGCTCTGAAGTGGAAGCACTCCGAGACACTGGAGCTGTTAAGCATAGCAATCAAGCCCGAATATCAGAACAAGGGGCTCAATGCGATACTCATTGACACGGTTCTGGCTAATGCCGTGAAGATGAAATTCGAGAATTGTGAAAGCAATCCCGAACTGGATACGAATCAGAAAATGCTCAATCACTGGGACCTGTTCGATGGTCCGCAGGTAACAAAACGCCGTCAGGTGTTTGCAAAGGATATTTAAGTTATAATGGCAGAAAACGAAGAAGAACTTTTGGTCAGTTACGACGAGGACAACATTCGTCACATGGACGATATGGAGCATATCCGTACCCGTCCTGGCATGTATATAGGCAAGTTGGGTGATGGAAGTGCCGCCGATGACGGAATCTACGTGCTTCTCAAGGAGATTGTTGATAACAGCATTGACGAATTCCGAATGAATACCGGAAAGCGCATTGAGATTGACCTGAATGAGACGGGCAGCGTGACGGTGCGCGATTACGGACGTGGCATTCCTCTTGGCAAGCTGCTTGAGGCAGTGAGCGTGCTCAACACCGGCGGCAAGTTCGACAGCAAGGCTTTCAAGAAGAGTGTGGGTCTGAACGGTGTGGGTCTGAAGGCGGTGAACGCCCTGAGCCTGCATTTCTCAGTGACCAGCTGCCGGGACGGCCAGATGCGTACTCTCAGGTTCTGTCAGGGACGTCTGGAGTCCGATGAGACCGTTGCCAGCGATCAGGAGCACGGCACGACCATCATGTTCGAACCCGATGCCGCACTTTTCACGGGCTATCAGTTCCGTCCGGCCATCATCGAGACCATGATGCGCAACTACAGCTACCTGAACACCGGTCTCACCATAATGTACAACGGCCAGCGTTTCTTCTCCCGCAGCGGCCTTGAGGATCTGCTCAACGAGCGCATGAGCTCGCAGAGTCTGTACCCCATCATCCATCTGAAAGGAACTGACATAGAGATAGCCTTCACGCATACCAACCAGTATGGTGAAGAGTACTACTCGTTCGTGAACGGACAGTATACCTCACAGGGCGGAACTCATCAGAGTGCCTTCAAGGAGCATATCGCCCGTACCATCAAGGAATTCTACGGCAAGAACTTCGAGGCATGCGATGTCCGCAACGGTCTGGTGGCTGCCATTGCCATCAACGTCGAGGAACCGGTGTTCGAGAGCCAGACCAAGATCAAGCTGGGCTCGACCACAATGACGCCTGGCGGAGGACAGTCTCTGAACAAGTTCGTGGGCGATTTCATCAAGAAGGAGGTCGATGACCTGATGCACAAGCAGCCTGACATTGCCAATGTCATCCTCAAGAAGATACAGGATTCCGAAAAGGAGCGCAAGGAGATTGCAGGCATAACCAAGCAGGCCCGTGAGCGTGCCAAGAAGGCCAACCTGCATAACCGCAAGCTGGCTGACTGCCGCATCCATCTGAACGATGCCCGTGGCGACCGTCAGGAGGAGAGCTGCATTTTCATTACCGAGGGCGATTCGGCAAGCGGATCAATCACCAAGAGCCGCGATGTGAACACCCAGGCCGTATTCTCGCTCCGTGGCAAGCCGCTGAACTGTTTCGGCCTTACGAAAAAGGTGGTCTATGAGAATGAGGAGTTCAACCTGCTGCAGGCGGCTCTGAACATCGAGGAGGGACTTGACGACCTGCGCTACAACAAGATAATAGTCGCTACCGATGCCGATGTTGACGGCATGCACATACGTCTGCT
This sequence comes from Bacteroidaceae bacterium, assembly GCA_045640065.1. GTDB lineage: Bacteria > Bacteroidota > Bacteroidia > Bacteroidales > Bacteroidaceae > Colenecus. The sequence goes on from JAZUEH010000159.1 coordinate 6,628, forward strand.
CATGATCACGTTCTTCCTGCAGTTCTTCCCGGAACTTGTCAGAAAGGGGCATGTCTATATTCTCCAGACTCCGCTGTTCCGCGTGCGCAACAAGCGCAGGAAACGCAAGACGGCGCAGAATCAGGTTGAGGGCGTGGTGACTGAGAAGGGAGAATTCGAGACCATCTACTGCTACAGCGATGAAGAGCGCCGTGTGGCAATAGAAAAGCTCTCGCCCAATCCCGAAATCACCCGATTCAAAGGACTCGGTGAGATATCGCCTGACGAATTCAAGAACTTCATAGGTTCTGACATGCGTCTGGAGCTGGTGACACTTGAAAAGACCGATGCGGTTGAGGAGCTGCTGTCGTTCTACATGGGCAAGAACACCATGGAACGTCAGAACTTCATCATTGACAACCTGGTTGTTGAAGAGGACCGTGTCGAAGAGGACGAAGGTGAAAAATTCTAATTGAAAAGAGAAATGAAACTGCTGTTTCCCGGCACATTCGATCCGTTTACCACAGGACATGCCGACCTTGTGGAACGCGCCCTGCGCATATGTGACCAACTGGTCATCGCTGTCGGCATCAATGAAGGCAAGAATCCCATGTTCAGCGTTGAAGAGCGCGTCAGTGCCATCGGCCTTTACTACAAGGACAATGAGCGTGTAAGCGTCATCTCATATTCGGGTCTGACGGCCGATGCTGTACGTGAGTGCGGGGCCGATGCCATTCTGCGCGGAGTGCGCTCAGGAGCCGATTTCGATATGGAACGCACGCTGGCCGATGCCAATCTGGCGGTGTTGGGTGTCGAGACAATACTGCTTATCGCCACTCCGCAGCTTCAGCATGTCTCCAGCAGCCTGTGCCGCGAACTCGAGCATTTCGGGTATGACACCGACAGTCTGGTCATTGATACATTCAGAAAGAAACAGAAATGAGACTCAGATATCTTGTAGCGCTGATGGCGCTCTTTCCAATGGCCATGGCCGCCCAGCCGGGCCGTGTTATTCCACAACAGCGTCAGAATACACCGTTCCAGCGCCAGCAGCCGGTTCCACAACAGCCGGGACCTCAGTCAGCGATAGAAGCCAACCTGCAGAAACTGCTTGTAGCTGAAAGTGCCATTGCCAATCTCTACGTTGACGATGTCGATGAGGAAGAGCTTGTGAAGAATGCCATTGTGGGTATGCTTGAGGAACTTGACCCTCATTCCACCTACCTTACTCCGAAGGAGAACGAAAGCACTCAGGAGGCTCTGACAGGTTCGTTTGACGGCATAGGCATCCAGTTCAACATGGTTCAGGATACTCTGTTCATTGTCCAGCCCATCGTTGACGGCCCGTCTGAAAAGGTGGGTATCCTGGCCGGAGACCGCATAGTGTCGGTCAACGACACGGCAATTGCCGGTGTCAAGATGTCACAGGAGGCCATAATGAAGCGTCTGCGCGGACCGAGAGGAACAAGGGTGAATCTGGGAATTGTGCGCCGTGGCGTTTCGGATACTCTGAAGTTCACTGTTGTCCGCGACAGGATTCCAGTCACTACCGTTGATGCCGGATACATGATCAGACCGGGCATAGGATACATTCGCGTTTCCAGTTTTGGAGCCACTACTGTCAATGAATTCGAGACTTGTCTTTCAGAACTCCAGTCACAGGGCATGCAGCAGCTTATCCTTGATCTTCAGGGTAATGGTGGCGGACTGCTTATGGCTGCCGTGGGCATTGCCAACGAGTTCCTTGAGCGTGACCGCATGGTGGTCTATACCGAGGGACGCCGTCAGCCCAAGAGCGGTTATGTGAGTGACGGCCATGGAAAGTTCCGCAACGGCAAACTGCTGGTCCTGATTGACGAATTTTCGGCCAGCGCAAGCGAAATCGTTTCCGGAGCCCTTCAGGACTGGGACCGTGCCACCATTGTGGGCCGCCGCAGCTTCGGAAAGGGTCTGGTCCAGCGTCCCATCGAATTCCATGACGGTTCGATGATACGCCTTACGGTCGCCCAATATTTCACTCCTTCGGGCCGGTGCATCCAGAAACCGTACGGCAAGGATGTGGACTACGGCCATGATATAGTGGAACGCCTGAACCACGGCGAGCTGACCAATCCGGACAGCATCCATTTCCCCGATTCGCTCAAGTACAGCACCATGATAGAGAAGCGTACTGTTTATGGCGGTGGCGGAATCATGCCCGATGTGTTCGTTCCTCTTGACACCACACGAACCAACCAGTACTACCGCGATATCACAGCAAAGAGCGTAGTCCTGCAGACCGGCCTTCAGTATGTCGAGAAGAACCGCCGTTCACTGGAGCGTCGCTATCCGGATCTGGATGCCTATCTTGCAGATTATCAGGTAGGTCAGGATATATATGACCTTATGCTAAAGAAGGCCGATGATGCCGGTGTCGAGTTCGATCAGGAGCAGTTTGACCATTGCAAACCCATATTTGATGTACAGCTCAAATCATTCATTGCCAGAAATCTATGGGGCATGAACGGGTACTGGCGTGCAATAGAGAGTCTGGACCTGACCCTTATGCGCGCGCTCGAACTTCTTGAAAACGGTCAGTGATTGCTTGTGTGGAGTATTATTTTTTGTATGTTTGCGAATTGGAAACTGAATGGAATATTAACCAATTAATCAAATAACACATCTTTATCATTATGGCAAACGAAGTAAACAACGGCTATTACAAGCTGAGTTGGGGCCAGAGAATCGGTTTCGGTTCAGGAGACCTTGCCCAGAACCTGATTGTCCAGACTGTTGCATGTTTCCTGATGCTGTATCTTACTACAGTATTGAAAATCAACCCCGGATTTGTAAGCGGACTTATTCTTGCAGTCAGACTCCTTGACTGTTTCTGGAGCCCTGTAGTTGGAAAGTACATCGATAATCACAATCCCAAACTGGGCAAGTACCGTACATATCTGCTGTATGGCGGTATTCCTCTTACTGTTGCAGCCTGTCTGCTCATGCTTCCTGCTGCAGCTACATGGGGCATGACCGGCAAGATCGTATATGCTACACTCAGCTATACAATCCTCAGCATGATCTATTCAGTCGTCAATATCCCTTACGGCTCAATTATGGCCAGCATGACACGTGACAACGATGAGGTCCTTATCCTTACCTCAACCCGTATGGTATGCGCCAACATCGGTCAGATCATTGTCCAGGCCGGTTTCCCAATCGGACTTGCAATGATCGTAGGCATTGCAGTTGACTGGAATCAGGCTGTGTTCATGGCTATCGGTACAATTCCTGCATTCATCATTCTGCCATCTCTGCCTATCCTGAAGAAATGGTTCGGCAAGAAGGGACTTTATTACCTGCTTCTTGCAGTAGGTCTTGTAGGATTTATCGCACTGTTCGTTATCGGCAAGTTCTTTGATGTACAGAAATGCAATACTCTTGTCCAGGCTGCAAAGGTCATGACAGGTGTAGGTCTGCTTGTAGGTTCACTCATGTGGGCTCTGGTTCCTGAAGTCATCACCGAGGCCGAATACCGTACAGGCAACAGACCTGCAGCAACAGTTAATGCTCTTGCAGGTGTGGCTTTCAAGGCCGGTTTCTCACTTGCCGGTTTCATCACTCCTTGGGTCATGGCCGCAATCGGTTTCAATCTGGCCAGTGAGGAGTCAGCACTGCCCACAGATCCAAAGGCTTGGTTTACAGTTACATGCATCTTTGCCATTGTAGGTTTCATTCTTCTGACATACTGCTTCCTGAGCAGTAAGGAAAATATCACCACAACTCCTGAAAAGCCCGTTTCATTTGGTGAGATGTGGCAGGAGTTCAAGGCAAACAAGTGCCTCCAGCTGGTGCTCGGCATTTTCATTGTAGTGTTCCTGGCTTCATTCATCAGTGCTCCTGTAAATGCCTATTACACACATCTGAGCGATTATAGTACAACTGTTCAGAATGCAATCCTGTGGTTCACCACAATCATTCCTGCAGTTCTTCTCATAGTTGTAGGTTACCTTATTTACAAGTATCCTCTCACCGATGAGAAGCTTAATGAAATGAATAAGGCTATCGCAGAGAAGAGTGCCGCAAAGGCTTGATTCTCCTCTGACGCATAAACGCATAAAACAGCAGGCTCCGAAGGTCCCAGGACTTCCGGAGCCTGTTTTTTGCCCGATAAATCCTCAAAACCTCGAAAAGACAGACGCACTATCACTATTATTGGAACTGTAGAGGCTCAGTGGAAATTTAATGGGGATTGCCGATATCATTTTTGTATACAGGTTTTGCATGCTGGATGGTGGGGTGTGCGGACTGCCGCTCCATGGCCTGCTCCTGCGGCCTTTCAGGCTGAAACGCGGAACTCGCGGCTTCGCCGCTCAGACAGCCGCGTTTCTTCACGCCTGGAAGGCCTTGTC
>JAZUEH010000160.1:0-9743 GCA_045640065.1 Bacteroidaceae bacterium
TTGCCTGCCGGCTCATTCATTGATTGGATCATAGAGTCCGCCTTCTGTACGTCACTTTCCATAATCCGCTCAATCTGTATCAGTTCGTTATGTCCGCAGCCCGTCAAAGTAACCCATGCCAAAGCAAACAGCAAAATCCGGCCTACAAGCTTTTTCATACTATGAAGCCTGTGACCTACAGCTAAACCAATGGCATTTTGAGCACTCACCATCATACAGCCAACCTTATTCGCTATCGTCATATTTTATAAGCAAAAATAATTCTTTTTTGCTTTGCCGCCATTCTCCCAATCTACAAAAAACCCGCATGTCATCCAACATGTGGGCCGACCAGTCTTAGGGCTATATGTTGGGAGCCACCGTTGTGCGATTGGTGCAAATCTGGTGCAAATACAAAAGAAAAGTATCGTAATTTGTTGATTTTCAACTAATTACGATACTTGATTGGTGATTCCGTTGGGATTCGAACCCAAGACCCACAGCTTAGAAGGCTGTTGCTCTATCCAGCTGAGCTACGGAACCGACCTGATGCAGACCTTTTCACGGTTTGCGGGTGCAAAATTATGACTTTGTTTTGAGATTGCAAACCTTGCGGGCTGAATTTTGGTCTGAAAGCAGTATTATTGGAAGAGGCAACCAGTACAGGATGATTGAAATGACCGTCATTGCATTCGGGCTTAAGCCCATCAGCACATCCAGTCTGGTATATTGCAGCGTCTCTATGAGCTGACTTGCCAGTACCATACAGACAAGGAATTCCGCCATGGGAGCAATGAACCTGGCAAATGCCCTGACACAGTCATGACTCGAATGGAATGTGCCGCTGGCCAGTCCGTAGGCCAGTGACGGGACTGCCACTATCAGCATTATCAGGAATGCCGCACCCCGGGCAAGAGGGCTCTGCGACAGACCTCCAGCCAACCCTACAGTCATATTGCTGCCCGACACGGCTCCCAACAGGAACAGCAGGGAAAGGGCAAGCAAAGAGACCCCTGACACCACCAGCGATGCCTTTTCCCTTGGCGACAGTTTTGGATGCCGCTTGCCGGAAAGAACGGCCACGATGCCGCTGCCCTGCGCCACCCCAATGGCCATGAAAAGCATCAGGGCTGTGCCAATTGGGGCTTCCGATATGCTCACGCCTGCGTTTGAAACCACCCATCGGATTCCCGAAGCGCTGAGAATGCTCCTTATCTGATACATTGAAAAGGCCTTGCCCGAACGCATTTCAAGCACGCTTCCCATCCACGATGCCAGTATGACAACGATTATCAGGATCAGGTATATGAATGCCACGTGGGGCAGACGGCGCCTGGGATTACTCATCGGGGGCCAGGTTATTCGGGTCAATAATATGCAGTTCTATTGCTCTGACGACCAGGCGGGTCACGTTGACGCCATGCTGCTGTCCGGCAGGAAACAGACGTGTCGTCAGATCGGCCTGACGCTTTTCCAGAGACTTGGCGCTGAACGGCATTGTTCTCAAATCCGATATCATGTCTTTGGTATATCCCAAAGCCAAATGACGCAGAAAACGCTCGTCAAATTCATCTATGTCATAGGTCATGAACGCCTGTGACTTGAGCGACACGTTTCTTACGTGCTCTGAGAATACGGCTACAAGACGGTCAATGACCGGCTGGCTGAACACATTGTCCTGACCGGACATGACTGCCAGCACCTGACTGCGTGTCAGAAGGTCACCGGTCTTGAGAATGAGCCCGTGAGCACCGGCCGTCATGACATCGGCCCAGAGACTGTCCCCGTTCAGTTCACCGGTAAAGACAAGGACCCTTACAGAAGGGTGTTCCTGACGCAGTCTGCGGCAGATGTCGACTCCAACCGTGGTAGAACCGCCCAGGCCCAGATCGAGCAGTACCAGATCGGGGGCTTCGCCCTGCCCCATCAGCTGCCAGAAGTCACTCTCATTGGCGGCTGTGCCTATGACCTCCAGTTCGGGAATGTCATTCCTGATTATGGAAAGCGTGCCCTTCAGTTCCAGAGCAACATCTTCAACTACTATAGTCCTGTATCTGTTCATATTCTTTCTGCATTAGGGAGTGTGAACCACAACAGCGTACCGCCCTGACGGCTTTCGGCATTGATGCGGCATCCTATGTGTCCGAAACTCTCATCATGTTCACGTATTATCTGACTGCAAAGTACGAATGCCATGCTGTCCGGATTTCCAAGCGGTGAGAACAGCGTATCCGTAGCCGGATGTATTCCAGGGCAGAACAGGGCAAAGCGCACAAAATCCCCATCGGCAGCAATGGAAACGGATACCGGTCCCTGACAACCCAGTTCCATGCTGCGCGATACAAGGTTCTCCAGAAGGAAGCGCACAAGCTCTTCATCGGCCTCTACAGCCAGATCCGGGCCATCACACTCAAACTGCAAGGACGGATACTTGCGGGACATGGTCCTGAGCACATCATCCACAATGGACCTGGAACTGACCGAACTGCGCTGAACCAGCGGAATGCGCGTTTCATCAAGTACCTGATGGCTCAGAATGCCGAAGACATCACGGTAATAGCTGACCAGTTCGGGCATGTCAGTCCTGTCACGGGCGGCCGCAAGCTGCATTATGCGGTTCGGGTACCAGACGGTCTCATGCTTCAGCGTGGACAGACAGTTGTCCAATACCATATTGTTGATATGCAGACGTTCCTGCTCCATTTTCATCCGGGCCGATTCCTCGGACAACTGGTTCAGGTCATTGAAACCCGATTCGAACCTGAGCAGCATGCTTGGCATTGCCGCAGCAAGATATCCGGTTATCATGTCCAACACCTGACGGTTCTGGATGTCATCGCCCTTAAGCCACATCTCCAATGTCCCTATCTCGGGCTGGTCAGGACCGTTCACCATTGGAACCGTAACGCAATCCGATGCTGCACCGGGCTTGCCGCTGACCACATGGATGACACATTCCCCGTCAGGCAGACCGATTCCAAGGCCGTCAAGTCCGAAAAGGCTGTCCATATCGGGAAATATGGAATCGCACATGGTCTGAAGAGTGTTCCCGACATCGAAATTCTCGACACTGACCGTATCCAGGGAGCGTCTGATGCTGTCCATAATGCCCAGCATCTGCTTCAGGTCGCTGCGATGGCGTATCCAATGACGGGCATATACTGCGAAAAGGACAAGAAAAGCCGTGACCAGAACCAGAACGAACAGTATAAAGGCAATGGACAGATTGCTGTTGGAATGCTGGAGTTCAGCACAATCCTGTTCGACAAGGCTGTCGCTGAAATACTGTTTGAACAGTTTCAGATAGGCTTCATCGTTATAGTGGTAAAGATTCCAGTCCTTGAGGGCAAGAGCCGATACGGCCACCTCATTCCTTATCCACAGGACCGTCTCATAGTCAGTGGCATGGCGTTCCTCTATCCATTGCAGTTCAGCTGCAGGCAGACTGTCCCACAAAGCCAGCATACGCCCCTGGCCTCCATGCTCCAGATAATCAGCGTTGAGCATGTCAAAAGCCAGCCGGGCCTGCTCCAATGCCGCACGGCTGTCGCCATCGACATTCAGGCTGTAGGCGTTGTATGCATAGTCGTATGCCAAGGCAAGCAGGCTGTCAGGATTCTCCTGTGCATCAGCCGGCAAAGTTACGGAAAGCATCAGAAGCAATATGGAGAGCGCCTTTCTGACTCCCTTGGGCAGACGGAACGAGAAACGGCTTCCCTTACCCTTCACGCTGTCCACATGGAAACGGCACACGCTGAACATGGGATGTGACTTCACATACTTGTCAATGATGCCCTTGCAGTTCATCAGTCCGAATCCGCTTCCGTGCTCCGTTCCGGCATCGCCTATACTGCCGGAATCGAGAACCTTGTCATGGTTGATGCGCTGCACATCGGATTCGCTGAGACCTATTCCGGTATCGCTGACTGAAATCTCGACATATTCGGTTTCCTCCTGAACCTGAACGGTAACCCTACCTCCCTGAGGAGTGAACTTGCGTGCATTATCGGCCAGAGTATTGATCATGAACAGTGTAAGCACACGGTCAGCACGTACCACGGCATCACTGGGCAGGACGCTCAGCTCCACACCCTTGTTCCTGAAGGCCGATGTCCCCTGCCCCACAATATCCAGAAGTTCCTGTATGGGGAAACTGCTTATATTCAGTGTGACAAGTCCCTGACGTATGCCAATCCATCCGGCCAGGATATCGTTGTAGCGGTTTATCATGGAGGCCAGTTCGCTGACATAGTCCATTCCCTGTTCGTATTCCGTGGTACCCGGCTCCAATCCGGACAGACGTTCAATCTGCGACTTCATGCGGTCAATCCACGGCAGACACTGAGCCACGACCTGACAGCATGTCTTTCTGACCAGATTGCCGCGTTTGCTCTCGGCCCTGTGCACTAGATAAAGATAGTGCTGCTTGCGGGCCTGTTCGATAGTGTCGGACTGCCACAGAAGCAACTGCGAGTTTGCATATGCCTGTTCCAGAAACGGCGAGACCGTTTCCACAACAGCTCTGGAATCACGGTTCGGGCGATGTCCGCCCCAATCCACATCGACCCGTCCCGGAGCGGTCACAGTCACATTGGCGGCACCTGTCAGACTGCACAGCCGCGGTGCCACCACAGTATCCATCCTGTCCTGAAGCTCTTCGGCCGGAACAGGCTGCAGAATGGTTCTGCATAGATCCACACTCTGTTCCATGAGCCGGGCATAATTGAGATTTGACTTTCTGACCCTGCGCAACACCAGAATATAAAGAACTGCCAGAAGCAGGATGGCAATCCCTATTCCAAGGATAAGTCCCGACAGACGGTGGTTGGACTGTTCCAGAAGAACCCGTCTGGCCTCATAACGGCGGTCCAGACGTATTGTCTTCTGTATCTCGAGATAAATGTCACGATGCAGGTCTGACTCTTCGGCATTGTCCAACCCGGACCATGCCACACTCATGATTTCATGAATCGAAGCGACACATTCTGGGACTGCATAGTCCCATATTCCGGTGCCCGATGCCCGTTCTGCTATCTCAAGTGCCTCATTCAGATCAAACAGGGCGTCTTTATACTGTTCCGCGGAAATCTGACAGCGTGCCATCTGGCAAAGTGCCTGAACGGTTTCATAACCTCCATGATAGCCACGGGCCACATCCAACGAGCGGGAAGCCAGATCCATAGCCTTCTGAATATCGCCTTCTGTTTCAAGAATCAGGGAACTCAGAGCAACAGCCGATACTGTCTCCATGCGCCTGTTGCCGCATTTTTCAGCCTGTTTCATACACTGTTCCAGACAATACAGCCGTTCCTGCATTCCCGACCTTTCCGGTTCAAGACCAATTCCAAGCCCCTGGAGATACAGATACATCAGCCAACGGTCCGTATCCTGTCTGAGACCGGAATCCTGAGAGACGGACAGCATTTCTTCATCGGCCTGGGCGGTCTGTCCCAGGTCGTGGTAATACATGGCCGATTCCATGCGGAATGATCTTTCAAGAGATTCCAGTTTTCCGAGATCCTGCGCTGATAGCCGCGATTCCTCATCGTGCATTGTTCTGAGCAGCAGCAGAATGCGGTTGCGATATTCATAAAAGGCCAGATTATCGGACGTGCGCTGACAGATACGCATAAGTCCGATGTTGGCGGTAATCTGCATGGAAATGCCTGGATGGCTGTCCAGTACCTGGCCATACAGGTCCCAGGCCAATCCGTAGTCCATTCCCATGAAAGCCACTCGGGCAAGAGTATTCAGTGCCTGAGCCCTTTCTGTCCTGTCAGTTCCGGCACAGTCAAGTGCCAGTGCGGCATAATGGCTTGAAGAGTCAAGACTGATCCAAAGGTAATCCAAAGCGGTCTCATTCAGACCATGGGCCTGTTCCCTCTGACCTCCACAGCCACAGGACAGGACCATTGCCAGCACAAGCAGCAGCGGATGTTCCAACACCTTATGCAACAGTCTTCTCATTTGTCCTTCTTTCTTTTGAACAGTCTCCCGAACAATCCCTTTTTCCTTACAGGCGCTCCCGGAAGTTCCACTGAAGACATATCAGATACAGGCCGACCGACACTGATATTCAAGGCACATTCAACACCATTCAGACCGAACGACTGGACTAATGCCATATAGGGCGATGTGTGCTCTTCAGCATACACGATGCATGACATGCCATCGGCCGACGGCACCAGTTTCACTCTGGAATCATCGCAGTGCCAACCAAGAAAGCCACCGGGAAGAGGTGCATCGGAGACCGCGTCAACCTGACAGTTGCCACCCGGCTCGATATAATCATCGGATGCGACAAGTTTTAGGTGTGTGGCATATTGTGGCTCAGGTTTCAGCAACTCGTCAGCCAGCGGCAAGCCTTCAAGTTCAACGGTTGAAGCACCTTCCTCCTCAATCACATAATCATAACCGTTACGGACCAGACCGGACATGTAGTTCCTGTCAGATATGCTCGGATAGCGGGACCACCTTACTTCTCCATTACCAAGTATTGTACAGTCAATCAATACCATCTGATCGGCATGTGAGGCCAGGAACAGGGTGTCGGAATCGCAGATGAAACAGCACTCACGGAACATGGCACTGGAAACACTGTCGCCACACGGCATATCATTGGCCCAGAATACCTTGTCACAATACTGCGTACGCGGTCCCAATTCCCCGATTTGAGCAGAAGCAGTCTGTCCTCCAAAACATGTCAGAGATAATGACAGGACAACAATGTATGTGAAGGACAAACGCATGCGAACCTTAACTGTTTTGGCAAAAGTAAGCCATTTTTTCAGTACTTTCGCAACAGCTTATTTCAAAATGGAAGCAATAGCGACAATTCATTGCGGTTTTTCATCCAAGTTCGGCATTCCCCGTCAGAGCGGACTTGCCACATCGGTAACCGGTACCATTGTATTCGAGCCCGAATATCGCGACCCGAGTGCCCTGCGAGGACTGGAGGAGTTCAGTCATATCTGGCTCATCTGGGAATTCTCCGAATCGGTACGCCAGCAATGGTCACCCACCGTGAGACCGCCACGTCTGGGAGGCAACACCCGCATGGGAGTATTCGCCACCCGCTCTCCTTTCCGTCCCAATCCCATCGGACTTTCATGCGTAAAGCTTGAACGTATTGATTTCAACAGTCCGAACGGTCCCGTCATACACATCAGTGGAGCCGACCTCATGGACGGAACCCCCATTTTCGACATCAAACCGTACATTCCATACACGGACTGCCAGCCCAATGCCACAGGCGGATTCACCGACCGTGTGGATATGCACCGGCTGAATGTGACGTTTCCTGAAAACTGCAAAGTGGACAGTACTACCCGCCAGGAACTGACTGAGATCCTGGCTGAGGACCCTCGTCCGCGCTATCAGAATGATCCTGAAAGGATATACAGATTCGATTACCGGGGATGGAAAGTAAGCTTCAAAGTAGACAGCCAGTCCAATCTGACCGTAACGGAACTGACCGGTAGCAAAAGAAAATGACAGGACTTATTCCTGATTCTTCACTCGGTCAGCGACCAGTTTCTCAACCATCTCGCCAGTTATATAAAGGTATGCCGTCTTCTCCTTTGTATTGGTTTTGAGCATGATGGTCTTTCTGAATACACCCGGACGGTTCGTGGCACCGGAATAAGTAACCTTTATGGAATCGCTCATACCCGGCATTATGGCCTGTTCCGGAACCTCGGGATCAGTACATCCGCAACTGGCTGTTGCCGACAGGATAACCAGTTCCTTATCGCCAGTATTGGTGAACTTGAACCAGCAGACCTGTTTGCCATGCTCTTTGTCAAACAGTCCGAAATTATGGGTCGTCTTTTCAAAAGTGATGGTCGGATATTTGCCTGATGTCTCCGATTCAGTGTCCTGAGCCCTGGTCTGAAGACCAAATGACAGAGCCAGCATGCAAGTGAGCAGAAGTCTGATTTTCATAATACAGTGTTTATTTCTGCGCTAAGGTAGAAAGAATTTTTCAAAACATGAGTCCTTTTGCTTGGTCATTCGAAAAAACGGGGTTAACTTTGATTCGAACTCTGAAAACAGACAGGATAATCATGTTCGACAAGAAAGACCTTGAACAGTTTGAGAAAAAGGGCATCAGCGCCCAAATGGTTGAATCACAACTTGAATCCATAGCAAAAGGATTCCCGTATCTGGAACTTGAAGCAGCCGCATCAGTAGGAAAAGGAATAATCCAGACTACCGCGGAGCAGTGTGACAGTTACATCAGGACATGGGACAACTACCTTGCCAGCGGTCACAGCGTTACAAAGTTCGTGCCCGCTTCTGGTGCTGCCAGCCGCATGTTCAAGGACCTGTTCGCTTTCCTTGATGCAGAATATGACGTTCCACAGACAGACTTTGAAAAGACTTTCTTCAATGGCATTGCAAAGTTCGCATTCTATCCGGAACTGAACGCCTGCTGCAAGGCCAACGAAGGTATGGAAATTCCGGAACTCATTGCTGCCGGAAAGTTCAAGGCCATTGTCGCCAACCTTCTTCAGGATAAGGGTCTGAATTACGGTGCCCTCCCAAAAGGACTTCTCAGATTCCATTCATACAAGGCCGGAGCCCGCACTCCAATGGAAGAACACATGGCCGAAGGCGCACTCTACGCTGCCGGGTCCGATGCTGTGGTACACCTGCACTTCACCGTATCAGCCGAACACCGCGCTTTGTTTGAAAAGCTGGGCAATGACAGTCAGGCAGCCATGGCCAAGATGTACGGTACGCGCTTTGACATAAGTTTCTCAGAACAGAAGCCAAGCACCGACACCGTTGCAGCCGATGCTGCCGGCCAGCCGTTCCGCAACAATGACGGCAGTATTCTGTTCCGTCCTGGCGGTCATGGTGCCCTCATTGAGAATCTGAACGATCTTGATTCGGATATCATCTTCATAAAGAATATAGACAACGTGGTTCCTGACCACCTCAAGCCCGCAACCATAACCGGCAAAAAGCTTCTTGCCGGTATTCTTGTAACAGTTCAGAACAGGATATTCGAATATCTGCGCATACTCGAGAGCGGCAAATACACAGCCGAACAGATCCGGACCATCCAGGATTTTGTCCGTGGTACGCTCTGCTGCCGCAAGCCGGATATAGCCACATTGGACTTGCAGCAGACTGCCGCATGGCTTTCAGAAAAGCTCAACCGCCCGTTGCGCGTGTGCGGAATGGTCAGGAATGTGGGAGAACCTGGCGGAGGACCGTTCCTCGCATATAATCCTGACGGGACGGTATCACTGCAGATTCTGGAAAGTTCACAGATTGACCTCAGTGACAGCTGCAAGAAGGAGATGTTCACAAAGGGCACACATTTCAACCCTGTCGATCTTGTCTGTGCAGTCAAGGACTACAAGGGACGCAAATTCAATCTTCCCCAGTATGTCGATCATGCAACCGGATTCATTTCCAACAAGTCCAAGAACGGCCGTGAGCTCAAGGCACTTGAACTGCCCGGTCTTTGGAACGGTGCCATGAGTGACTGGAACACCCTGTTCGTTGAAGTTCCGCTCGAGACCTTCAACCCGGTCAAGACAGTCAATGATCTGTTGCGTGCACAGCATCAGTCTGTCTGATTTCAATGTAATTATTAGACATTAACCTGCCCATATATGACAAAGTTCCACAACTTTGTCATATATTTGCAACCGTTAGGAACGCGATAGTAGCTCAGTTGGTAGAGCGTTGGCTTCCCAAGCCGAAGGTCGCGGGATCGTGCCCCGTCTATCGCTCACATTTTCAATCTT
>JAZUEH010000161.1:0-21059 GCA_045640065.1 Bacteroidaceae bacterium
AGTAATCCACCACTGCTTGCATCGCCTCGGTGCATATTCCCTTGTTCCAGTAAGGCCTGGCAATCCAGTAGCCAACCTCGCACTGGTCATCTGCTATGTCAAGGTTTGACGCTGATGATGGAAGATACCCCACGCAGCCTATCGCTTCCGATGTCTCCTTCAGCTCTACAGCCCACATTCCTTCGCAACTGAAGACTGTCTTTATCAGTTCAAGGCTTTCCTCTACGGATTTGTGCGGCGGCCATCCTGCGCGTGGACCCACGTCAGGGTCCGATGCATATTTGAACAGAGTATCAGCATCGGATTCCCGCCAGGGCCTGAGAATCAGTCTTTTTGTTTCCAGTATCTTCATGGTCATTTCTTGCGCCATCATTTCAGGTTGTTCTAATCTTATCGTCGTTGTATTATTGTTTAAGCTACAGGCTGACAAGGCTGTTCAATCAGCAAGAGGCATCATTATTCCGCACTGATAATCAGGAGAATTGATATCGGTGCCGCAGTACCACTCCATGCAGCAGGCATTGTCCGCCCATCTGAATTCAGGGTGTGAAGGAAGCCATTCATTATGGAATACTGCAAACTGCTGCTGGAAAGCAGCCATTCCGCCATCGAAATGGACTTTGAGCCAGCGTCCGCTCCCAAGAGGATACAGAGTCATCCCTTCCGGCACATTGCCACCTTTATATATTCCGCCAATCACGTATGTGAATGTCTTTGTGTTGCAGGCGGTAAAGTTTGTGGCAGCGCAAGTCCCGCAGTTGTGGTTCGGAATCTTGCAGGTGCATAGACCGAACTCCCCGACGTTGTTCTCCACTGCAGCCTTCTGGAATTCATCAGGCGCATTGCCTTCAAGATAGATGGGTTTCACTATGCGCTCGACGTACTCACCCCAGAACTTTTGACACTCGGATGGATTGTTGAAGGCGATTTCCTTTGACATACCTATCACCTGCGCATTCTGCAGGATCATTATCTCGTATTCCATAGCATTTTTATTGTTGATTGTGCAAATATACGGATAATGTCCATCAGTTTGTAACAGGTGTTTTAAAACCTTTGCGGTCTCCGCTTCTTCAGAAATCCTCATTCAATACATAGGGTGAGCCGCCTGCTGTTATTCCCGCACCATTCACGTTGAACCTGGTGCTGTATGAGTTGTTGTAGAAATCTATCCGGGCATGGCCAAGACTGTCGGTTATTACATTGGGGTTCCAGTACAGGGTGCGGCGGTAGTCCTTCTTTGTCTCTTCAATGGGACCGTCAGGATACTGGGGACTGTAGAACTGGGCAGGGATGTAATATCCGTCGAATTTCATTATCCGCTTGCCCAAATCCAACATTTGGCCATTATCAGGTCTGCGGTCTTTGACCCTGATTTCGACAAGTCTGAATTTCCGGCGCGAATAATCACCGTTCATGAAGGCAATAGCTTTGGGATTCCCGTCTTTGTGTATTGCCTCAACAAGGAGAGGAACGGATTCCGCAATTTCAGGTAAAGTGGCCGCATCGTCAAACACGAGTATGCTTTCAATGTTCTGTGTGTTCAGGCTCCATGTCCCACCGTTGGGGAGTCTGACCAGGCCTTTGGAATCATGGACATACCAGAATGCCGGAAAATGGTCCAGCAGGCCGGCTTTTTGGAATGCGTATGACCACATGCCGAAATCATTGAGAATAGCAGCGAAATCACCGGGCGTGCCAGCTGTGACAGTGGATGATAAATTAAGGACATCAAATTGGGGGTCAATCTTGTAGCCTTTACCAAGAAGATAACCTGAGATATTGGAAGGCAGTTCGCCAAGGTCAAGCTGGTATTCCACATCCTTTTCAACATCAATGGCCTTGAATGTGAAATAGTCAATATATTTCCTTGGTGCTACAATCTCAACCTCGGGCAGTTTGATTCCATCATCGGAATACATTGATCCCATGCCAGTTACTGCATAGTTGTCTTTCCGATGGACAATCTCATCATAGTCATACCCGAAAACAAGTTCTTCGGGGCTGAAAGTTCTTGGAGCGGGAATCTTCGCCCTTTCGAATGTCATGTTCATAAGCGCCTTTTCCTTTCCCAGAATATTCTTCTTGCTCAGACGGACAAAAACCGAAGCCGGTCCGTAGAAATCGCCAATGTCAAAACCGAAATAGCCGTCTTTCCCAGTCAGATAGTGTCCCGAATATAGCAGAGAGTCATACAATACCGGAGCGACAGACAGGAATGTGTGAACGCTGTCAATTGACCTGTATGAGTTCAAATAGCTGATTACCCTGCCATTTAGGTTCATTTTTTCTTCCCTGCGGTATTTCTCCTCAAAAGGAGACCTGCCTTCCATCATCGTGAAATTGTACCGCTCCCAGCCCTGGACCATACATAGAAGATCCATGGCAATGCGGTGTTCGGCATTATCGGACTCAAAATAATACTCGGGATTGAGAATCAGCCCTCGCAGGTCCGATGACAACAGCAGCGAAGTTGCCAGATTGTCCATGCTGGCGGTCTTCAGGCTGTTGCCGTCGCGGACCGACAGACAGAAACGGTCACGGAAAGGTTTGCCGTCACCGCCAAGAAGTGACAGGTCCATGCTGACATGTTCATAAGGAGCATAAGATGTCTTGTCCGTTCGGGCGGTCAGGGCAGGAGGAGAATACTGCGGCCTGTAATTGAAGAAATGCCTTGTCGCCCTGACAATTCCATATGACTCCATAACTGTCAGTTGACAGACACCCATGGGTATGTCGGCAGTCGGGATTGTAAGATGAGCGGAGTCAATGTCAAGGAAAAAAGTCTGGGCATGGTAAATCTGCCCGCGGCAGCATACCGCTATTGCAAAGGTTCCGACCCAGCCGGTGGCATTGTATATGATAGCCGAAATGGAATCTGTCATCTGGTTGATTTTCAACGACAGTCCTTGCAGGTAATCCAACTTGGGCCCACTCACTTTGTATTCACGTCCTTCATGTATAAATACACAATTGGGGCTTCGGCTTCCAACCAGCAGTTCAAAACGCCCCATTCCATCATGGATGGTTTGAGCACTTATTATGCTGTCCTTGCCGTAATGATTGTTGACAAGAAGTGTCCCGTCAATGGGCATCCCCGTTTTGTCTGTCGCCTTGAATGCCACACGTGCGGGAGTTTTTGGATGCAGGCTTCCGCCCTCGGGGAAGAACGACACATTGACTTCCTTCAATTTGTCATGAATATCACGGACGTTGTTCTTGCCTTTTTCCAGATTTTCAATGACAGGGTCCTCGTACTTGCCTTCTGATACAGGGCTTTTGAATACCGGCAGGACTCTTGAGAACACAATGCTCTCGCTGAAGTTCAACATGTATCGGGTGTACGCCCTGACCTCATAGTATCCGCTTGGATAGGGCTGATTGCCTCTGAGCTTGACCGCATCGCGGACAGAACTGTCAGTCAGGTTGAAACATCCATCGGCCTGACCGTCATAGATCTGGAGTTTCAGCTGTTGCAGCATGATGCCCGTCGGTGAAAGCAGCTCAACGTAAAGCACTCGGCTGTTGCTTCTTTCCAAAGTGGATGCATTGACTACAAGTGCCTTGAACCAGATTGTCTCTCCCTGGTAGTAGCTTGTGTTGTCAAACTGAAGGAATACTTTTTCCTGCGGGAACTCGCGGTTGAAATCCAATACATTCTGAACATTGCGCACAACTCTCTGTTCAGCTTCGGCCTGTTCCTGAGCAGGAGCTTCGGGTATCAGCATCAGGCAGAGCAATATGGCAAGCAGTTTACGCATTGTTTCAATGCATTTATGTCGTTTGCAAATTTACGCTTTTGGGATGGATTTTCAAAATGTGTAAAAAATACTGAACCCAGGATTCGTGGCTCAGTCGGAATTCAGTGGGGATTGTTTATATCAGGTCTCACCCGAAATCAGTGTGGGGCTGATCTCAGATCTCATTTTGAATACATGTTTTGCGTGACGGAGAGGGTGACGGCTGAGCGGACTGCTGCTCCATGACTTGTCCTGACCATGGCCTGCTTCTGCGGCACGAAGTATGGTAATCCGCGCACAAACCGCACCCCCGTATAAGACGAGATGACAATTAATGCCATTTTGTCATCCCGTTATGATGTTACAGTTGAGAATAAGGCATAGGGCTTACATTACCGCCTTCTGAATGGCTTCCTGACGGGGTGCGGAGATGTCGGGACGAAAGATTTGCATCGATAGCGGTATTGAGATGACAAAAAGGGCTTGTTTTGTCATCTTGACAATACGGATACCTGATTTTCGGGTGAGCCGGATTCGGTTTCCTTTGGCTCACCCGAAAATCAGTGGGGACGAATCCGAGGCTACCCTAGGTCGGGACAATCCAGCATCCAGAAATGCATGTGGTAGGGCTTTTCATGTTGGATTGGCAATATTACCAAACTTTGTTCCCGCGACATTTTTGTATGCTGGATGGGTGGCTGTGCGGACTTTCCGTGGAATGGCCGGTAAGCGACAAGGCCTTTCAGGCGTGAAGAAACGCGGCTGTCTGAGCGGCAAAGCCGCGAGTTCCGCGTTTCAGCCTGAAAGCCCGCAGGAGCAGGACATGGAGCGGCTGTCCGCACCGCCACCCATCCAGCATGCAAAAACTGTATTCAAAATGAGATCTGATATCAGCAATCCCCACTAAATTTCGGGTGAGCCTTTCCTTTCTCAAAATCCTGGCGCAAGGGGCAAAAAAAAAGAATTCACTCACGTGAATTTCTTTTCTTCAATTGCCCCCGCAGGGACCATTTCCCTTGCGGAGTGAACCTTACAGTCTTCACAGATTTGCGGGCTCAATAACTAACCTAATTACTAACCAATTAATGCTTATGAGAATTACCTTGTTTTCTTATTTGCACTGCAAAGGTATGGAGATTCTGCATACGCTGTATTTCTTAATGCGTTAATTAAATGATATTAATTGTTAAATGAAATTAGCGGATAATTAACTTAAAAACGGAATCAAGTTGAATATTTAGCAACTTGATTCCGTTGTGAAATTGCATCAGGACTTATTCTGACGTATATCTTTTGTATTAATATCCAAAGATCTGCTCCAGAGTAAGGCGCTCGATGTTGCCGAACTTTGAGATGTTCTCCATATCGAGGTCTTCCTCACGGCCAAGAATGGCACGGTTGATGGAATGATTCTTCACAACTGACTGCTGGAACTTGACAATGTCATCCAGGGTCATGTTCTGAATGTCTTCATAGATCTTTTTGTTCAGGTCATAGTCGATTCCGCGTTTTTCAGCACTCAGGTATGCTCCGATAAGGCCACGTGCGCTGGTCCTTTCAGAACGCATTGAAGAGATGAGACCGCTTTTGGCAATCTGGAATGCCTTTTCGGAAACCGGCATGTCGTTTGTGATTTCGTCAAAAGCAAGGATGGCATCAACGGCTTTGTCATTCTGAGTGGCAATGTAGTTGCGGAACGAGTAGCTGTCGCCGAGTTCGCTTGGGGTGGTGTAGGCGGCGCTGGCTGAATATGCAAGACCGCGTGCCTCACGCATTTCCTGGAATACAATTCCGTTCATGCCTGAGCCGAAATAGCTGTTGTACAGGGCAATGACTGCTGACTGCTCGGGATCGAACTGTTTGCCGTCGCAGAAATATGACTGCATGTAAATCTGGTTGGCATCGTACGGAGCCATGTAGATGACGGGATTCCCATCGGTCGTCTGGTACTTGTATGTCAGCTTGTATTCAAGAGGCTTGGCGTTTTCAGCAACGTTGTGGCAGTCGGCGATTTCGGCCTTAGCTTCGTCAAGGCTGGCAGGACCGTAGTAGAATATGCGGTGCTGGCAGCTCGTGAGGTCGCGCAGGCTGGACAGAATCTGGTCACCGTTCAGACTGATGACTTCCTTTTCAGGGATTACCTGATTGTAGGGATTGGTCTCGCCGTAATTCATCCATGCGACAAGTGCGTTGAAGCAGCTTCTCTGGTTGGTCTTGCTCATCTGACGCATCTTGAGCAGGTCGGCCTTCAGGCCCCAGAGAATATCCTCGTCGCTCTTAGCTCCGGCAATGAGGTCCTCGAGCAGCTTGACTGCCTTGCCCATGTTCTCGGCAAGGCCGGTAACTGTTATGCTGGTATTGTCATCGGAAACGCCGATGTTGTAGCTGCATGCCAGATCATAGAAAGCTTCGCTGATTTCATCGGCAGTCATCTTGTCTGTTCCAAGATAACCTATGTAGTCCGATGCCAGGTCAAGCAGCTTGTCATCGGCATCACCGCGGTTGAACTGGAAAGTCAGACGGAAAATGTCGTTGATGTCATTCTTGGTGTAAAGCATCTCCATGCCTTTGACATTGTCCTTGAGGACTGATTTCTCAAAGTCAACGAAGACAGGCTCGATGGGTGTGACCTGTGTGTTCTGGATTTCGCGGAGGAATGCGCTTGATGTGTCACGGTTGGTGAAAATCGGGGTGATGGCAGGCTTCTCGATCTTCTTGAAGTCGGTGGGCTGTCCCTGATGCTTATAGACCACAGCATAGTTGTTGTCGCACAGGTACTTGTTTGCAAAATCGACAATCTGCTGCTTGGTTACGGTCTCGAGATCGTTCATCTGGTCAATGGCGTCCTTCCATTCAAGTCCGTTTACAAAGTTGTCGACGAACATGGAAGCGCGTGCCTCGTTGTTTTCAAGAGACTGCTGGATGTTGAGCTTCGTGTTGGCAACACAGGCGGGAAGAAGATTGTCCGAGAAGTTGCCTTCCCTGAGATTGCGTGCCTCTTCAAGCAGAATGTCCCTGACTTCCTCAAGAGTCTGTCCCTCTTTGGGATAACCCATCATGATGAACATGTCGCGGTCTGACAGACCATAGACTCCGGCACCGGCTGCAAGCACCTTCTGCTTGTTGGTTATGTTCAGGTCCACAAGTCCGGCCTTGCCGTTGTTCATGACTTCTCCGGCCAGTCCCTTGATGGTTGATGTCTTGGAATCGCATTCACCCGGAACTCTCCAGCCGATATATACCATCTCGGCTTCCAGTCCGGTGATGTCGGCCTGTATGGGAGCGGTAAGCGGCTCTTCGTCCTTGAACTCGGGACGCTTGAGGTCCTGGTTTGGCTTCAGCACGCTGAAATACTTGTCAATGATGGCGATGGTCTTGTCGAAATCAAAGTCTCCTGACATGCAGATGGCCATGTTGTTGGGAACGTACCAGTAGTTGTAGTAGTTCTTGATGTTGGTGATTGACGGGTTCTTGAGGTGTTCCTGTGAACCTAGAACTGTCTGTGTACCGTACGGGTGGTTGGGGAAGAGCAGTCCCAGCAGAGCCTCCTGAACGCGGCGGCTGTCCTGTGTCAGTGACATGTTCTTTTCCTCATATACGGTTTCAAGCTCGGTGTGGAAGCCGCGGATCACGGCGTTTGCGAAACGGTCGCTTTGGATGCGTGCCCAGTTCTCTATCTGATTCGATGGAATGTCCTCGGTGAAGCAGGTAACATCGGGGCTTGTGTAGGCGTTGGTTCCCTCTGCACCGATTGATGCCATGAGCTTGTCGTATTCGTTGGGGATGAAAATCTTTGAAGCCTCGTATGACACGCTGTCGATCTGGTGGTAGATCGCTGTACGCTCAGCCTCGTCGGTAGTGTTGCGATAGACCTCGAACAGACGTTCAATCTCATCCAGCATGGGCTCTTCCTGTTCCCAGTTCTGGGTGCCGAACTGCTTTGTGCCCTTGAACATGAGGTGCTCGAAATAGTGTGCCAGACCGGTGGTCTCAGCCGGGTCGTTCTTGCCGCCTACGCGTACCGGGATGAGTGTCTGTATTCTGGGTGATTCGGTGTTGCGGGTCAGGTAGACCTTCAGACCGTTGTCAAGTGTGTAGATGCGGGTCTCCATGGGATCGCCGGGGACGGTCTCGTACTCGTATTTCTTTGAACACGAAACGACACTGACAGCCAGGGCCAATGTCAGGAACGAAATGATCGTTTTCTTCATTTTATGATTGTTTGGAAAAAATTACAGCGCAAAATTACTGTCTTTATAGAATGAGAGCAACGCTGGATTGAAAATAAATTCATATTTGTCCTTCATTTGCAAATGAGTTTGTTGACAAAAGGTGTACATATCGTATTTTTTGACTATCTTGCACCGTTTTTTGAAGACTTTTGCAGATAGCATCCAAATCATCAACCAATAAACTTAATATGAGAAAGATTACAGGCATCATTGCCATTACCGCAGCCATTCTGGTATCATGCGGTTCAGGAAAGTATGAGTATCCTTTCCAGAATCCTAAACTCAAGACCGAAAAGCGTGTGGAGAACCTCATGTCGCTCCTTACACCGGAAGAGAAGGTGGGTCTGATAATGAACAAGTCCGTGTCAGTTGACCGTCTTGGAATTCCGTCATACAACTGGTGGAGCGAGGCATGTCACGGTGTCCGTCAGGGCGGATACACAGTGTTCCCGCAGCCCATCGGTATGGGTGCTTCGTTCAACGATCAGCTTGTGTATGATGTGTTCAGCGCAGTATCCGATGAGGCACGTGCCAACTGGAACCGTTCAGATCATGACATCTTCGAAGTAGCCATGGGAGCCAATTACGTTCCAGGTAATCCGGAACTTACCTTCTGGTGCCCGAATGTCAACATCTTCCGTGACCCGCGCTGGGGCCGTGGCCAGGAGGCTTACGGTGAAGACCCGTACCACATGAGCGTGATGGGTGTTGCCAACGTCAAGGGTATGCAGGGCAATGACAAGAAGTACTACAAGACTCATGCCTGCGCCAAGCATTATGCAGTGCATTCAGGTCCTGAAGCACAGCGTCACCGTTATGATGCAAAGGTTTCAATGCGTGACCTTTGGGAAACCTATCTGCCTGCATTCAAGGCTCTGGTAGAAGAAGGCGATGTCCGTGAGGTCATGTGCGCATACAACCGTTACGAAGGTGATCCTTGCTGCGCAAGTGACCGTCTGCTTACAAATATCCTCCGTGAGAAATGGGGTTATGAGGCAATCATCCTGACAGACTGCGATGCCATCAACAATTTCTATAACAAGAACCAGCACGGTACACATCCCGATGCAGTCAGCGCAAGTGTTGACGCTGTCCTTTCAGGCACGGATCTGGAATGCGGCAAGTCATTCATGAGCCTGGTGGGCGGTCTTGAGGACGGTAAGATCAGTGAGGCTGACATTGACGTTGCTCTCCGTCGTGTACTGACCGGACGTTTCGAACTGGGTATGTTCGATCCTGCCGAGATGATTCCTTGGGCTAACCTTGGTGAGGATGTCATCAGCAGCGAAGCCAATGACGAGCTTGCCGTTGAAGCTGCACGCCAGTCAATGGTCCTGCTTAAGAATGACGGTGTCCTGCCTCTTGACAAGAATATCAAGAAGCTTGCTGTAGTCGGTCCGAATGCCAACGATAAGGGCATGATGAACGGTGAATACGGTGGCAGTCCTACTGACGAGCACTCACGTTCACTGCTGGACGGCATCAGAAAGTTCTTCCCGAACACAGAAATCATATATGACAGAGCATGTGAAATCCGCAATGAATATTTCACGACCCAGTATGCACAGGATATGAATGGCGGTCAGGGCTTCAAGGCCGAATTCTGGAACAACACAGAGTTCAGCGGTGCTCCTGCCGTTACCGGTAACTACAAGGAAGTGAATTTCTCGACTTTCGGTGCTTACAATTTCGCTGACGGTGTTGAGAAGGATAACATTTCAGTACGTCTGACAGGTAAGCTGGTTGCTCCCTTCACAGGCGACATGAACTATAATATCAGCGGTGACAACGGCTTCAAGCTGTATGTCAACGGTAAGCTGGTTGAAGAGGCTAAGGCATCACAGGGTGGCCGTGGCGGATTCGGCGGATTCGGTGGCTTTGGCGGTTTCGGCGGTTTCGGCGGCCGTGGCCAGCAGCCTCAGCTCAAGTCATTCCCGGTCAAGGAAGGTCAGTCTTATGACATTAAGATCGAATACACTCATGCAACCGGTCAGTTCGCACGTCTGTCTGCACAGATCTGCCGTCAGGGAATTGCCGAATTCACAGATCTCGCAGACAAGCTGGTTGAACAGAATGTCGATGCAATCATCGTGATTGGCGGTATCACTCCTTCCATGGAAGGTGAAGGCGGCGACAAGCCCGACATTGAAATACCTGCAGTCCAGCAGCGTCTTGTCAGAGCAATGCATGCTACAGGCAAGCCGGTAATCTTTGTTGACTGTGCAGGCTCATGCATGGGATTCGGCAGCATCGAAGATCAGTTCGACGCTCTTATTCAGGCCTGGTATCCAGGTCAGGGTGGTGCTCAGGCACTTGCTGAAATCCTGAACGGTGACTGCAACCCGTCAGCCAAGCTTCCTGTCACTTTCTACAAGTCAACAGACCAGTTGCCTGATTTTCTGGATTACTCAATGGAAGGCCGTACATACCGTTATTTCCATGGCGAGCCTCTGTATCCGTTCGGATATGGCCTCAGCTACACTTCATATGAGTACGGTGAGGCAACTCTGTCAAAGGCCAGCATGAAGAAGAACGGTAAGGTCACCATCACCATTCCGGTTACCAACACAGGCAGCGTGGATGGAACTGAAATTGTTCAGGTCTATGTCAAGAGCCTTGACAATCCGGCAGCTCCCATCAAGGGCCTGCAGGGCTTCACGCGCGTGACTCTTAAGGCCGGTGAAACCGGTAAGGCAGTCATCGAACTGACAGGAAAGAACTTCCAGTATTATGATGAGTCAATTGACGAGGTATCGACATTCGCAGGCAAGTATCAGCTTCTGTACGGTTCATCATCGGCCGACAAGGATCTGAAGGCACTTGACTTTGAGGTTCTCTGATATTTCCGATTCATATAACAGAAAAGGCGGCTTCCTGTTGGGGCCGCCTTTTCTATTGATTGAAGTCGTATTCAAAAATTTCCTAATTTAGCGTCGGAATATGAAAGAGAACCCGAAAATCCTGTTGCATACATGCTGTGCCCCTTGTTCGGGGGCAATAGTCGAGTATATGCTGGAAAACGGCATGCGCCCCACCATATATTATTATAATCCGAACATATATCCTTTTGAGGAATATCTTGTACGTAAGAACGAGTGTACGCGTTATGCACAAAGTCTGGGGCTTGAAATAGTTGATGAAGACTGGAACCATAGGGAATGGTTGTCCTGTGTCAGGGGGCTTGAAAATGAGCCGGAACGTGGAGCCCGATGTCTTGAGTGCTTCAGGATGCGTCTTCTTGAAGCTGCCCGTTATGCTCATGAACACGGTTATGACGTCCTGACATCGACTCTTGATTCAAGCCGATGGAAACGCCATGACCAGATTGTCGAAGCCGGTCAATGGGCTGCTGCACAGTTTCCCGGGCTGACATTCTGGGACAGGAACTGGCGTCAGGGCGGATTGCAGGAACGTCGCGGCCAGATACTCAGGGAACAGGAATTCTACAATCAGCAGTATTGTGGCTGTGAATTTTCAATGAAGGCTATGAAGACCGATGACAAGCAGAGCGTGAGAAAGCGGATACGTCGGCTTGTGGGGACTATGAGCGAAGAAGAAAAAACCGCGCAGTCAGCTGCAGTGTGGAACCGCATGGAGCAGATGCCGGTTTTCAGGGAGAGCAGACATATCCTGATGTATTGGGCTATGGCAGATGAAGTCCTGACGCAGGAATTCATACGCAGATGGAACGGGGAAAAGACATTCTATCTGCCGGCAATAGAAGGCGACGAACTGGTTGTCAAACGCTATGTTGGCGAGGATTCACTGGTTGCGGGGCAACAGTTCGGTATTCCGGAACCCGATGGTCCTGTGGTGGATGACCTGTCGGCCATTGATCTGGTTGTGGTTCCGGGACGTGCCTTTGATTCCGACGGTCACCGTCTTGGCCGAGGCCGTGGCTTTTATGACAGGCTCCTGCCCAAGATGCCGGATACGAAAAAAGCCGGCGTCTGTTATGACTGCCAGCTTCTTCCTTCCGTTCCTGTTCAGGAGAATGATTTCCTGATGGATTTCATTGTCTAGTCTGTGAGGCACTTGTCCAGCTCGGCCTTGATCAGGGCCTTGTCGAGGTTCTGACCAATGAAGACCAGCTTCTGCATGCGGTCACCGTATGTCTCGTCCCAGTCGGCTGCCAGTACCGGATCCTGCTGAAGCATTCTTACCAGCTGGTCTTCGGGCATGGTGGCGAACCATTGTCCAGAGTTCTTGAGCGACATCTGTTTTCCGGCCTGCTCGAAAAGATAGCAGGTGTCGTATTCATCGGTAAAATAACAGATGCCCTTTGTGCGGATAATGCCCTTTGGCCATTTCTTGGCTACGAACCAGTCGAAATGGTTGAGGTCCATAGGCCTGCGTGCGTAATAGACGTATGTTCCTATTCCGTATTCTTCAACTTCACCGCCCTCGTGGTCATGATGATGGTGATGCTCGTGCTCGTGCTCATGGTGATGCTCGTGCTCATGATGGTGCTCATCGTCGTCATCGTCGTCATCGTCATCATCCTCATCCAGTTCATGATGCTTCTCAACCTCTTGAATCCAGGTGGCGCTGGTGGCCACACGTTCGAAATCGAACAGACCGGTGTTCAGAATGTTGTCAAGGTCGGTGTCACCGTAGTCGCATTCGAGTATGCGTGCTCGAGGCTGGAGAGCACGTACGATCTTGCGTATTCTTTCCATTTCCTGGGCATTTACCATCGATGCCTTGTTCAGAAGTATCAGGTTGCAGAATTCAATCTGCTGGATTACCAGATTTTCAAGGTCCTCTTCACCTATGTTCTTCTTTACAAGGTCGTCACCGCAACCGAATTCGTCTCTCAGACGCAGGGCGTCAACCACGGTGACAATGCAGTCGAGCTGCGGAATGCCCTCCTTGGTGAACTTGGCATCCATGCGTGGAATCGAGCAGATTGTCTGGGCAATCGGTGCCGGTTCGCAAATGCCGCTGGCCTCAATGACAATGTAGTCGAAACGGTGTTGGGCGATGATCTGACGCAACTGCTCGACCAAATCCATCTTCAGCGTGCAGCATATGCAACCGTTCTGGAGAGCTACAAGACTGTCGTCATTCATGCCGACAATGCCGCCCTGCTGTATGAGGCTGGCATCTATGTTCACCTCGCCAATATCATTGACGATAACCGCAAATCTGATTCCGCTGGTGTTGTTGAGAATCCGGTTGACCAGCGTAGTTTTTCCACTGCCCAGATAACCTGTGAGCAGCAGTACTGGTGTCTTTTCAGTCATTTTATTCAGAACAGATAATTGAATCCGATATTTGTCCACAGACCGTTTCCGTCATTTTCGTCCATGGCCTTGGCGGCCTCGAATGAAACTACCATGTTGTGGTTCATGACAAGCTTCACACCGGCTCCGGCGGTCATGTGCATGGCGTCTTCATTGCCTGACCATACGGTTGGGTCCATGCATGCTTTCTGCTCGTCAAGACGGTATGGCTGCAGAGTCTTGCCTGCGTCAAAGAACGGATTCAGTGCCAGTTGCCAGTTCTGGTTGATGAACTTGAAGTCAAGCACGCGGCAACGCAGTTCTGCGTTCAGCATACCGAATCCCTTGCCAAGTACGCCGTTGCGGTTCAGACCACGGACCGATGCGTTTCCTCCGATGCCCTCGGTGTACATCTTGCGGAAGAACATGGAGTTGATGTTGTTGACAAAGTAGTAGGGAACATCGCCCCACAGATTGGTCTGGATCAGAAGACGGTAGGCAAATGTGAACCTGTCACGCAGGAACGAGATGTATTCGCAGCCTGTGAATGTGAATCCCAGATTGCTGTAGCCGTTGCGGTCGATGATGTCAGGACTGTAAACGAGTGCGGCTTCAATGTTGAAACCTCTGGTCGGGTCGCTGTCATGGTTGCGGGTGTCATAGACGAGTCCGCCGCGCAGCTGTGTCACGTTGCCACCATCCTTCTCGTTCTCTTTAATGAGGCCGTTGTTCACATAATGGTCGAACAGGGTGGTCTGTCCGTCATAATCATCAATGTCAAGATGACTGGTGCTGATATTGTAGAATGCAAGTCCTGCAGCCCAGTTCAGTCCACCGGAAATCTTCTTCTGCATGCTGGCAAGAGCACGGAACTGGTTGCGCGACATGAAGTTGAAGCCTGACTTTGCATCGGCTCCTGAAGTCATGGGCTCAATGAAGTCGGGAGTGAACGGATTCGCGAATCCGTTGAAACCGTAGAATCCGAATTTCGGGGCGTTGAAATATGTCACATCGTAGAAGAACTTTCCGTCAGGAATCAGGTTCTTGAAATCACCGTATGAGCGCAGAACGCTGGAGCCCTTGGTGTAGGTCGATGCCTCTACATTGATTTTGAAATTATAGTTCGGATAATTTGTGCCGTCTCCGTAGTTGAAAATGTCACAACACAAACCATACTGGAATCCGAGATCGGAATCGAAGCCTACAACTGGAAGGGGTCCGAAATTCCATCCAGTCTTGATGATTTCCTCCTTGTCTTTAGCCTGAAAAGGCATGGCCAGTATTGCTGCAACAAGAAAAATAATGGTCTTTTTCATAAATTATGACTGTTTGATGTTCGATTTTTAATGCAAAAGTAGCAAAAAAAGGATGTCATTGGCTTTTGATGTCAATTATTGAACAAAAGTGTAATTGAAAGTTGGACTAATGTCTTGTCTTTGCAGAATGACAGAATGAAACATATGTGAGCCATGAACATTAATCTATCATTTGAACACGGTGTGGCCAGATACGGCCTGGAGGAAATATTACGACCTTTCTCTGAATCTGTTATCGTGAAATCGTGCGTCATGGAGTCGGGAATGCTGCCGTATGGCAGACTTGGCCTTATGGCTGCGGAAATGGAAAAGATCCTGTTGGAAGAGAAGTTCTTTCTTGACCGACATTGCACGATCGAACGGCTTGCCAGAAAGATGACCACGAACCGGACATATGTCGCGGAGGCCGTCCATCGGCTTTATGGAATCAGATTCAGACCAATGGTGGCTATCCTGCGGGTTGAGTATTCCAAAAGTCTGATGGTGGAAATGCCTGATGTCGCCATTGAACAGCTGATGACGCAAAGCGGTTTCCTGTATCTGTCACAGTATGGTCAGAAGTTCCGCGAACTTAATGGCCTGACTCCCAGCGAATGGCGGCATATGGCATGTGTGGCACAACAAAAAATACATGAAAATGCAAGTGGTTGAGAAATAATTCTCTAATTTTGTGGAGCATCACCGTTATGAAAAATCATCAAATCAGAATATGAATAATAAGATACAGGAACTGACAGACATCATCTTCAACGAGGGTGTCGCAAAGGGACAGGCTCAGGCGGACAGTATTGTCGCTCAGGCTCAGACTCAGGCGGAAACGATTCTGGCTGATGCCAGGAAGGAGGCTGCAGAAATTGTTCAGACAGCCAGAAAGGAAGGCGCCGCACATTCGGAAAATGTACATAAGGAACTGAAGCTTTATGCACAGCAGGTGCTTGAGGCATTGAAGTCGCAGATTGCCACAACCGTGACGGACCGTATTGCCGGCGATGCTGTGAAAGGTCTCTTCTCGGATCCTGAGACTTTCAATACACTTGTGCTTGAAATAGCACGTCAGTGGGACGGTGCTCAGGCTCCGGTCATTTCAACCGCTCAGGCTGACAGGATGAAGGCTTGGTTCACCGCCAAGGCAAAGGACCTTCTTGACGGCGGTCTGGAGATAAGACAGGTGGCCGGACGTGACGCTTTCTTCTCAATCCAGCCGAAGGACGGCTCATACCGTGTCGATTTCGGCGATGCAGAATTTGAGAACTGGCTCAAGTCCATGCTCAGAGACCAGATTGTCGAACTCCTTTTCTGATACAGCGGGTTAATGTCCAAGTATTATTATCTGATTGCAGGACTGGCGGATCTTTCCTTCGATGAAGGCTTCCAGCTTTCTGACATGGACGGAATCAGACAGGAAATCATTCAGGGGGTGAGCGGTTCAGACCGTCGGCTGCTTGAACTGCCCCTGCTCGAGAATGACTGCCGCCGTCTTGCTGCCCTTCTGGAAGGAAATAGCATTGATGGCATGCCCTCCGGACTGATGGATGGATCCTTGCTGCAGGAAACCATTGACAGTGCCAAGGCCGATGAGGCCTGCCCGGCCGGCGTTCCGGCATTCATGTATGATATTGCATGCAATTGTGTCCAGATGGATTCCGTAAAGGATATGGGCATCCAGGATATGCTTCTTGTGGGCTTCTATGAATACGGAATGGCTTGCGGCAATCCTTTCGTGCACGACTGGTTCGAGTTCAATCTTGACTTGAACAATGTCAGAGTTGCCATGACGGCACGCAAGTATGGCCTTGACATTCGCAAGGCCGTTACGGGTGACAATGAGACTGCCCAGCAGCTGCGCAGTTCAGGCGCACGTGACTGGGGACTGTCCGGACAGTTGGATTTCTTTGATGAACTGCAGCGTATCAGTGAGGAGCAGGATCTTACCAAACGTGAAAAGATGATTGACATGATGCGCTGGCGCTGGCTTGAAGCTAACAGCTTCTCGTCGTTTTTTTCGGTTGAAGTCCTTTTTTCATATCTTGAAAGGCTCTCTATGGTACAACGCTGGAGTACAATGGATCACGAAGGTGGAGAAAAACTTCTCAGAGGACTCATTCAGGAGCTTAAGGGTCAGGTTTCTGTCCCGGACGAATTCAAAAACAATTAAAACTACAATAAATGGCTACAAAAGGAACAGTATGCGGAGTCATTGCCAACATGGTCACACTGAAGGTTGACGGCCCTGTTGCGCAGAATGAAATCTGCTACATCGAGACAGGCGGCGACAGGCTGATGTCCGAGGTCATCAAGGTGGTAGGCGAAAACGTCTATGTGCAGGTGTTTGAAAGCACCCGCGGCCTGAAGGTCGGAGCACCGGCTGAATTCACAGGCCACATGCTTGAGGTTACCCTTGGTCCCGGCATGCTGTCACACAACTTTGACGGCCTTCAGAATGACCTGGACAAGATGACGGGCGTTTTCCTGAAGCGCGGTGAGTACACATATCCTCTTGACAACGACCGCAAGTGGGCTTTCGAACCGATAGCAAAAGCAGGTGACAAGGTCAAGGCCAGCGCATGGCTCGGTAAGGTTGAAGAGAATTTCCAGCCGCTCAAGATAATGACCCCGTTCCAGCTCGAAGGTGAATGGACAATCAAATCGATTGTTCCGGCAGGAGAATACCGTATCATTGACACCATTGCAGTCCTTGAGAATACAAAGGGTGAAACACTGGACGTGAACATGATTCAGAAATGGCCTGTCAAGCTGGCCATGACAAACTATGAGGAAAAACCGCGTCCATTCAAGCTTCTTGAGACAGGTGTCCGTTCCATTGATACTCTGAATCCTATCGTCGAAGGCGGTACCGGATTCATTCCCGGTCCTTTCGGAACAGGCAAGACCGTGCTTCAGCATGCAATATCCAAACAGGCTGAGGCCGATATCGTCATTATAGCCGCCTGCGGTGAACGTGCCAACGAGGTCGTGGAAATCTTCACGGAATTCCCGGAACTTGATGACCCGCATACGGGTCGTAAACTGATGGAACGTACCATCATCATAGCCAATACCTCGAACATGCCGGTAGCTGCACGTGAGGCATCGGTCTATACGGCTATGGCAATTGCCGAATATTACCGTTCAATGGGACTCAGAGTGCTGCTTATGGCCGACTCGACCAGCCGTTGGGCACAGGCACTGCGTGAAATGTCGAACCGTATGGAGGAACTTCCCGGACCGGATGCCTTCCCTATGGATATATCGTCAATCATAGCCAACTTCTACGGACGTGCCGGTTATGTGAGACTTTACAACGGCCAGCCGGGTTCAATCACCTTTATTGGAACCGTATCACCCGCTGGCGGTAACCTGAAGGAACCGGTTACCGAGAATACAAAGAAGGTGGCCCGTTGCTTCTATGCTCTCGAGCAGGAGCGTGCAGACCGCAAACGTTATCCGGCCATCAACCCGATTGATTCATATTCCAAGTATCTGGACTATCCGGAATTCGAGAAATACATTACCGGACGTATAAATGACCAGTGGACAGGTAAGGTCAACGAACTCAAGACCCGCCTGCTGCGCGGCAAGGAGATATCGGAACAGATCAACATTCTGGGTGATGACGGCGTACCTGTGGATTATCATGTGACGTTCTGGAAATCGGAGCTCATCGACTTCATAGTCCTGCAGCAGGATGCGTTTGACGACATCGATGCCGTGACTCCGATGGAACGTCAGGAGACTATCGTGAACAGGGTCATTGACATCTGCCACAGCGAATTCAAGTTTGACAATTTCCTTGAGGTGATTGATTATTTCAAGAAGGTCATCAACCTGTGCAAGCAGATGAACTATTCCGTTTTCGAGTCAGAGAAGTATTTCGAATACGAGAAGCAGCTGAACGCACTTCTTGCTGAACGCAGAACCGCCTAATACATTTTCAGTTATGACAACAAAGGCATTCCAGAAGATATATACTAAGATCAGTCAGATTACCAAGGCAACCTGTTCGCTGAAGGCTCAGGGTGTAGGATATGATGAACTGGCTGTGATTGACGGCCGTCTGGCCCAGGTGGTCAAGATTGCAGGTGACGAGGTTACTCTGCAGGTGTTCCAGGGTACTAACGGCATTCCCACCAATGCCGAGGTGGTGTTTATGGGGGAGGCTCCTTCCCTGAAGGTCAGTGAGTCGCTTGCCGGCCGTTTCTTCAACGCATACGGAGATCCTATTGACGGAGGTCCTGCAGTTGAAGGCCAGGAGGTTGAAATAGGCGGTCCGTCAGTGAACCCCGTACGCCGTAAGCAGCCGTCGGAACTGATTGCAACCGGTATTGCCGGTATCGACCTTAACAATACGCTGGTATCAGGACAGAAGATACCTTTCTTCGCCGATCCGGACCAGCCGTTCAATCAGGTCATGGCTACCGTGGCAATGCGTGCCCAAGCTGACAAGATCATACTTGGCGGTATGGGTATGACCAACGATGACTATCTGTACTTCAAGAACGTATACTCGAACGCAGGTGCCATGGACCGTATCATAGGATTCATGAACACGACCGAAGATCCTGCCGTAGAGCGTCTGCTTGTTCCGGATATGGCTCTGACCGCAGCCGAATACTTTGCAGTCCAGAAGAACGAGAAGGTACTGGTGCTGCTCAGTGACATGACATCGTATGCCGATGCTCTGGCAATCGTGTCCAACCGTATGGACCAGATTCCTTCAAAGGATTCAATGCCTGGCTCCCTGTATTCGGACCTTGCCAAGATATACGAGAAGGCTGTGCAGTTCCCGTCGGGCGGTTCAATTACCATCATAGCCGTTACCACTCTGTCAGGCGGTGATATCACTCACGCTGTGCCTGACAATACCGGATATATTACCGAGGGTCAGCTGTTCCTGCGCCGTGACAGTGATATAGGTAAGGTAATTGTTGACCCGTTCCGTTCGCTGTCCCGTCTGAAACAGCTGGTGAACGGCAAGAAGACACGTGCCGACCATCCGCAGGTCATGAACGCAGCTGTCCGTCTGTATGCTGATGCATCGAATGCCAAAACCAAGGTCGAGAACGGCTTTGACCTGACAGACTACGATGAACGTGCTTTGGCATTCGCAAAGGATTATTCGAACCGGTTGCTTGCCATTGACGTCAATCTCGATACCACGGAAATGCTTGATGTGGCATGGGGACTTTTCGCCAAATACTTCAAACCGGATGAGGTCAATATCAAGGCCGCACTTGTAGAACAGTATTGGCCCAAGGACTAATAACATATAGACTTTATGGCCATCAAGTTCCAATACAACAAGACTTCGCTTCAGCAGCTTGAAAAACAGCTCAAGATACGCAAGCGTACCCTGCCCATCATCAAGAGCAAGGAGAGTGCGCTTCGTGTTGAGGTGAAGAAGTGCAAGGACGATCTGGTCAGACTGGAAACGGAACTGGAACAGAGCATAACGCGCTACGATTCCATGTTCGCTCTCTGGAACGAATTCGACCCGACTCTTGTCAGCGTCAAGGACGTGAACTTGAGTGTCCGTAAGATTGCCGGAACCCGTATTCCGGTGCTTGACGGAGTTGATTTCGATGTCCGCGAGTTCAGTCTGTTCAGTCAGCCCAAATGGTATTATGACGGCATTTGCATACTTGAGAATCTGGCTCGCGCAGCCATATTGTGCGAATTCACTCAAGCCAAGCTCGCGCTGCTCGAGAAGGCACGCAAGAAGACCACTCAGAAGGTCAATCTGTTTGAGAAGGTGCAGATTCCGGGTTATGAGGATGCCATACGGAAGATAAAGCGCTTCATGGAAGATGAGGAGAATCTCTCCAAGTCCAGCCAGAAGATATTGAAGTCGCTTCTTGAAAAACGTGAAACCGCTAAAGAAGAGGAGGAGTCAGCACTATGATAGAGAGAATGAAGAAACTGACCTTCCTGGTTTATCATAATGATTATCAGGATTTTCTGGAGCATCTGCGCGAACTTGGCGTAGTTCACGTCGTGGAACGGCAGACTGCCGATTCAGACCAGCCTGCGCTTACTGACAAGATACGTCAGCTGGAGCGTATGCGCAGCGTTGCATCGGCTTTTGACGGTATCGCAGCCGGAGTGCCCGAAGGTGCTACCATCCCTGAGATGAAAGTGACCGATGCTGCTGAAGCTGTTCAGACATATGATTCGCTTGTCCAGAAACAGACTGAGATAGAACAGCAGGTATCGGCTTTGGACAAACTCTGTCAGCAGACTGAACCTTGGGGCGATTTCAATCCCGAATCGGTGAAACGTCTTGAAGATGCAGGTTATGTGATGCAGTTCTTCTCATGCCCGGAACGTTCATGGGATGAGGAATGGATATCACAGTACAATGCCATGGTCGTTAACGCCGAAGGTGGACGCCGCCTGTTTGTGACGCTGATGCATAAGGGCCAGGAGGCTGCTCCCGATGCCGACGATGTCGCTGAGCGCCATGCGTCAGCGCATTGCCGAACTGGAATCGGAAGCTGAAAGGGTAAAGACCGAGACTATGGGGCTTGCCGTCTCATCGGCCTCAATAAT
>JAZUEH010000162.1:0-21495 GCA_045640065.1 Bacteroidaceae bacterium
CTTTCACTTGAAACGGGGCGCAAGGATGTTGGGAAGGGTGACAGGTGACAGGTGTTTTTGGGCCTGTCACCTTCCCCACATCCATCACGCAAAACCTGTATTCAAAATGATATCTGAAATCAGCAATCCCAACTATATTTCGACTGAGCCCGCAATTGTCATTAACAACAAAGGTAAACAATAGATCCATTTCCTTGGTCGGGATTTAAGTCTTTTATTTACCTTTGTCTCTTAATATGGCACAGTATGACATGATAACGGTGCTGGGACCTACCGCATCGGGCAAGACCAGGCTGGCTGTCGCTCTGGCCGACCGGCTGGACGGCGAGATCCTGAGCGCTGACAGCCGTCAGGTTTACCGCGGCATGGATATAGGCACAGGAAAGGATCTGGGCGACTACATCCTTGACGGACGCGCCATTCCATACCACCTGATTGACATAGCCGATGCCGGCACCAAATACAATGTCTACGAGTTTCAGGGCGATTTCAAGAAGGCGTACACGGACATTGTTGCCCGGAAGAAGTTCCCTGTCATGTGCGGAGGTACAGGGCTTTACCTGGAATCTGTACTCAAGGGATACCGCCTCATTCCCGTTCCCGAGAACC
Organism: Bacteroidaceae bacterium; assembly: GCA_045640065.1. Lineage (GTDB taxonomy): Bacteria > Bacteroidota > Bacteroidia > Bacteroidales > Bacteroidaceae > Colenecus. Next base: position 610 of record JAZUEH010000162.1, read on the forward strand.
CCGGACTGAGAAGGAAGCTTGAAGGAAAGTCGCTCAAGGAACTGACTCGGATTCTGGAAGGATACAAGACTCTGCACAACACCACCGATATTGATACGGCCAAGCGAGCCATACGAGCCATCGAGATAGAGGAATGTTACCGCAACACGCCTGTTGAGGCCGATGAATTCCCGCATATCGACAGTCTTGTCATAGGCGTTGACATTGACCGCGAACTTCGCCGCCAGCGCATAAGCCGCAGACTTGAACAGCGTCTTGATGAAGGTATGGTTGATGAAGTCAGGCATCTGCTGGACAGCGGCATACCGCCCGAAGACCTTATCTATTATGGTCTCGAATACAAGTATGTCACACTTTACCTGACCGGCCAGTTGCCCTACAAGTATATGCAGCAGGAACTTGAGGTTGCCATACACCAGTTCGCCAAGCGCCAGATGACCTGGTTCCGCGGCATGGAGCGCCGTGGCACCCACATCGAGTGGATCCCGTTTGGAATGGACATGGCCGAAAAGACGGACTACATTGTAGAACTCATGAACAAGAAAGCCGATGACTGACAATTCAGAAAGATGGGGCATTGTATATGTGCCGAAAGCAGGCGTCAGCAACGCCCAGAAACGGTGGAACCAGATTCGCAGTTACCTTGAGTTCCGCGGTGTAAAGTATGACTTCGTGCAGTCCAACGGTGAAGGTTCCGTAGAGCGCATAACACGCCTGCTCATTGACAGCGGACATACCACAATCGTGGTGATAGGCGGCGATGAAGCTTTGAACGATGCCATCAACGCCATCATGTTCACCCCACGTGAGGTACGTCAGAACCTGTATCTGGGTCTGGTCCCGAACGGTATCGGCAATGACTTTGCCGATTTCTGGGGACTTGACACCGATGACTACAAGAAAGCCATCCACCGCATTATCGAGCACAACTCCAGACCCATCGATGTGGGCTACTGCTCATATCAGGAGGAAGGGGAACAGAAGGTCCGCTATTTCCTCATGGCCGTCAACATCGGGCTTGGAGCACAGGCCATACGCCTGTCGGACATATGCCGCCGCTGGGGTAAAATCAATCCGTCATACCTCTGGGCCCTGTTCCGCCTGTTCAGGGAGCGCAAGGAGTACAAGATGAGGTTCCGCGTGAACAGCGAGGACGTGAGCGAGAGAATCATGACACTCTGCATAGGCAACTCCCGCGGCTACGGCCTGACCCCGAGCGCTGTCCCCTACAACGGATGGCTTGACGTGTCACAGGTCTGCAGACCAAAGGGATGGCAGACAATACGGGGTCTGTACCTGCTGCTCCACAACCAGTTCCTGAACTACGAGCAGGTCAAGCCATACCGCACCAAACAGATTGAGATTCTCCAGTCAGAAGGTACCATGACGTGTCTGGACGGCCGCACGCTGGTGCACACATTCCCTCTGACCATATCGCTTGAACCAAGTGCCGTCAATTTCATAATAAACTCATAAGCCGACATGATATTCCCGAAGTCCGACAATTTCTTCCTGCTGGCAGGTCCATGCGTAATTGAAGGCCGTGACATGGCCATGCGCATTGCTGAAAAATGTGTAAGCGTTACCGGCCGTCTGGGCATTCCGTATGCTTTCAAGGGTTCGTTCAAGAAGGCAAACCGCAGCCGCATTGACTCGTTTACCGGAATAGGCGACGAACAGGCCCTGCTCATACTTGATGAAGTGCGCCACCAGTTCTCCATACCGGTTGTGACCGACATCCACAGCGAGTCCGATGCCGCCATGGCCGCCCCGTACGCTGACATTCTGCAGATTCCGGCATTCCTGTGCCGCCAGACGGATCTTCTGGTTGCAGCGGCAAAGACCGGACGGACAATAAACATCAAGAAAGGACAGTTCCTGGCACCCGATGCCATGCAGTTCGCAGCTCAGAAGGTCGTGGACTCAGGCAACGGCAACGTCATGCTGACAGAACGCGGAACCACGTTCGGCTATCAGGATCTGGTTGTAGATTTTCGCGGAATACCACAGATGCAGGCATTCGGTTTCCCGGTAGTGGTTGACTGCACCCATTCCCTGCAGCGCCCCAATCAGGGATGCGGAGTGACAGGCGGGCAGCCCGAGCTCATTGAAACCATATCAAAAGCTGCAGTTGCCGTTGGCGCTGACGGTCTGTTCATGGAAACCCACCAGGACCCGTCACAGGCAAAGAGTGACGGGGCCAACATGCTCAGGCTGGACCTGCTTGAGCCCTTGCTCGAGAAACTGGTCCGTATCCGTCAGGCCATTCTCTGATGCCCTACTCTACCACGAATGTGGTGATTGAATAAGAAGGAACAGCTGTTTCAAGACGATTGTCCGTAAGAGCCGGTGCAGTTACAGGCGACCAGTGCTCTCCGTCAGCAATGCTTCCGCTCGTGCGGTAGGCGCTGCACTTGGCACCTTCCTTCAGATTCATGGGATTCAGGTCAATGCTGACCCACTTTTCATCGGCCGAAGTGTTGACAACCACCACAGTGACCTTACGGTTCAGTACCGATGCGATTGCCCTGATCTGGCTGCCGCGTTCCGGATTGCACAGGATGATTGTCGAACCCGGACGGATATACCTTGAGAACTGCCCCAAAGCATAGTATTTCTGGGTAAGCTCAATTGTATGGGCATCGTGGTCGGCCCAGGCTGTGCCCCAATAACCGCCTTCCCTGTTGAGCGGTCCCTTATCGACACGTCCCTTGTAGCCCTCCTTGCTCACATGGGTGTCAATAACCTGCCACAGAACCCATGCCGACGGCTCCAAGGCCCCTATATCGGAGATGATCTTGTCGGCAAGCCAAAGACCTGCAGCCATTTCTCCACGGCCCAAGGTACCGTTTCCATCGACCTCACTCATCCACAGGTTGATGTTCTCGCGCTTGGCCAGCTGTCCCATTTCGCGAATGCTGTTGGTTCCATAAGTGTGGACGTTGATACGGCCAAGGACCTCACGTGCACCCTGCGAATATTTCTCCCACTCTTCGACCTGCTTACCCGGATTCGTCTCATCACTGCCTACGACCATAATGTTGTCAACATGCATGCGTTTCAGTTCGCGGGCCGTTTCCTCGATAATACGGGATTGAGGCTCACCTGCATCGAAATGACAGCCTTCCTGCTTGTAATTCATGGCAGGCCAGTAATTTGTATTAGGCTCATTCATGGGAGACAGGCTGGTTACCTTCAGTCTCATGGAATTCTGTATGTATTCAGCCGCTCCAACCATATAATGGGCGAACTGTCTGTAGCAGTCATCCCTCAGGTTGTTGTCAACAGAGTTGAAGCTGCCTGTAGAACAGCCGCTGTTAGTCATGAAATAAGGTGGAGAGTTTGAAAACAGTTCCAATATGACATCCTTTCCCGCGGCCTTGTACGCAGCCTTCATCACTGCCAGCTGACGCGCATCAGCATCATATTGCCATGTGGCTATACCGGTAAGTGCATCGTAGGTCTGCCAGCCGGGGACATCGGAATCCGTCCGGGTAATGTGGTTATGGGTCGGATCATCACCGCCTCCGATATTATACCTCATTATATTCAGGCCAAGACCATCCTTGGGGTCAAAGAACGTCTGAGCCGACAGTTTGACAAGCGTCTTGTCATATCCTATACGGTTGGCCCACCAGCACAGGCTGGTTCCCCAGCCCTGCCACTTGCCACCGTTAGTGCTGACAGCCCTGTCCGGACTGACGACAATACTGCAGTCGGCTTTACGTTCCACAACATTCTGAGCGACAGCCACCTGATTCCCGGTTTCCTTCTTCCCGGCCTCCAAAGCCTGTTCTTTCTTCTTTTCATCCTTCAGAGCAAGAGCCTTCTGTTTCTCCTGTTCCTTCTTCTCGGCCAACAGAGCCTGCTCCTTCTCCTTTTCAGCCTTCAGAGCAAGGGCCTTCTGTTTCTCCTGTTCCTTTTTCCCGGCCTTAGAAGCCAGGTTCTTCTGCAATTCATCCTTCTTTTCAACAAGACCTTGCTTTACTGTATTGAAAGTCTCAACAATCCGATCCAGCACTTTCGGTTTTTCAGCATTGCCATCAACCGTCTTTCCTTGGGAGGAATTCTGATCGACCAGAAGCTGTTCCAGCGTGATTGAATCGCCGGAAATTACAGTATAACGTTTTGAAGCCCTTTGAGCTGACATTTGGCCGAACATGAATGACAGGCCAATCAGCAAAACAATTCTTTTCATATCAATTAATTCGTTTCACTGCAAAGATAATGATTTGGAAACGGGGAACAAACAGTCTGACCTGTAGAGATGAAAAAAATCCCCGCAGGAAGACCTGCAGGGATTTATCGGATTCAAGTGAATTCAGATTACTTGGTGATGACGCGGGCCATTTCGCAAACCTTGTTGCTGTAACCCCATTCGTTGTCGTACCATGCACAAACCTTAACGAAAGTAGGATCAAGCTGGATACCTGCCTTCTCGTCGAAGATTGATGTGTGTGAATCATTGCGGAAGTCGGTTGAAACGACAGCTTCGTTGGTGTAACCAAGAATACCCTTGAGTTCGCCTTCTGAAGCTTCCTTCATGGCTGCGCAGATTTCCTCATATGTGCAAGGAGTGTTCAGCTCGGCAGTCAGGTCAACGAATGATACATCTGATGTAGGAACGCGGAGTGACATGCCTGTCAGCTTGCCGTTCAGCTCGGGAAGAACCTTACCTACAGCCTTGGCAGCACCTGTTGATGACGGGATGATGTTCTCAAGGATACCACGGCCACCGCGCCAATCCTTCTTTGAAGGACCGTCAACGGTCTTCTGGGTAGCTGTTGCAGCGTGAACGGTAGTCATAAGACCGCGCTTGATGCCGAACTTGTCGTTCAGGACCTTGCTGATGGGAGCAAGACAGTTGGTTGTGCAGGAAGCGTTTGAAATGATGGTCTGACCGGCATAGGTCTTGTCATTTACACCGTAAACGAACATAGGAGTTGCATCCTTTGAAGGAGCTGACATGATAACCTTCTTGGCACCAGCCTTGATGTGTGCTTCAGCAAGTTCTGCAGTCAGGAAGAAACCGGTTGATTCAACGACTACGTCTACACCGAGAGCACCCCAAGTGATGTTGATAGGATCCTTTTCAGCGAAAACCTGAATCTTGTTGCCGTCAACGATCATGTAGTTGCCTTCAACCTTGATGTCGTGGTTGAACTGGCCGTGTACTGAATCGTACTTGAGCATGTAAGCCAGATAATCAGGATCCAGAAGGTCATTGATACCTACAACCTGGATGTCCTTGCCAAAGTTCTCAACAGCAGCACGGAAAACCATGCGACCGATACGGCCAAAACCGTTAATACCGAGTTTGATCATTTGTGTTTGTGTTTAAAAACGTTGATATTGTATGAAAATTCTCTTTCAGTCCTTATAAAACGGCGCAAAATTAAGAATTTCTTTTTACTTTCGCGGCACAATCCGAATACTAAATAGGTTAAAACATTTTAAGACTCAGAAATTATTATGGGGTTTGTAAAAAACATATTCAGCAAAAAGAAGGATGAAGTCGAGAACGTTGGCGGAATGGAGGATTTCATGACCCTCATCCGTGTCTATCTGCAGGCCGAAATGGCCGGCAACATGGGCCTCACCAACATCAACATGCTCCCCGACCTGGCCACCTTCAAGCGCGGCCTCAAGATTCCCACCCAGGGCAACAAGCTGGGAGTGGCCGAAAAGGCGCGTTGCCGCAAGATGATGGGGCAGATGTACTCGCTCCCCGACTCCTTCTTCAAGGAAATCGATGCGGCCATCAAGAAGAACTGCCGCAATGTGAACATGATGCAGTCATTCATGTTCCAGTTCCAGGGTTTCAGTTCCGATCTCATGATGCAGGTAGGTACAATACTCAAGTGGAAGTTCCGCATTCCGGCATTCATGAAGAAGGCGCTCAAGGACATGACCCGCGATGCCGTCCACAAAATAATGACAAGCAACTCATGGAAGGACGAATCCAGCTACAAGACGGTCTACAGCATACGCCAGTACCAGCAGCATCTGGGCTTCAGCGAGGACTGGATGACAGACTATTCGTTCAACATGATGCTTCTGGCCAAGAAGGAACCCAGAAAGAAGGAAGACCTTGAAGCCGCACGCGAAATGCTGCGCAACCGCAAGTAACTCCGGAACATAGAAGTCCGATGCAAACAAAAACCGCATCACATATTGTCATGTGAGCGTTTTTGATTAATTTTGCCGGAAAGAAATCTGTAAGAAACCCATTCGGTCATGACTGATAACGATTCACTGCTCATTGAACAGTTCGAAGTGAAGCTCCGCAAGCTGATGGACCTTTACGAGAACCTCAAGTGCAGGAACCGCATGCTTGAAGAACAGCTGGCCGGAAAGGATGCTCAGATAGCAGGTCTGACAGCCCGTCTGGACGAACTTGAGCAGTCTTACAGCAATCTTAAGCAGTCCAAAGTGCTTGAGGTTTCAGGGCATGACCTTGACAGCACGAAGCACAGAATTGCAGGACTGGTGCGTGAGATTGACCATTGCATAGAATTGTTGAACACGAAGTAGTAATTTGGCAATGGATGATTGTTTTGAAATAAATCTGATGGTTGGCGGAACATACTACCCCCTCAAAATCCGCAGGGAGGATGAACAGCTGTACCGCGAAGCCGCCAGACGTATCAACGATAAGCTCAACAGGTACCGCAAACGTTTTCCGCAGTTGAGTGAAGAGAAATACTGTGTCATGGCCGCCATCCACACATCGATGGCCAATGTCATGTGGGAACAGTTCAACGATACGGCGCCGTATGCCGACAGGATAAGACAGCTGGACAACCAGCTGGATGCATTCCTGACAGAGCAGGCGGATCAGGCTGAAGGAGCCGAATAAGGTCATTTCAAGACAGTTTCAACGAGATTTCGCGCACTTTCCTGTCCGAAGGGTGGTTCTCCCAACCTTTCGACGGCGGGATGGTGCGTTTCATATATGAACATACAGGGAGATTTGAACAAGAAAAGATGCAATACATATTTTTAGTCATCGGCCTTATTGCAGGCGCTGCAGTCGCCTGGATTCTGGCAAACGGGAAGTGGAACAAGAGAATAGCCCAGCGTCTCAAGGATGCGGAATCGCAGGCCGAAGCCATCAAACGCGACAAACTGCTTGAAGTAAAGGAGAAATTCCTCAACAAGAAGGCAGAACTTGAAAAGGAAGTCCAGCAGCGGGACCAGAAGCTGCAGCAGAACGAGAACCGTCTGCGTCAGAAGGAAATGCAGCTCAACCAGCGTCACGATGACCTGCAGCGCAGGAATCAGGAGATTGAAAACCTGAAGGAGAATCTGGAAAACCAGTCTGCCGTACTTGAAGAGAAGAAGGAGGAACTGGAAAAGCTGCAGAAGCAGGAACGTGAGAAACTCGAAGTAATAAGCGGACTGTCAGCACAGGAAGCCAAGGACCGCCTTGTGGAATCACTCAAGGAAGAGGCCAAGACCCAGGCTGCATCATACATCAACGACATCATCGACGATGCCAAGATGACCGCCAGCAAGGAAGCCAAGAAGATTGTCATCCAGACAATCCAGAGAATAGGCACTGAAACCGCCATTGAAAACTCAGTCACAGTCTTCCACATTGACAATGACGAGATGAAGGGACGCATCATTGGCCGTGAGGGACGCAACATCCGCGCCATTGAAGCTGCCTGCGGTGTTGAAATCGTCGTTGACGATACTCCTGAAGCCATTGTGATATCGGCCTTCGACCCGGTACGCCGTGAGATTGCACGTCTGGCACTGCACCAGTTGGTTGCCGATGGCCGCATACACCCCGCACGCATTGAGGAAGTGGTTGCAAAGGTTCAGAAGCAGGTTGAAGAAGAGATCATCGAGACCGGCAAGCGCACCACCATCGACCTTGGAATACATGGTCTGCATCCGGAACTCATCCGCATTATCGGCAAGATGAAATACCGTTCGTCATATGGTCAGAACCTGCTGCAGCACGCACGCGAGACCGCAAACCTCTGCGCAGTCATGGCATCGGAACTGGGTCTGAACCCCAAGAAGGCAAAACGTGCCGGTCTGCTGCATGATATAGGTAAGGTACCTGACGAGGAAACCGAGATGGCACATGCCGAATACGGTATGCACCTGGCAGAAAAATACAAGGAGAAACCGGATATCTGCAACGCCATCGGAGCCCACCATGACGAGTGCGAGATGACCAGCCTCATTGCCCCGATCGTGCAGATTTGCGATGCCATTTCAGGCGCACGTCCCGGTGCCCGCCGTGAAATTGTCGAAGCGTATATCAAGCGTCTCAATGACCTGGAGAAGATTGCCATGTCATATCCCGGTGTCACAAAGACATACGCCATACAGGCCGGTCGCGAACTGCGCGTGATAGTCGGTGCAGACAAGATCGATGACAAGCAGACAGAACTGCTGTCGGCCGAAATCGCACAGAAGATCCAGAACGAGATGACATATCCCGGCCAGGTCAAGATTACCGTAATACGCGAGACAAGAGCCGTCAATTACGCACGCTAACCACACGCCAGCATGAGTAAGCCGTCCGCGCTGCCCATGTTCGCAATGGCAGCAATTCTTATTAGCGCCAACACGAAAACCGAAGCCCAGACGGGATCGGCTTTGCGCGTCAATGAGATCATGCCCGCCAATGTGGACATGTTCCTTGACCCTTCATACAACTACGGCAACTGGATTGAAATCTACAATTCCGGAACCGAATCCGTCAATCTCAAGGGATGGTATCTTGGAACCAGCACGGAAGACAACAAAGGGTACCCGCTTGGAAACAGATTACGTACCGTAAAGCCTGGTGCCTGCCTTGTACTTTGGATTGGTCACAAGGATGATTACTGTCAGGCACAGATTGATTTTGATCTTGACGTTGAAGGAGGAATGGTCGTGCTGTCCAATCCTGACGGTGAGATAGTGGATGCTGTCGAATACCCAGCCACTCCGGCCCGCATATCATGGGCACGTACGTCTGACGGTTCCCAGGAATGGGGATACACCGGCTTTCCGACCCCCGGCAAGACAAACAACGGCAGTCCGTTTGCCGACGAACAGTTGCCCGCACCTGAACCGGACGTACAGTCATGTCTTTTCACTGACCAGTTCTATTTCAACATTGACATCCCTGAAGGGGCCACCCTTCTCTACACCAAAGACGGCTCCACCCCATACAAGGACGCCACCGGAGTGAAGGAAAGCGCCGGTTCACACACCGTGAACGAAACCAAGATCTATCGTTTCAGATTCTACAAGGAGGGTTGGCTGCCGAGCCCTGTAGTGACAAGATCATACATAAAGACAAGCAACGACTATCATATTCCTGTCCTGTCAGTGGTCAGCGCCAATGACGGTCTGTACAGTACCGAATACGGTCTCTGGGCCAAGGGACCTCACGGCAAGGACGGTAACGGGCAGACAGACTTATGTAACTGGAACCGCGAATGGGACCGTGCTGCAAACGTGGAATTCATAGACGTTGATGGAACAGTTCTGCTAAGTCAGGAGGTTGAGATGTGTCCATCAGGCCGATACAGCCGCGCCTATGAGCCCCACCCCTTCAAGATTCAGGCAAAGAAGAAATTCGGACAGGACAATTTCCTTGCCATCAGGATTTTCAATGACAAGCCTTACAACAAATACAAGGAGCTGAAAATCAGGAACGGAGGCAATTTCAGCGGTCCACGTTTCAAGGATGCAGCCATTCACGAAATCATTCTGCGCAGCGGACTTGATCTGGACTGCCAGTCCTACCAGCCGGTCCAGCATTACATAAACGGCAAGTTCCATGGAATAATCAATGTACGGGAGCCCAGCAACAAATCATACGGCTACGCCAACTACGGCATTGACGAAGATGACATTAACTGCATCAAATTCGACCACAAGAACGGTCTGAACAACGGCGGCTTCACATTGGTAAACGGTACAGCCGATGCCTGGAACCGATGGTACGAACTCTCACAGAAGGCTGGCAGCGATGACGTCTACAAGGAAATCTGCCGGATAGTCGATATACGTGAATTTGCCAATTACATGGCAGTAGAACTGTTCATGTACAATTGGGACTGGCCCAGGAACAATGTCAAGGCATTCCGTGACGAGTCGGCAGGCGGACGTTTCCGTTTCATCCTGTTCGACCTCGACTATTGTTTCGGTGAAGGTTCCAGCACGCCCAACAAAAACGTATTCCAGGCATTCGATGACGAAGAGTACCGTTGCGCCATAGTCACCCTGTTCCATGGCATGCTTGGGAACGACGAATTCCGCAAGCTGTTCCTTGACAGTTTCTCCATTGTCGCATCAAGTGTATTCGAGCCAAACCGATGCAGCGACATAGTAAAAGAGCTGGCAGACCGCGCCAGCCGTGAAATGGCTTTCAACAACGAAAGCCCTCAGAGTGACGTAAACAAGCTCGGCAAACTCACCACATCATACAGGGACACGAAATTCTCCGAACTTGAAAACTGGTCTTATGCCGGTCTGTCAGGAAAGAAGGCTGTAGGAAAGAATCTGAATGCAAACATTCCAGGCGCGGTAATAACCATCAACGGTCTGCCAGTTCCCACCGGCGAATTCAAGGGCAAGGTCTTTCTGCCCGCCCAGATTGATGTCCAGGCGCCCGACGGGTATGTGTTTGCTGGCTGGAAAGACAGATTCAGCAAGACTGTATCGGCCTCAACCAGCTATAGTCTGACATCAGAATCGCAGACCCTGACAGCCACATTCAAGCCCATCAGTGAAAGCGCCTGTCCAATCAGAATCAACGAAGTAAGTGCGGACAACGGCATTTTCATGAACGCGCTGTGGAAACGTTCAGACTGCATTGAGCTCTACAACTGTACAGATAAGGAATACGATGCCGGTGGAATGTACCTGAGTGACAATCCTGAAGATCCTCTCAAATACCGTCTGCCTGACGGCACAAGAATTCCAGCCGCCGGTATACTGACAGTCTGGTGTGACAAACAGGAAGACCCGGCAGAACTGCATGCTCCGTTCAAACTGTCAGATTCCGACATCAGCATGGTAATTCTGACCGCATCGGATATGGCATGGGCTGACACGCTCATGTATCCGGCACACGGCTCACTGCAGAGTGTCGGCCTGTATCCAGACGGAGGCAGTCAGTCTTTCATAATGGACTATCCCTCAATAGGTCATTCAAACCGTCTCTCCCCTACCGACACAGCGATTGACAAGGGGTGGCTGGCTCCTGTACTGCCTGTCAGAGCCGATGACTGCGACATTCTGGACAATGGGATACAGAGTCCGATATACGATACTTTCGGACGTCCGGCCAACGGTTTCCGCAGTGGGGGTATCTACATCAGCAACGGAAAGAAACTGACCGTCAGATAAAGGAAATTACATTGGAATTGCCGGAACTACAGCTTATGGATGTAGCAACGGGCACGCTTGACAGTCTCGTAGTCAAAACGTTTCATCAGATTCTGGACATGAACGTTGGTCTCAAGCTCACGTGTCGTCTCAACATACCTGACTCCGATTTTCTTCAGGACCGGCCACATTTTAGTGAACATGAGCGCGGTAAGTCCCTTGTTGCGATATTCCTCGTCAATGCCCACCAGAAGAGTGTCCAGACGGTCATTGTGCCTGAGAGCACGCAGAATGTGAATGAAGCCGAACGGGAACAGACGTCCGTGACACTTCTGCAGAGCCACTGAAAGCGACGGCATCCATACGCAGAAAGCCACCATTCTGTCATTCCTGTCCAGAATAACCTTGACAAGGTCCGGATTCACATTTGGGAAGAACTGATTCTTAAGGTCTTCCTTCTGGCCTTCAGTCAATTCTGTGAATCCGTACAGTTTGGAATATGACCTGTTCATCAGATTGAACACATCGGTCAGATAAGGCAGCATCTCCTTCTTGGAATTGAAATTCACGAGTTTCAGTCCCATTCGTTCCGGAACAGATTCAGCAGCATGATAATAGATGTCAGGCAAATCTTCAGGTATGGTGATTACCGATTCAATCCAATCCATCTCCTTGGCATATCCACGGCGCAGGAACTGTGCCTCGTAATAAGGGAAGTTATATTTGCCGTAAGCAGTAGGCAGTTTGTCAAAACCATCTACCAGCACACCTGCGACATCGAACTCCAACATTCCTTCAGGACCGGAAATCTCTGTCATGCCATGACTGCGTGCCCATGTTTCCACAGTGTCAAGAAGCGCATCAACCACACTGTCGTCATCAATGAAATCAACATAACTGAAACGTGCGCGTTTGAGTCCATTCTTGCTGTTGAACGAATGGTTTATGATTCCGGCTATTCTGCCGACCTCCTGTCCCTTTTCGCCATAAGCCATCCACATGCATACATCGCACACTTCAAAAGCATGGTTCGTCTTTGGGTTCAAGGCATCCATATCGGCCTTGATCAGCTGAGGCACGTAATACGGATTGTCTTTATACATTCTATTGGGGAAATCGACAAAACGTCTCAAATCCCTTCTGCCGGAAACTTCCTTAACTGTAACTTTCATTACTTCGTATAGGTTTAACCTTACAAAAATACAATATCTTTGTGGCAAAACGAACACAATAACCGCAAAACAACTATGAAATCAAATTCTCAAATCAGGAAGGAAGCACGCAAGCGTCTGCATGGCAGCTGGGCTGTCCTGGCACTAATTGCTCTGATCGCATTCATAATCGGAGGTTCACTGAACATCCCGATGACAATCCAGACACTTGACAACCCGTTCAATGTCTCCCAGTTTGCAAGGTTGTCTTCTGATGCGAATCTGCTTGTGTCCATTTTTGTCCTACCTCCAATATTCTACGGTGTTTATCTTGGAATGCTCAAACTGTTCCGCGATGAAAAGGATAGAATCACATTCGATGACGCATTCAGTGTTTTCAAGGACGGACGTTACCTCAAGGCTGTGGCCCTCAATCTGATTGTTTCAATTTTCACATTTCTCTGGGCACTGCTGCTGCTTATCCCGGGGTTCATCAAAATGTGTTCATACGCAATGGCACCGTTCATTCTTCTTGACAACCCTGAAATGGGCATAATGGATGCTATTGACGAAAGCCAGGAAATGATGAAAGGACACAAATGGCAGTTTTTCCTCCAATATCTGGGTCTTTTCGGACTTGTCATCTTAAGTGTATTCACATTGGGAATCGCCTTGTTCTGGATCGTCCCATACTTTTCCGGCATTCAGACAAACTTCTACGAAAGTCTCAGGATTGAGCGCGACACCAAGGGCGGTTACCTTGAACCGGAAATCTGACATCATATCCATATATGAAAAAAGGCGGCCCCCAACTGATTGGGAGCCGTCTTTTCTTTTTTCTGCTATTGGAAATCAGAAACCCATGCCGCCGAAGTCTGGCATCTGGAATTCTTCTACCTTGTAGCTTGCAGGCAGTGCAAACATTGAAGCGTCAACAGCCTTCTCTTCGAACTTCTTGCAGCTCTGGCCGAATTCGCCCATTTCGCTCTGCATAGAGGTCTTCAGTGTGATGCCTTTGTAGATCCAGATGGTCTGCTCCATTGAGTTGCCCATCATGTCCATAGTCATTGAATACTTTGTGCACTCAACACCAGCTACGGTTTCCTTACCGAGTTCCTTGATGTTGTTAGCCTTCTTTACCTCGTCAGTCAGCTTGTTCCAGTTGATCTGCTGCTGGCCACCGAAACCACCACCGAAGTCAGGCATCTTGGTTGCGGTCTTCTCAGCGTCGTTTACGCGATACTGAACGCCTTCAACCTCAATGGTACGGGTCTTGCCACCCTGGTCACCACCCATCATCATCATACCACCACCTTCTGATACAGTAGCAGTCTTCTTGCCATAATCATCGAAATAATATTCGGTAACCATTTCGTTACCCATCATTTCCATTGACATGGTGTAAACACCTGACTTGACACCGTAAGGAGCATCGGCCGGAGCCTGAGCGTTTGCCAGTGATACGACTGCCAGAAGGGCAGCTGCCATAAACATCTTCTTCATTTTTCTTTTTTGTTTTAAAATTGGTTTATAAATAGTGAAAATCCTTTTTTTCATTTTTTCCATTAGTCATATAATGGAATGTGCACAAAGTTAAATGGTTTTTTACATTTATGCCATTTCATTTATGAAATATCCCAAAATTAACCGTCTTCACATGAAATAGCAGAAATAAAAAAGGAGTAACTTTGCAATCAAAATTCAAATTGTTTATGACAGGTATTCCGACAAGAACATTCGACTATCTCACCATACTGGCCGAATGTTTTCCTAAGGACGATATATTTGCACGCTGTATCAAAGGAGAATGGCACAAGACTAGCGTTGATGACTATGTAGAACAGTCGCATGCAATAGCCCGTGGCCTTCTGGCACTTGGCGGACAGCCACAGGATAAAGTGATTGTCGTTACGCCCAACCGTCCGGAATGGAATTTTCTCGATATGGGCACCACGCTGGCCGGACTGGTCTTCGTTCCCGTCTATCCAACCCTCAGTGAAAGCGAATTCCTATACATACTCAATCACAGCGATTCGAAATTCATCTTTGCCGGCACACCGCGCCTTTATGAGATACTCGAAAAGGTGATTCCACAAATGGACCATCAGGCCACACTGTTCCAGATTGACCCGGCTGAAGGTAGAAAATCCCTGCAGGATGTAATTGAGGCCGGTATGGAGCGCAAGCAGGAGCTTGAAGAGATTGTGGAACGTAACATTCGGGAGACCGATCCCGACACCGTTGCTTCCCTGGTTTACACATCAGGAACCACCGGTACTCCCAAGGGCGTCATGCTCACTCACCGCAACCTGACTTTCGATGCCCATTCGCATGCAGTACGCCAGACCTATACGGAAAAGCACCGCATGTTGAGTTTCCTGCCTCTCTGTCATGTGTACGAACGTACCATGAACTACGAATATCAGGAAAAGGGCATAAGCACCTATTATGCCGAGGGTCTCAAGAGCATTGCCCGTGATATGGCCAGTTCACATGCCGATGGTCTGTGCGCCGTTCCGCGCGTATTGGAAAGCATGTTTGACAACTTTGAAAAGGCAGGCCGCGACCTCAAGGGATTCAAGAAGACATTATACGACTGGTGCTGGAATTTCGGACTGGAGTTCGACAACAGACGCCATAATCCAATATATACATTCAAACGTAACATGGCCGACCGCCTTGTCTATAGCAAATGGCGTGAAAAACTTGGCGGTCACAGACTTCTGGTGGTATCAGGCGGTTCATCAATCCGTCCCCAGATTGTCAAGCTCTTCAACGCAGCACACATGTACATTTATGAGGGTTACGGAATGACCGAGGCATCGCCTGTCATCGCCGTGAACAGCCCTGCAGACGGATACAACGTAATCGGCACAGTCGGCAAGCCTATTGGCGGAAGCGAACTGACCTTCGCGCCCGACGGTGAGATTCTGACCCGCGGTCCCCATGTCATGAAAGGCTACTACAAGAACCCCGAAGCAACCGCCCAGGTCATTGACAGTGACGGATGGCTGCACACAGGTGATATCGGAACCCTTGTTGAAGGACAGTACGTCAAGATAACAGACCGGAAGAAGGAAATCTTCAAGCTGTCACTTGGCAAGTACATTGCCCCACAGGCCATTGAGACCCAGATCACCAACTCTACGCTCTTTGACAACTGCTTTGTATTCGGCAGCGACCACAAGTTCGCATCGGCCGTCATTGTTGTCAACAGGGAAAAAGCCCGTGAACTGGCTGGAGAAATGGGTCTGGAATTCAAAGCCGATGATTCATTCCTTGAGACTGCACCGGTCCGCGCCCGTCTTCTCAAAGACGTGGAGGCAGTCAACCGCCAGAACGCATCGTTCGAGGCCGTCACCCGCCCTATCTTCACTTTCGATGACTGGACCACAGCCAACGGTCTTCTGTCACAGACGCTCAAGCTTAAGCGCAAAGCGCTGATGGAACGCTACGGCAAAGCAATCTCGGAAAAAGTCTACAACAATCAGTAAACAAGAAGTTATCAGATAAAAGAGGAACAGCCTTGAATCATCAGGGCTGTTCCTCTTTCATATCAATATGGTGTCCCCGACTGACGGGGGACCAACCACATCTTCATCAGTCAATGAGACCGCGGCCACGCAGGAATGCCTCGTTCTCAGGCTCGCGTCCCATGAAGCTCTTGAACAGAGTCATGGGCTCTTCGCTGCCGCCCCTCTCAAGGAATGTCTCCTTGAACTGCTTGGCCAGAGCCGGATTCCACACGTCACCGCTCTTTTCGAACTTGTCAAATGCGTCCTTGTCCAGGACCTCAGACCACAGATAACCATAGTAGCCGGCATTGTAGCCACTACCGAATATGTGGTTGAAGTATGTGGTACGGTAGCGTGGACCAATTTCCTTGATGAGACCCATGTCTGCGCAGACCTTGGCTTCGAATTCGTCAATGTCAATACCTTCAAGACTGGTCAGCTCGTGCCACTTCATGTCAAGAATCGATGCCGCACAGAGTTCAGCTGTCATGAAACCCTGGTTGAACTTGAGCGCATTGTTGATCTTGTCCACAAGTTCCTGAGGAATGACCTGTCCCTCATCGTTTACTGCATACACTGACAGCAGATCAGGCTGGAAAGCCCAGTTCTCGTTAATCTGAGAGAACATCTCAACATAGTCACGTGTAACATTCGTACCGCTCACCGACTTGTAATGACACTTTGTAAGCAGACCGTGCAAAGCATGTCCGAATTCGTGGAATGTGGTCTGGACATCGTCTATCGACATGTACTCGTTAAGATTACCTACATTGACAATCATCGGACGGACCTCATTGCCATCAGCATCAAAATACTGCTCACGCACGTTGTTCATCCATGCACCTCCACGCTTGCTTGAACGCGGGAAATAATCAGTTGTGAAAATGCCCACAAAAGCACCGTCAGCATCGGTCACCTTATAGGTGGTGACACAATCCGGATTGTATGCTGGAACGTTCTCAAGCTTTTCGAAGTTCACGCCATACAGACGGTTTGCAGCAGTGAAAATGCCCTTGACTACGTTTTCCGCCTTGAAATACGGCTTTGTCTGCTCTTCGTCAAGATCATATTTCTCCTTGCGAACCTTTTCAGCATAGTACCACCAGTCCCACGGTTCAATGCTGCTGCCGGCAGGAAGCAGTCCGGCCTTAACATCACGGTCCATTATGGCCTGCATATCAGCAACTTCCTCATTGGCTTTCTGAATGGATGCCTTCATAATACCGTCCAGGAACGCATCGACTGTTTCGGGATCATGAGCCATCTTGTTTTCCAGAGTGTAGGCGGCAGGTGACTCGTAGCCCAGAATCTTAGCCTTCTCAATACGCAGTGCGAACACCTCCATAATCAGCTTGCGGTTATCGAACTCGTTACCGTTATGGCAACGGGTGTTGTATGCCACCAGCATGCGGTGACGCAGTTCACGGTCCTGAGTCGATGTCATGGCATCGGGATACTGTGAAATGCTGATTCCGAACTCGTCCTTGAAATTGTTGTTTTCAGCCAGGATGTTGTTTCCGATCTTCTGGATCTTGGCGGCCATATCGGTGTTGATTTCGCGCAGGCGGTCCTGCTTTGCCCCATCAAGACCGATGCCGCTACGTTCAAAGTCCTCATAGTACTTCTTGAGGACCATCTGCTGTTCACGGGTCAGGCCTGACTGATCGGCATTCCATATTGTTGCAATACGCTTGTAGAGTTCCTTATTGAACGAGATGTTATCCTCATGGGCGGTCATAAGAGGGATTGCGGCCTCCATGACGGAATCAAGTTCCGGAGTCTGATCCGTTTCAGTAATGTTGTACAGCACACCGCTAACCTTTGACAGGATATCACCTGACAATTCCAACGGCAGAATGGTATTTTCGAATGTGGGAGCATCGGGATTATCGGTGATGGCCTTGATTTCCTTCTCCTGCTGGCTTATGCCCGCTTCAATTGCCGGAATGTAGTCTTCAATCTGGAACTGGTCAAATGGAGGAATACCATAGGGAGTGTTCCATTCCGTCAGGAAAGGATTCACGCGACCGGAGTTGCAGGCCGCCATAGCAAGTGCTGCCATGATAATAACGCTTTTTTTCATTTCTATTTCTTGTTTGTCATTCAAAATCCATTTCAATGTCACCCTCTTCGAGTTCTTCGATATCGTCCTCGTCAATCTCCTCGTATTCGAAATCGAAGTCTTCGCCCACTGCGGCAAGTTCGCTCTTCATTTCACCGGCATCCTTTGAACGGTGGACAAGACGTTCCGTGGTCCAGTCGGTCTCAAGACGGTTCTTCTCACTGCTCAGTTCCTTCCAGAGAACGTCTTTGAGCTGCTGAAGGCCCAGTCCGCTCACGCCTGAAATGAAGACATGCGGCAGATCATCGGGCAGACTGCCCTCAAGCAAATCCATGAGTTCGGCATCGATCAGATCACATTTGGTTATGGCAAGCACACGCTGCTTGTCCAGCATGTCGGGATTGAAGCGTTCAAGCTCATTCAGAAGAATATGGTATTCGCGGGCAATATCATCAGTATCGGACGGAACCATGAACAGGAGCAGGGAATTGCGTTCTATATGACGCAGGAATCTGAGTCCCAGTCCCTTGCCTTCACTGGCACCCTCAATGATTCCAGGAATGTCGGCCATAACGAATGACTTGCCGTCACGATATGACACAATGCCCAGATTGGGTTCCAGCGTAGTGAACGGATAGTTGGCAATCTTCGGCTTGGCAGCCGATATTGCTGACAGCAGGGTCGATTTTCCGGCATTCGGGAAGCCCACCAGACCGACATCGGCCAGAAGCTTGAGTTCCAGGACCACCATGCGTTCCTGAGCTGGTTCGCCGGGCTGTGCAAAACGCGGGGCCTGACGGGTTGCCGTACGGAAGTGCCAGTTGCCCAAACCTCCACGTCCGCCCTTGAGCAGCACCACCTCCTGCTGGTCCGATGTGATGTCACACAGATATTCGCCGGTCTCGGCATCGTAAGCAACAGTGCCACACGGGACCTCGATGACAATATCGCTGCCGTCCTTGCCGAAGCACTTGTTGCTGCCACCGTTGCCGCCGTTTTCTGCAAAGGCGTGACGTTCGTAACGAAGGTGAAGCAGAGTCCAGTAGTTGCGGTTTCCCTTCAGGATAACGCTGCCGCCATGACCGCCATCGCCACCGTCAGGACCGCCATTCGGTATGTACTTGTCATGACGAAGATGCGCCGATCCCCTTCCGCCCTTTCCGGAACGGCAGAAAATCTTCACATAATCGACAAAATTGGATTCAGGCATAAACTCTATATCAGTCCTCGCAAACCTTATAAATGTCACGGTAGTTGCGGCCGCAACCGTCATAATCCAGACCGTAGCCGACAATGAAGTCATCAGGAATGTTCATTGCGACGTACTTGAGGTCCAGATCAACCTGCAGCTTGCCCGGTTTGCAGAGAAGTGTGCATACCTGGATGGAATTGGGTTCACGCGTACCAAGAGTCTCGAGCATGTGCTCCATTGTGACACCGGTATCGACAATGTCTTCAACCACAATGACATCGCGTCCCTTCAGCGGCTGGCTTATGCCAATAACCTCACGGACTTTTCCGGTAGAAATCACGCCCTCATATGAAGCGAGCTTGACAAAATGAATATTGCACTCCAAAGTGATTTCCTTGAGAAGGTCTGATGCGAACATGAAGGAACCGTTCAGTACGCAGAGGAACAGTGGTTTCTTTCCCTCATAGTCACGGTTAATCTCCTGGGCCACTCGTTTAACCTGAGCCAGTATCTCTTCTTCCGACAGGAATTTCTTGAATTTCTTGTCCAAAACCTTGATTGTATCCATATTTCAAACAGTTATTATTTGGCAAAAGTAAATAAAAAAGGTGGTAGATAATTGGTGACGGTCAAAATAAATGTACTTTTGCCAAAGTCATGAAAAAAGTAAATTCCGCCATAAAGGCATTCGCCATAACAACAGGGCTGGTCATAGGCCTGTC
This sequence comes from Bacteroidaceae bacterium, assembly GCA_045640065.1. Classification (GTDB taxonomy): domain Bacteria; phylum Bacteroidota; class Bacteroidia; order Bacteroidales; family Bacteroidaceae; genus Colenecus. The sequence continues at coordinate 20,598 of JAZUEH010000162.1, forward strand.
TCTACCTGTCTGCAAGGCTCAGGCTCAGTCCGATGCACTCCATATGTCACCCGGATTTGTAGGCAATTCAGTCTACTATCGGCTACCGAAGACACGCATAATGGTAACAGTCAGCACACTGCATACAGTATACACCCCTGGTGAACTGTCACGTTATGCCGAACGCTACCTGCGTCTGGACAATGTCAGAGAGCAGGAATGGCAGGAATGGAGCATTCAGGAAATGAATCTTGAAACCACAGGTACCCCTGACATGAGCGTCATCTACAGTCTTGACTTGGGCAAGAAGAACGGCACAAGGATTCAGTTGAATTCTGACGGCACTCTACGCAGCGTCAATTCAGACAGCAAGGAGCCAGCTGTTATGGCATCGGCTCAGGCAATGGTCATTCAGGAATCCGATGACATACCGGACCCTTACTCTTTTCTGACCGAAGAGATACTGCAATCTGCATCAAGCGCCAAGATGGCCGAGCTTGTGGCTGCCGAAATATACGCCATACGCGACAGCCGGAACATGATCACACGCGGTGAGGCTGACTACCTGCCGGATGACGGAGAATCGGTCATCTACGTCCTGCAGCAGCTTGACAGACAGGAAAAGGCACTTGTCTCGCTTTTCTCAGGCACCACAAGGACAGAACTCAAGAACACCGTCATTGAATTTGATGCAGATTCCATCACTGAACGCCATATTCTGTTGCGCTTTTCATCACGTCTTGGCGTACTGTCGGCCGATAACCTTGCCGGTGAGCCGATCTGGATTGACATTCTGAAGCCGGAAGTTAACACCGATGCGCCTCTGAACGTCAGAATTACCGGAATTCTTAAAAGCAAGAGTCCGTACCTGTTCTACAATGTTCCCGGCACAGCACACATACGAGTGTATGACAACAGG
>JAZUEH010000163.1:0-3024 GCA_045640065.1 Bacteroidaceae bacterium
CCACTTCGGTGAGCAGGGTAATCTGGCGTTCCTCCGTCCAAACTATGACCGCGTGCTGGTCGACATAGTAAAGGAGATGGGCGGCAAGCCGTTCCTGGTTGACTGCAACACGCTGTATGTAGGTTCACGCAAGAATGCCATAGAGCATCTGTACTGTGCCTGGGAGAACGGATTCACGCCAATGACAGTAGGCTGTCCGCTCATCATTGGTGACGGTCTGAAAGGAACTGATGACATAGCCGTTCCTGTCAAAGGCGGGGAATACATCAAGGAAGCACATATTGGACGCGCTATCATGGATGCCGATATCATCATCACCCTGTCCCATTTCAAGGGGCACGAGAATGTGGGGTTCGGTGGATGCATCAAGAACGTTGGAATGGGCTGTGCCTCACGTGCCGGAAAGATGGAGCAGCACAATCACGGCAAGCCTCAGATAAACCCGGACTTCTGCCGCGGTTGCCGTCTCTGCCAGAAAGCCTGCGCCAGCAGCGCTCTTGTATTCGACGAGAAGACCCGCAAGATGAATGTTGACCTGGAGAAGTGTGTCGGCTGCGGACGCTGCATAGGCGCCTGCAACTTCGATGCCATTAGTTTCATGGAATACAATGCCAATGACCTGCTGTGCCGCCGCATGGCCGAATACGCCAAGGCAGTTCTTGACGGCAGACCATCATTCCATGTATCTGTTGTGCGCGACATATCGCCGAACTGCGACTGTCACTGCGAAAACGACGTTGCCATACTGCCCGATGTAGGCATGTTCGCATCGTTTGACCCCGTCGCTCTGGACTGGGCCTGCGTTGACGCCTGCCTTGCCGCAACTCCGTTACCGGGCGGCCAGCTGTACAACAATATGCTCAAGCCCGATTTTGTCGATCATCATGACCATTTCAAGAACTCCAATCCTGAGATTGAGTGGCGAGCATGTCTGGAGCAGGCCGAGAAGATTGGACTCGGCTCACGTGACTACGAGTTGGTGAACTTCGGAATCTGAGTTCGCACAACAGGTGCGACAGATTATTGATTCTGTATGCATTAACGGTGAGACACTGGTGACAGACGGGTGACAGGTCAAAAAAAGACCCCACAAATATCTGTAGGGCCTTTGGTGCGGTGTGTATGGGGCTCGAACCCATGACCTCCGCCGTGACAGGGCGGCATTCTAACCAAGCTGAACTAACACACCGTTTATTAAAGGACTTGCGGTCTTTTGCTGACTGCGGGTGCAAAGATATGGATATTTTTTCTTCCGCAAAGAATCGGAATGCATTTTTTCAAAAAAAACCAAGTATCTTTACGGCAAAAGAAAAAACATAAGAACAACCAATAACCCGCTTATGAAAAGAACACCAATGCTGGCAGCTCTGCTGCTGTTCGCCATCAGCCTCCAGGCCGAAATCATTACCAGAGACGGAATCACCCCTGACAACATTAAGAAAATGGCAGGTTCCCTGTACAGTTACGAGGACCCCACTACCCCACTGACTCCGGCTCCCAAGGGATTCAAGCCCATATATCTGACACATTTCGGACGCCACGGCTCGCGTTTCCTTGACAACGCATCGAACTACGACCGCCCATACAATACGCTCAAGGAGGCCGATGAGGCCGGCCAGCTGACCGAATTCGGCAAGGACGTTCTTCGCCGTGTGGAGATTATCCGTGCCGAAGCAGCAAACCGTGCTGGAGACCTCACCGAAAAGGGCAAGCAGCAGCACCGCGACATTGCACGCCGCATGGTCGAGAACTACCCTCAGCTCTTCACCAAGGACAAGACCATTGTAGCCCGCTCAACCACATCGCACCGCGTCCTGGTAAGCGAATACTCGGCTCTGATGCAGATACTGCGCATGCGTCCCAACATGAAGTTCGACTATGATTCAAGCAACTTTGACGAGCCGTACATGTACACTGAAGACAAGGCCGTGTCAAGTCACAAGCGCAAGATCAATGCCGCAGTCCAGGAATTCAACAAGAACCACACTCATCCGGAGCGCCTCATGGCCGCTCTGTTCAAGGATCCGTCATACATTACCGGAGGTGAAGGCGGACGCGACCAGTCCGGAACGCTCTATTCATCGCTCTACGAACTGGCATCGAACGTTCAGGGATCCGACCCGGGTGTTGACCTGTACGATGTGTTCACGAATGACGAATGGTATGACCTGTTCCTCATCAACAACATGCGCTGGTACTCGTCATGCGGTTTCACCCCGCTGACAGACAATGTGGTTGCCTACGGCCATTGCGCCACACTGCAGAACTTCCTTGACAACGCTCAGGCCGCCATTGACGGCAACGGAGTAAGCGTTTATCTGCGCTACGGACACGAAGTGACGCTCATGTCATTCTTCTCGCTTCTCTGCCTGAACGAAAGCGGATACAGCACCGACAACCTTGAAGAGGTGGCAGACCATTGGGCAGCATACAACACGGCCCACATGGGAGGCAACGTACAGTGGATATTCTTCCGCGACAAGAAAGGCCAGGTCATAGTCAAGTTCCTGCTGAACGAAGAGGAAGCCACCCTTCCCGACAGCGTGCCTTTCTATACCGATGCCAAAGGCCGCATTCAGAAGCCATTCTACCGTTGGGAGGATGTCAGGAACTTCTATCAGTCAATGATAGACTACTGGGAGGACTACAAGGCCAAGAACCCGGAACAGGAAAGCAGCTCCAGCTCATCATCGCGCAGCGGCATGAGCATGATGCGCTTCTGACCAGTTCGTTTCCGAATATTTGAAATGTAATTTGTTGATAACTATATATTTGTAAATTTTTTAACGAACTATTGATAAAAAAAAGAAGGGGATAATTTGAATCCCCTTTATCACTCTTCCGACTCCGTATCCGATTCTTCGGTCGGCTCCTCCTCCGCCGACGGTATGGAATCCGGCTGGACATCTTCAATCGGGAAGACTCCCTGACTGTGCAGGATGAAATATTCGGTCATGTTGCCGTTCGATTCGAAGCCCACACCCTTCAGCATCCTGTTTGGCTGACGGATGGTGATGGAATCAT
>JAZUEH010000164.1:0-13248 GCA_045640065.1 Bacteroidaceae bacterium
CAGATTGCATCTTACCACGCGTACCTGGATGTGGTCGCCAAGGCGGTAGCGCTTGCGGGTGTGCTGGCCTATCAGGCAGTAGTCCTTCTCGTCGAACTCGAAATAGTCGCCTCCAAGGGTGCGCATCGGAATCAGGCCTTCGCACTTGTTCTCTATGATTTCCGCGTAGATGCCCCATTCGGTGACTCCGCTTATCACGGCTTCGTAGGTCAGACCCAGACGGTCCTGCATGTATTCCACCTGCTTGTACTTGATGCTGGCGCGCTCGGCCTGCTCGGCCAGCTGTTCGCGGTTGGAGCAGTGTTCGCAGTTCTCTTCGCACTTGACCTGGTTGACGCTGCGTCCTCCTGCCAGATATCTGGTCAGAAGCCTATGCACCATGAGGTCAGGATAACGGCGGATAGGCGATGTGAAGTGCGTGTAGTACTGGAAGGCCAGTCCGTAGTGTCCTATGTTTTCGGTCGTGTAGCAGGCCTTCTGCATGGAACGTATTGACAGGGTCTCGATAAGCTCCTGTTCACGTTTTCCCTTGACATCGGCCAGGAGCCGGTTCATGGATTTGGCCATTTCAACGGGTGTTCCGGTCGACTTGACCTTATAGCCGAACTTTGCCACGAACTGCTGCAGGTTTGCCATACGTTCGGGATCCGGTTCGTCATGGACACGATAGACAAAGGTCTTGGGCGTGATGCCGGGCTTGGTCCTGCCTATCGTTTCGGCAACTATGCGGTTGGCCAGAAGCATGAATTCCTCAATCAGCTTGTTGGCGTCCTTTGATTCCTTGAAGAATACACTGAGCGGATGTCCTGTCTCATCAATGTCGAAACGGACCTCGATACGGTCAAATGACAGGGCACCATCGGCAAAGCGCTTTTCGCGCAGAATCTTTGCCAGACGGTCCAGAGCCATGATTTCGCGGCACATCTCATCGCCCGGAAGACTCTCCTTGCCGCCCTGCTGTTCCCGCTCTATTATTGCCTGGACCTCCTCGTATGTGAAGCGGCGGTTGCTGTTTATCACCGAACGGACAATGCGTGAGTTCTTGACCACACCGGCATCGGTCATCTCAACGACAACCGAATACGTGAGCTTGTCCTCGTCCTGACGCAGCGAACACAGGTTGTTGCACAGCTTTTCGGGCAGCATGGGAATGGTGCGGTCCACCAGATAGACCGATGTGCCGCGCTTGAATGCCTCCTTGTCGATTATTCCGCCCTCTTTCACGTAATGGCTCACGTCTGCAATGTGGATGCCGATTTCCCAAAGGCCCTTCTTTACCGGTCTTATGGACAGGGCATCGTCATAGTCCTTGGCATCGCGCGGGTCAATGGTGAAGGTCGTCACCTGACGGAAATCCTCGCGGCCTTCAAGGTCCTGTGGGGTGATTTCCGATGGAATGGCATCGGCCTCCTGCTCTATGTTCTCGGGGTATGAATATGGCAGGCCGTATTCGGCAAGTATGGCATGCATTTCAGTATCGTTCTCTCCTGCATCGCCAAGTATGTCAATGACCTTGCCTACCGGATTGCGTTCGGCGGCATCGGGCCATTCCACAACCTTCACAACGGCCTTCTGCCCGTTGCGGCCCTTCTTCAGATTGGCTGCAGGGATGAAAATGTCGTGGTCATTCTTGTCGGGTGTCAGCAGATAGGCGAACTTGCCCTTGACCTGCAGTGTTCCGACAAACGTGTCCTTTGCGCGTTTCAGAATCTCCGTTACCTCAGCTTCGGGTTCGGCATGGGGACGGCGGGCGAAAAGGGCAGCACGTACATGGTCGCCGTTCATGGCACCGCCGCTGTTGCGTTCGGCAACGGCAATGGCCAGGCTTCCGTCATCAGGGATCAGATAGTTTCGGCCACCCGAACGGCGCTGGATGGTACCTTCTATTATTGTCTTCTTCTGCTTGAGCTGGAACTGTCCGTCCTTTTCGGTCAGCAGTCCGTCCTCAAGCAGATCCACGACCACATCCAGACACATGCTGCGCATGGGATGTGTCTTGAGCCTGAGCTCGTCATAGAGTCTTTTTACGCTTATTGACCTGTCCTGGTTGTCCTGAAACCATTCCAGAACAATCTGTGACATACTCTTGCGGTTCAGTTTCACACCGCCATTGTACTTCTTTCCCATAGTCGGCTGTATTGATTATCCACAAATATAAGTGAATCAGCCGTTCATTCTTTCACAAACCCGATGCTTTTTTCAAATGTTTTCTTTGAAAATGTCCTCGGTGCTGATTTCAAGCAGGTTTATGCGGCGCAGTATGTCAGGGAGTTCCTTTTCCATAAACTCCTTACGCATCTCGGAAAGTGCAATATGTCTTGCCCCTTCAGCCACGAAATAACCTATCCCGCGCTGGTTGTAGATGATGCCTTCACCGGTAAGCTTCTCGTAGCTGCGCATGGCGGTGTTCGGGTTGACGCCAAGCTCTGCACCCAGTTCGCGGACGGAAAGTATGCGGTCACCTTCCTTAAGCTCTCCGCTCACGATCTTTTCAGATATGCTGTCGGCAATCTGCAGATATATTGATTTGTTCTGATTGAATTCCATAGCGGCCGTGAGTTAGTGTTTCATGTTTTTCAGCCTGAACCAGATGCCGGTGAGAAGTCCTCCTATCCACAGGATATCATTGATTGTATCTATAAGTACCAGATGGTTCAATGCCCAGAACTGTCCCGGAAGAATTTCAATCAGATCATCAATGCCTGTCACGCCTGTCATTTCCATCTTCTCGATCATTTCGGCTGTCAGATGACTGCCCCTGGTTATCAGTGGAGTGGCGATCATGCTCAATACGATAGATATGACTATCAGACAGCCAATGGTTTTTGACACCTTTGACTTCTTGAATGTTATGGCTCCAAGGAGAAAAGCCAAGGAGATGCTCATCATATCGTCAATGTACATCCAGGGCTTGACAAGTGACTCGGAATGCTTGATGAACTGACTCATTTCATTCCAGTCTATTGTGGTTCCCATGAGCAGCAGTCTTTCCCTTATATTGTGGAAAAACGACAGCAGTGTGGCATCGGAACTGGCTAGTGTGGGGTCTATTGCGCATACCAGAAAATCCAGTGCAAGATAAATGTCCAGGAAAAGCACAGGGACCAGAATGCAGCATATGATGAGCATTGACAGATATTTTTCAAGCCGTGATGCGGGAATCAATATGAATGCTGTGCCTTCCTTCTTGTCAGTAAGACAACCGTACAGTTTGGAAGGGGCTGTAATGCAGGTTATTATGAAAAACAGCAGGAACAGCAGGATTCTTGAAGTCAGTCCGGAACTTTCCCATTGACCCGATGTCAGGACATTGAGGACTCCTGTAATCACTGCAATGGTTATGGGCATTGAAGACATCACCAGCAGAGACAGTCCGTAATTCGAGCATGCCTCTGTAACATCGGTTTTGAAGTATCGTGCAAAACGTTTGAAATTGAATATGTCAGAATTCATGGTTGCATCAGTTTATTTGTTGAACATTTCCCTGATTGTTTCCTTGTTCTTCATGACGGTGTTGAACAGGGCCTCAATGTTGACTTTGCTTTCCGTGCCGGAAACATTCGGGGTAACCTGAATGCATCCGCCCGGAATCAGTTCGGAATACAGCGCATCGGGATCTATCTGGGTTCCGTAGTCGAAATACAACTTTTCCGATATCTGTGCGGTTGACGCGTTCAGAAGCACGCTCTTGCGGTCCAGAATGATTATCGGGTCGATAATGGCCTCAAGGTCGCGTGCCTGGTGTGTCGAAATGACTATGGTCGCGGTTTCGAAGGTGTATTTGCTTATGGCTTTCCTGAACTGGGCCTTGGAAGGAATGTCCAGACCGTTTGTGGGCTCATCCATGAAAAGGTAGTCCGTGTTGCAGGCAAGGGCGAAACTTATGTATGCCTTTTTCAGCTGACCCAGCGACATCTGGTCCATGCGCTGGCTGGCATCGGTTTCAAAGACATCCATGATTTCAGAGAATTTTTCCAGACTGAACTTTTCCCAGTACTGTCCCATATCACGGGCGAAAGCCATTGCGCTGCGGCGTTTGGGCAGGACCTCATCGGGCAGGTAGAATATTGATGACAGCAGGGACGGTTCGCGTTTGAAAGGGTTTCTGCCGTCAATTTCAACTGTTCCGTTCATTGCTGGTTTCAGACCTGACAGAATGGTGAGCAGGGTGGTCTTGCCCACACCGTTCTCGCCCAGCAGACCGTAAATGCGTCCCTCTTCAAGATTGAGGGTGATGTCCTTGAGCACTACGTTGTTTCCGTAGTTGAATCCAAGTTGATTGATTCGTATCATCGTGTATTACTTTACTAAGACACTGCAAATATAGGCCATATTCCAATATGTGTGCCTGCATTCACAACTTTTAACGTATTGACGAATCGTTTTGTGTGCCGGGTTTACTGCTTGGCGGCCTTGACTATGCTGGCTGTCATGTTGGCCCAGGAGTATTTCTTCTTTTCATCCTTGAGGCCTTCGGTGAACCGGTCTTTCATGTCATTCTCAAAGAAATCCACCAGACGGTCAGCAATGGAACTTGAATCAGGTTCAACCACATAACCGGCCTTGCCATCGGGCACAATCTCGGGCAGGCCGCCAACGCGTGTCACCAGCATGGGCTTCTCAAAATGATAGGCAATCTGCGATATGCCGCTCTGTGTGGCCGATTTGTACGGCTGGACAACTATGTCGGCTGCACCGAAATAGTAGCGGACCTCGGCACTTGGAACAAAGTCGCTGTGCCAGACAATCTGGCCTTCAAGTCCAAGCCTTTTCTCCAGTTCAAGGTATTTTGCGCTGTCACCGTAGAACTCACCGGCAACTATGAGCTTTACTCCCATCTGGCGGAAGCGGCTGTCGGCGTATGCTTCAAGGAGCAGGTCAAGTCCCTTGTAGTCACGTATCAGTCCGAAGAACAGCATGTATCGGGTATCCGGGTCCAGTTTCAGGAAAGCGACTGACTCCTCACGTGTGGCGTGGGCTCCGAAGCTGTCATACAGCGGATGGCGGCAGAACGTGCGCGGCTTGACCGTATCGAACAGGCTGATGTCGGCCAGCACCGATTCCGACAGGGCTGTGAATCCATCGACCGATTTTGTGAAATAGCGTGCCAGTACCTTGTCACCCGGCTTGTGCTCGTGGGGGATCATGTTGTGCAGGATGGCAATGCAGCGGGTGCCGCCCTTGCGGGCAATTCTTGCCACCGTACCCAACGATGGTCCCATGAACGGCATCCAGAACGGTACTATGAGTATGTCAGGGTGCTCTTTGCGTACCTGACGGCCCACCGATATCCAGTTCAGCGGATTGACGGAACTGAGCTTGCGCGTTATGTCCAGTGACTCGGGCGCAGGGTCGGGCGAGTACTGGGTCTTGCCGGGGAACAGGAATGACGGATACTGCAGCGTGAATGTCCAGATTTTCACCTCATGCCCTTCATTGATGAACTGATGCGCCAGACGCTCGTTGAAATCGGCCATTCCTCCGCGGTACGGATAGGCGGTGCCAAGGATCATTATCTTCATATCGGTCAGTCTTTCTTGTTTTGTCCAATCATGTATTCCAGCAGGCCAAGGTCACTTGCGTATGTCAGTTTCATGTTGCTGCGGCTGCCGCGTACAATTCCCACCTTTTCATGGGGAAGATAGCGCAATACGGTACCGCAGTCATCGGTGGCCTTGAACCCAGGGTCGGCCAGGGCAATGCGGTATGCCTCCTGGATGGTATGCTGCCGGAAACACTGGGGTGTCTGCATCTGCCACATGAGACTGCGGTCCGGCACAGACTGCATGTGTTTTCCTTCGCTGTCACACTGGACAACCGTATCGGCTGCCGGTATGGCAACGTCAACGCAGTTGCAGGTCTTCATGGCCTCCAGACAGTCCGATATGATATCGGCCGATACAAGAGGTCTGGCAGCATCGTGGAACAGCATGACGGTGTCCGGCTGCCCTTCATAGGCGCGTACGGCTGCAAGACTGGAGTCATAACGCTCCCGCCCGCCTTCAAGAATCTGCAGGGGCTTGTTCCAGCCGTTATCCGCGACAATCTGCCTGACCCTGTCAAAGTACAGGGCCGATGTCACGATGACCAGCTCATCAATCCCCGCATGGTCATGGAAAGTCTGTACAGAATGTTCCAGGACTGTCTTTCCGCCAAGCATGAGAAACTGCTTGGGAACAGCGAGCCCCGTTCTGGAACCGCTTCCTGCTGCAAGTATAACCGCTACCGTCTTTTCCATATCGGTATCAAAAATACATCATTAGTCTGGTTTTCCAAAACAGAACCGACGGAAAGCATCATTGCCTTCCGCCGGTTTTCATTTCAGGTCAGGAAATGCCGTATTGGCAACTTTACTTGACCAGTATCTTTTCAACAACAGTGCTGCCGTTTCCAAGTGCGGTCTTGCGTATTGCAATCTGACCGGACTTCGGAGCGTCAATCATACGGCCGTCAATCCCGTAGTATCTGGTCTGCACGCTTGTTGCAGGAGTGTCGACGAATGTGGCAATGGCATCCAGCTCGGCCTTGATACCGGCAGCTGCGCCTGCATAGTCAACACCCTCGACCGGGCATTCGATAACCAGTCCAACACCTGCAAAGTGTACGTTTCCTGAACCCGATGCGCTGCTGAGCTTGTATCTGAGCTGCAGTTCATTGCCGTTGATCCGGATGCTGTCGAACGTGTATGATGTAACCGCGTTCTTCTTTGACAGGGTTTCGTCATACAGCTTATCTCCGTCAACATATACCGTAAACTTCGAGTTCGACACGTTGTTCAGGTTGAAGTCAGCCCTTGCCTGGTAGAATGCTGCCGGCAGGTCATTCAGCGGGTCGGTGATGATTTCGCAGGTTGTGCTCACTGCGGTATACAGACCGGCTACGAATGTGTGTGCCTCCTTCTTCCAGTCGAAGGTCTTGTTGCCCGGATAAACGGAACCGCTGCTGTAATTGACGGTCCAGTTCGGGAATACGGTGGACACATCCCTGTCGCGGGCAATTCTTGAGAAGTCATCCTTGTCCTCCATATCTGCTACACCCTCGGCAACTGCATAGAGGTAATAGTTCGGGATGAGGGCAGTTGCATCAATGCCTTCAAGAGTGCTGCCTTCCGAGAACTTCTTGTTTATCATGTACCTGGCGGCTGTCTCAAGCATGTTTTCAAGATTGGCATCACCGTCCTGCAATGCATCGATTTCGGCCTGGATGTCTTCCTTCTGTCCGTTGAAGTCCCATTCCAGCTGCTCGTTCAGGGCGAACAGAGCCTTGATCCTGCGGGTCATGGCATCAATGTACTGGACCTTGAAGACGAAATTGTTGTAACCGTTGCAGATGGCATCATACATCTGTGCCAGTTCCTCGTCGGTCGGGGTCACGATGTCAGCGTCCTTGTACTGGTCGTAAACGCTCTGCATCTGGGCGAATTCGTCAAATCCGGTCTGTGATGTGCTGTCATTCAGCTGTGCATTGATCTGGGCAAGCTTGTCGGTGAACAGTTCCATGTTGTCCAGACGTGCGTCAATGGCATCAATGCCGTCATCGAATGACTGGATGATTTCAGTCAGCTTGGCATTGGTGGCCGATGCTGCAGTGAAGTCAAATCCGGCATTGTCATCATAAAGCTGCTGCAGGGCCTGGACGGTCTTGAGCTTGCCGTTTTCAGTGCCTTCAAATTCGGCCAGCTTGTCTGCAACCTCACCGTAGTGCTTGATGTAGCGGTCAACGGTGTCCATGCGCAGCTTCATTGTTTCAGCTCCTTCATTCAGAATGCTTACGGTCTCGTTGTATTTGCTGGGAGCTGTGCTCTGCCAGCCTTCGTAGCTGTCGATCAGCTTGCCGAAATCGTTGAATGCAGGACCCTGGTACTTGACCTCGGCCTTTGCAAGAGCCTGTCTTGCCTTGGCGCTTGCCATTGCTCCGTTGAATGCCGATACGTATGGTGCCGAGATGCTGGCAACCGGCTTGATGGTAATGTCACTGACTACGGGACCTACATTGGCCTTTACGTTGTCGATTGTGAAATCGAATACGTAGTCGGCTTCTTCGGCAATCTCGAAGATGAAGGAATAGGAATCATAATTGGCAGGCCATTTCTTGCTGTCCCACTGGCTTTCCGGATGTATGCAGGTCGGTGTGAACTCGCTGATCACGGTCTTGCCGTTCACGGTCTTGTCGCTGCCTGTCATGCCCTGGATATCGGCCTCAATGTCTTCTTCGCTCTTGCCTGCGATTGAATATTTGAAGAATGACAGAACGGTTCTGGATGTTGCATCGCGTGTGCCGCAGATGAATGAGATCGAATACTTGCCGGGCTTGATATGGATAGGTTCGACAAGACCCAGATAAACGTTGCCGTTGGTGTCCTTGCCCTTGTGGCGTGCCGACATGAACATGCCGCAGTCATAGCCGTTGGGATTCGGGTCGGTAAGGTACAGCCAGTTTCCGCGTCCGTCATCGCCTGTGCCGTCTCCGAACACGAAGCCGTCCTTGTCATTCCAGATCACTATGCTTGTAGGGATAGGACGGTTTGTCTCGGTGACTTCGGCTGACCAGTTGGTCTTGAGGACAACCTCGTCACTGGGATTCAGATCGAAGTTGCCGAATTCCCATGTGAAGGTGACATTGTCTGCGTAGTTCGTGCTGGCTCCCTTGATGTTCAGAATCTCGAACTGGTATTCGCCGTCAAGATTGCCTGTGGCAGTTGCCGGACGTTCGAAGGTTGTGTATGTGGGAGTTGATTCCTTGACTGTCCATATTTCCTTGACTCCGCTCTTTGTCACACGCAGGAATGCAAGCGTTGATGACTCGCCCTTGTTGTCATAGGCAAGCTGTTTTGAGAAATTGAAAGTGAGTTCTCTCTTGGAACCGTCAAGGCCGAATGAACCGTCTTCCCACGGCATGGACTGGACAACAGGCGGGAGGTTCTTGAGCGAGTATACATCCCTGCCGATATTCGGGTTCATTGTCGAAATCTCGTTGCTGAAATCGGGAAGTGTCTTTCCTGCCTTGATCCATTCAATATCATTTGCCTTCGGGAAAAGCTTGCCGTCATAGTGCAGGCACAGGTCTTCGCGGTCTACAGGGTTGTGGAAGGTTACAAGTATGGAATCGTAGCCTTCGAATTCGTTGGGATATTCTATGCCTCCCTCGTTGAAAGGTTTGGTCCACATGTACATGTATCCGTCACCGTGATATTCGGCTGAATTGATTTCAACTTCATACCACTCCTGGTCATTGCTGTCAAGACCCCATACCTTGAAGTATTCACCTGGAAGTTCGACTGCATCGATGTTGGTTTCAGCCTTTGCCTTGGCGCAGATCTTGTCCATGTCAGTGTCATAACCGAAGTCGACGCGCAACATGTCCTTGTAGTGCTCGACACCACCTATCCATGATTTGGTCAGTGACAGGTTGTCAACGCTGTATATTGTCGAGTCCGTGGAGAATGCCAGACGCAGGTAATAGTGGTCAGGCTGGACAACATATTTGAGCGCCTTATCCGGGCTGTTGACAGGATCCGGCGTCCAGCTCCAGAAATCTGCCCAACTGCTGTTGTAACTGCCGGCATACATATAACGCTGTGCAATGGAATCGGTTGTGAAATACGCCATGAATGTCACTCTGTCCCAACCTTCTTCAAATTGTGTGGTTTCAAATTCAAATGAGTTGTTGTACATGTAGTTGGCCTCATCGCTCTGATAGCCCATTGACAGAGGGCTGTTGCACCTTGAGGTGCCGCGTCTCAAGTCGGCACGGAATGTCGGGACTGACGAACCCAGCGACTCGACTTTAAGGAGCATGGAAATGCGGTACGAGGTCATCTCTTCAATTGGAACACCACGCACATCAAGGTTTCGGCGGTAATTGGGCTGGACACCGTTGGTGGCTCCGTTGCTCAAACCGGCATAGTACTTCAGGTACTGCTGTCCGCCGTCGGCTCCAAACATGTCAAAGTCATTCTGTCTTGAGGGATCGTCCTTGTCATTTGGAAGGCTGAAGTCATCTTCAGAAAAATCTTCCGGTTCACCACCGGTGTCCACAATGTCATACAGGTACACAGTGGTGTCCCTTACAATCGGATAGATGCTCAGAGAACCGACAGTCGAAGCTGAAGGGGATGTCTGGGTGTCGTAGTACGACATTCCTACAATCGAGTCTGAAGGATCGGTTGACCATGACTCATAACTTTTTTCAAAGTCCTGGAAATAGATGACCTTGGAGTCCTGATCGGTACGTACCGGTCCGTCAGGCTGGTCCTGTGCCAGGATTGGCATTGACGTCACTGCCGCCAATGACAGGAAGTAAAGTCCTTTTCTCATAATTATTGGTGTAAGTTTTGGTTGGAAAGTCCACTGCGGAATAAATGTTTAGTTACCCGCAAATATATGATTTCCTTTCAAAAACCAATAATAAATGGTAAAAAAATAAAATGCAGTGGTTTCAGCGGATTCCCGTTAAGGATTCCTCGTCAAAGATGGGACAGAATATCCGGAACAGCCGTTCACGGTCTTCCATAAGACTGCGCAACTGTTCAAGTCCAGCAGCATTGGGTGATTCGGGAATGAGCAGCTTCATGTATCCGTCAGGTCCGTATTTTTCCTTGAGATGAGCGACAGTCCTGTCGAACTGCTGTTCACGGTTCATTTCAGGGAAGTTCCTTATTCCGTATTGTACGGTCCTGCGGATTACGGTTTCAGGTATTATCTGGCGGTCGGCCTCGGCTACAATCATGCCGTAGATTGATCTGGGCGGGACTGGCGACGATGCCCTGTGGTCCTCGGCCGCTTGGGCTATGGTTTCAATCTGGTCACGGCTGAACCATTCGTTCAGTTTCTCCATCTGTCTGATTATCCTTCCTGATTCCAGATGGTGGGTCTTGCGGTCCAGGGAAAGCCCCAGGTCATGGCAAGCGGCTGCCACTGCAACCATCCTGGGGTCAACGTCATAATGTCTTGCCAGGTCCAATGCCGTCTGCAACACGTGTCTGGCATGATCCCGGCGGTGACCCCTGTCAAACGCATCGTAGCAGGGAATCACCGACTCTTCAATCCATCTCAGGATCTCTTCCATCAGCAAACGTGGCTGCCCGGCTTCACAGGCTTCTGGACAGCGGTTACGGCCAGGGTGTCATCGGCATCAAGTGCGCTCAGAATCATTCCCTGGCTCTCAATGCCGCGGATCTTGCGGGGGGCAAGGTTGGCAATGAAGCAGACCTGCTTTCCGACAAGCTCCTCGGGCTTGTACCACTGTGCTATGCCTGACAGGATGGTGCGGCCGCCAAGACCGTCATCGATCCTGAACTGGAGCAGCTTGTCGGCTTTTGGAACCTTGCAGCATTCCAGAACGGTGCCTACCCTGATGTCCAGCTTTTCGAATTCGCTGAATTCAATGTCGGGCTTGATGGGGTCAGCCGGCTTTTCGGCAGCGGCCTTCTTCTCATTCTCTTCCTTGGTCTTGAGGAGCTTCTGGATCTGGGCTTCAATTACTTCATCCTCAATCTTCTCGAACAGCAGTTCCGGCTTGCCGAGCCTGTGCCCGGCAGGCAGAAGGTCAATCGAACCCAGACGGTTCCACTGGACGCTGTCAAGGCCTATCATGTTACGGAGCTTCTCGCTTGAGAACGGCAGGAACGGCTCGAATGCTATGGACAGGTTGGCGCAGAGCTGCAGGGCAATGTTCAGGATGGTCTTGACACGTTCCATATCGGTCTTTGCCAGTTTCCACGGTTCGGTGTCGGCCAGATACTTGTTGCCTATGCGGGCCAGGTTCATGGCTTCCTTCTGTGCCTCGCGGAACTTGAAGTTCTCGAGCAGCGATTCCAGCTGGGTCTTGACATCGGCGAACTCCTTCAGGGTATCCTTGTCATAATCGGTCAGCTGGCCGCATGCGGGAACAGTCCCGTCAAAATATTTCTGGGTCAGGACCAGGGCGCGGTTCACGAAGTTGCCGTAGATGGCCACCAGCTCATTGTTGTTGCGTGCCTGGAAATCCTTCCATGTAAAGTTGTTGTCCTTGGTCTCGGGGGCATTGGCGGTCAGTACGTAACGCAGCACATCGGCCTTTCCCGGGAAATCCTCAAGATATTCGTGAACCCATACGGCCCAGTTGCGTGAGGTCGAGATCTTGTCGTCCTCAAGGTTCAGGAACTCGTTGCTGGGGACGTTGTCGGGCAGGATGTAACTGCCTTCGGCCTTCAGCATTGACGGGAACACAATGCAGTGGAATACAATGTTGTCCTTGCCAATGAAATGGACAAGACGGGTGTCCTGGTCCTTCCACCATGTCTCCCAGCTGCCGCGCTCGGGATGTGCATCGCAGAATTCCTTGGTGTTGGAGATGTATCCTATGGGCGCATCGAACCACACATACAGGACCTTGCCTTCAGCGCCTTCAACCGGAACGGGAATGCCCCAGTCAAGGTCACGGCTCACGGCACGCGGCTGCAGACCCATGTCAAGCCAGCTCTTGCACTGTCCGTATACGTTGGGACGCCATTCCTTGTGTCCCTCGAGAATCCATTTCTCAAGCCACTCCTGATACTGCTCCAGAGGCAGATACCAGTGTGTGGTCTCCTTCATGACCGGCTTGCTGCCGCTTACGGTACTGGTCGGGTTGATGAGTTCGGTAGGTGAAAGCGATGTGCCGCACTTCTCGCACTGGTCTCCGTATGCCTTCTCGTAGTGGCAGTGGGGGCATTCGCCGGTGATGTATCTGTCAGCCAGGAACATGTGGGCCTCTTCGTCATAATACTGCTCGCTGGTCTTCTGGATGAACTTGCCGTTGTCGTACAGCTTGCGGAAGAAGTCCGATGCCAGCTTGCTGTGTGTGTCGCTGCTGGTGCGGCCGTAGATGTCGTACGATATGCCCATACCCTTGAAGGTGTCCTTCATCTGGTAGTGGTAGCGGTCAATGATGTCCTGTGGTGTCACGCCTTCTTTCTTGGCGCGTATCGTGATAGGCACACCGTGTTCGTCACTTCCGCCTATGAACATCACGTCCTTTCCCATAAGACGCTGATAGCGTACATAAATGTCAGCCGGGACGTACGCGCCGGCAAGATGACCGATGTGCAACGGGCCGTTGGCGTATGGCAGGGCCGATGTTACCAGAATTCTCTTGTATTCCTTCATATTGTATTTGGCAAATGTTTGTTCTTTCGTGCAAAAGTACAAAAAATATGAAGTTTGGCGTCCAATAGCGGTTATAGATTCTATCATATGCTGCCAGTTGGCTGTCTTTCAGCGGTGGAGC
>JAZUEH010000165.1:0-2708 GCA_045640065.1 Bacteroidaceae bacterium
GCCGGCACATTTGCTTTCGAGACAGGAAGTACCTTCTCCGATCCGAATAGCTGGAGCTTATACCCAGCGGCATTACCTGAAACTTGAGTAATGAAGTTCAGATTTACAAGGAAAGCACGATGGATATGAATGATGAAGGAATATGGCGACAGCATATCTTCGATGTCATGCAGTGAACAACGCAGTCGCTTCTGCATGAGGTCCTGTCCAGTGAAAAACACTATGTTCACGTAGTTGGATACTGATTCTATATAGAGGATGTCTGAGGGATTGAGGATGATAGTCTCTTTGCTTTCGCCTTGCAGCCTCACCCTCTCCGGCAATCTCGGATTCCGCTTTGTCTGGCGTTCTGCTTCGAACTGGCTATTGAGTGACTGAAGTTCTTCAATTTGGTATCGTTGAACACGATTATAAGTGACGAAGATATAATAGGCGATGACAAAAGCTCCGACAGAGACAGTTTCTTTCAGATCATGGCAGAACCATTGGAGCGTCATGTTGCCATCACTATCACACCACAAATGGTCCCAATGCCCCCACCCATAGTTGATGATGACGAAGAACTCTCCATCGAACACCGTATTGATCAGCATGCAAGGGATGGCTAAACAGAGCAGCCTCCTGACTTGATATTCCATAGGTTGAGAATAGTCGGCTGGTAAATGGCAGAGAAAGGAAGTAACCAGTTCACACAACATCAAAATGAGGAAGAAGCAGATGGCCTCTATCACATAATAATTGTATGGATTTGCGTTGGCCTTGATGAAGTCACGTGTCCCGAATGGTTCAAGCAACACGATGAAGAGGAAAAATCCGATACTATAGATGAGATAGTCGGTAAGTATGACACGAGGGATATGTTTCATGGTACAATGATACGTCATATCACATAAAAGACAAAATAATGGCTGGAATAGAACGCTGTTTGGGATATTTGGAAAGGAAACTGCCGTGTTTGGAAAAGAGTTCCAATCATCCCGAATCTTGACAATTGCACCGCGTTTTTGGCATCTGTCCCTAAGATTTTGAGGTTAATGCGGAAATCCTTCTCTTTGTACAGTGGCTCTGGCAGCATGCAATGCCAGAACTATTCAATAATTCAACAAAAAAGTAGTATGAAGAGAATCATTTTTATGGCGGCATTACTGCTGGTGGCAAGCGCTGCGGTATGCTTCGGACAGAACGAGTCCGCTATCAAAGGAAGAATCATTGACAAGAAATCAAGTGAACCGATTGGATTTGCGACTGTGGCCGTGCTGCATGCAGACAGTACAGTGGTCAACGGGACCATGGCTGAAGAGGATGGCAGTTTTGAGCTGAAAGCGGCGAATGGTCCTGCTATCTTGAAAGTGACTTTGGTCGGTTATAAGGACACTGATAAAGAAATTACGGTATCTGGTCAGGTCTTGAATGTCGGTGATCTGGCTTTGGAAGAGGACCAGCTGACATTGGAAGGAGCAGTAGTCCAGGCGCAACTGCCACGAACTGAACTTAAAGGCGATGCTGTGGTGACAAATATATCCGGATCTGTACTGGAGCACGCTGGCAATGCACAGGACCTGATGGCCAAGATACCGGGAATGATCAAACATGGCGGGGAACTCGAAGTGATAGGAAGAGGAGTTCCGGTGTACTATATCAACGGACGCAGGGTGCTTGACCCGGACGAGCTCCGCAGCCTCATGTCGGAAGAGGTCCGTTCAATCGAAGTCGTGAACAACCCCGGTGCTGCATACGGAGGCGAAATCAAGTCTGTGGTCCGCATCAGGACTGTCAGGCGGCAGGGTGAAGGATTCAGTTTCGCACTTACCAGCGAGGCAAGGAAGTATTTGACCACAAAGGGTTTCGACCCTTCGTGGACAGTCCTGGACTTTAACTACAGGAAGGGCAGCATTGACTTTATCGGCAAACTGACATACTGGGACAACCATAGCTATGAGTATGCTGACCTATGGGAGGGTGCATATGTCTCCGGCAAATTCTACGAGCAAAAAGGAACAATGGACATCAGACAGCATGCAGGAGGTACCCAGGCCCTGTTCGGAATAAATTGGCAGATAAATGAGAACCATTCCGTGGGCTTTCAGGTTCAGAACAAGGCACAGCTGTTCGGTAATTATAAGGAATCAGTCGAAGAAGATGTCTTCATGAACAGCCAAATAATCGACCACCTTGCATCTGCTAATGACTGCAACATGCTGAAAAGCGGCGGTTGGCTGGGCAATGTGTACTATAGCGGAAAGGCGGATAAACTTGAGATTGAATTCAATACAGATTTTCAAACGAATGACGAATCGAACAGAACTGTCATCAAGGAGTTCAGCCAGCTCGAGCCACGGAATATTAAAAGTGACGTGGACAATTCCTCCGCCATGTTTGCCAGCAAGCTTGTGTTCAAATATCCATTAGGGAAAGGACAAATCCAGGCAGGTATGGAAGAAACCTATGCAAAGACCTGGCAGCAGCACAACATCGACTTTGCTGAAATAGCGTTCTCCGAATCTGAAATCAAGGAGAATACGATAGCCGGCTTTGCCGAATACGCTCTGCCCCTCAAATTCGGACAACTCAGTGCCGGTGTGCGGTATGAGCACGTCGATTTTATCTACAACGATATCGCCGGAACGAATGACCTGAGCCGCAAACAGGACAACTGGTTCCCCTCCGCGTCGTTCTCTACCAAAATAGGTAAGGTCGGAATTTCGGCA
>JAZUEH010000166.1:0-18725 GCA_045640065.1 Bacteroidaceae bacterium
TCTTTGGCTCACAGAACGACATGGCTACGATCCGTCTTGTTCCGTTCAAAAAAGAACGGAACGGTTCCTGTCCCCTGTTCGGCTTCCTGTTCAGCTTGTTCGGCTCGTCGCCTTGTCAGAACGATGTTGAGATGCCTATCATGATGGGATAGCACTCAACCGGACCGGAACTCTGGAAAAGTTCGGTAAAGGAATAGCGGGCAATCACTCCGAAGTTATTGATACCCACACGTACAAGAGCATTCACAGCCAAGGGATTCATGTTCAGGTCGCCGGTAACCTTGCACTTTTCGCCGTTTGACAGTCTCACCTTGGAAACATCGCCGAAACGGTACTCAAGTTCGGGACCGAAAGCCAGGAACGGTCCGCGTTTCGATGAAGAGCAGAATTCAAAACAGAAAGGAACCCTGAAACTCCAGTAACGCAGATAACCCTGTCTCACATCACGACCTTCAAATTCGCCATTCATGAGCGAAAGATTCCAGTGTCCGTCCCAGTCCAGATAATTGTCTCTGGTCAGCCAGTAGCGGGAACGGGTCAGATAAACAGCAGTATTGACACCTACGTTCCGGCTCATATGGTAGCCCCACTGTCCCAATGACAGACTCCATTCAAAGCCCTTGCCCGTGCGTTGAGGAAGGCCTGGTGCAGGATTCATTGAATTCGGTCCTGCCAGGACATTGAGTCCAATATATGCGTCTGGAGTATGTCCGGGACCGTAATGCTTTCTTGTTACCTTTACATTATTCCCATTGTCATCATCAATTGACATGATGACCGTCTCCTCTTCCGGAGTATCTTCGACATAATATTCCGAGCCCAGGAAACCGTCAACCATGCTGTGCGCGAAACGGCGTGCCCATCCCTCGCCACGGCCAATCGGTCCGAATTCATCGGATTCATAAACTCTTCTTTCCTGTGCAAAGGCCGGCAGCATGAAAAGTGCTGCAAATGCTGCGGCAAAAAATCTTGCTCTCATATTGTTTTCAAGTGTATTTGCTATGAAGACGTACAAGCCTGACAATTGTTGTCGGTTTGACGCATTTTTTTTAATTTCGCGAACAAAAATAAGACAAATCTATGGCACAGACTACTGACGACAAGAAGATAATCTTCTCAATGGTTGGCGTAAGCAAGGCTTTCCAGAACAACCGCCAGGTACTTAAGGACATATATCTCTCATTCTTTTACGGAGCCAAGATCGGCATCATAGGACTGAACGGTTCAGGTAAATCGACCCTGCTCAAAATCATAGCAGGTATTGAAAAGAGCTACCAAGGTCAGGTGGTCTTCTCACCCGGATACAGTGTAGGATACCTGCCTCAGGAACCGCAGCTTGACCCTGAAAAGACCGTCAAGGAATCGGTCATGGAGGGTGTACAGGCAATCTATGACGCGCTGAATGAATATGACGAAGTCAACCACAAGTTCGAACTTCCCGAATATTATGAAGACCAGGACAAGATGGATGCCCTCATGGCACGTCAGGCCGAACTTCAGGATATAATCGATGCAACCGATGCCTGGAACATTGACAACCGTCTGGAACAGGCCATGGATGCTCTGCGCTGTCCGCCCGAGGACCAGAAATGCGGAGTGCTGTCAGGAGGCGAACGCCGTCGTGTGGCACTGTGCCGCCTGCTGCTCCAGCAGCCTGACATTCTGCTTCTTGACGAGCCTACCAACCATCTGGATGCCGAGAGCATAGGATGGCTGGAGCAGCATCTGAACCAATATGCCGGTACAGTCATTGCAGTCACTCATGACCGTTATTTCCTTGATAACGTAGCAGGATGGATTCTTGAACTTGACCGCGGTGAAGGCATTCCATGGAAGGGCAACTACTCAAGCTGGCTGGAACAGAAATCACAGCGCCTGGCCATGGAGGAGAAGCAGGCCTCAAAACGCCGCAAGACCCTGGAGCGCGAACTCGAATGGGTACGCATGGCTCCGAAGGCACGTCAGGCCAAAGGCAAGGCACGTCTGAATTCATATGACAAGCTGATGAACGAAGACGTGAAGGCAAAGGAAGAGAAACTTGAGATATTCATCCCCAACGGTCCCCGTCTTGGTAACAAGGTAATCGAAGCCAAGGGCGTGCAGAAGGCCTTCGGCGACAAACTTCTGTTCGATGACCTGAATTTCTCGCTGCCGCCAAACGGCATAGTAGGCGTGATAGGTCCGAACGGCGCCGGCAAGACCACACTGTTCCGTCTCATCATGGGTCTTGAACAGGTTGACAAGGGCAGTTTCGAGATTGGCGAGACTGTCAAGATTGCATACGTTGACCAGCAGCACAAGGATATCGACCCCGAAAAGAGCGTATACCAGGTGGTAAGCGGAGGCAACGAACTGATACGCATGGGCGGCCGCGACATCAACGCCCGCTCCTATCTGGGACGCTTCAACTTTACCGGAGCCGATCAGGAAAAGAAGTGCGGAATGCTGTCGGGCGGCGAACGCAACCGTCTGCAGCTGGCCATGGCCCTGAAGGAAGAGGGCAACGTGTTGCTGCTGGACGAGCCCACCAACGACATTGATGTCAACACACTGCGAGCTTTGGAAGAAGGTCTGGACGATTTTGCCGGCTGCGCTGTTGTAGTAAGTCATGACCGGTGGTTCCTTGACCGCATCTGCACCCATATCCTGTCATTCGAAGGTGACAGCAAGGTTGTCTTCTACGAAGGTTCGTACAGCGAATACGAGCAGTACAAGATCTCACAACTGGGTTACGAGGAACCGAAGAGAATCCACTACAGAAAACTGCAATAACCATATAATATAAGGTGTCATGCCAAATTTCAAATCGTTCCTTGAAAGGAAGAACATAGAAGTGTCGGGACACCGATACGGAGTCGATGCCCTGGGTGCAATGGCGCAGGGTCTGTTCGCATCACTGCTCATTGGCACAATAATCTCAACCATAGGTGAACAGGCCGGTATTCCTTGGCTTGTCGAGATAGGCAACTTTGCAAAGAGCATGGCCGGACCTGCCATGGCTGCCTCGATAGCACTCGCATTGAAAGCGCCTGCACTGGTCCTGTTCTCAATGCTCGCAGTCGGTGCAGCAGCCAACAAACTTGGCGGAGCAGGCGGTCCTCTGGCCGTCTATGTCATAACTCTGTTTGCCACCGAATTCGGAAAGGCCGTATCGAAGGAAACCAGGATTGACATACTTGTAACACCTCTTGTCACCATCGGAGTCGGTATCGGACTCGCCTACTGGTGGGCACCGGGAATTGGCCAGGCCGCCAGCTGGATAGGCAATATTATAATGTGGGCAACCGCCAGACAGCCGCTGCTCATGGGAATCATAGTGTCAGTCATTGTAGGTATGGCCCTGACTTTGCCTATCAGCAGTGCAGCCATCTGCGCCGCACTGAGTCTGACCGGACTGGCAGGTGGAGCCGCCTTGGCAGGCTGCTGTGCACAGATGGTGGGATTTGCCGTTCTCAGTTTCAAAGAAAACCGGTGGAACGGAATCGTATCACAGGGCATAGGCACCAGCATGCTGCAGATGGGCAACATTGTCAGGAATCCCAGAATCTGGATAGCCCCCACCCTGGTATCGGCAATAACAGGCCCTATCGCCACATGCGTATTTCATCTTGAGATGAACGGACCGGCCATAGCATCGGGTATGGGAACATGCGGGCTGGTAGGTCCCATCGGTGTTTATACCGGATGGATGGACGAGATAGCTGCAGGCACCCGCGCAGCCGTTACCGCAATGGACTGGACAGGACTGCTGCTCATAGCTATAGTACTCCCTGCCGTACTGACACCCGTTATCGGACATTTCATGAGAAAAGCCGGATGGATACGCCCCGGTGACCTGACTCTGGAATAACCGGTACGCAAGACGCAATGGACAAATACAGAAAGAAATACACCGTGACAAGCGCTCAGATGGATGCAGATTTCCGTCTGTCGGTTGCCGGCATAGCCCAGCTGTTCCAGGACTGCTATGCATCATATATGGCATATTACGAATGTGCCGCTTTCGACCTCCGCAAGAAAGGTCTCATGTGGATTATCACTGATTTTACCTTCCAGATTCCCGGACCGCTCCCCATGTGGGGTGACTGCATGGAAATCGAGCTCTGGCTGTCAGCCCGCCCTTCGGTCAAGGTAGCGTGCGACTACCGTTTCATCAACAGGGGCCGTACCGTGATTGAAGGTACCAGCAACTGGGCCATTCTTGAAACGGAAAGCCGGCAGCCAGTTGTAAGCCGCGACATTCTGAACCGGCAGCAGGTCTTTGAAGACCATGCTGTTGAAAAGCGCCGTCCCCGTTTTCATGATCCTCTGGAGGGAAGTGCCGTAGCTGTCCACATCACCGGCACCAGCGACACCGACTTCAACAGTCACATCAGCAACCTGACTTATCTCAAGACCGCCATTGATGCACTTGACATAGACTATGTGAAAAGCCATGTCACTGATATGGTCAGCATGCGTTTTGTCCACGAATCATTTCTTGGAGACACGCTCGAAACCTCTTTCTGCAATGAGGCCGATGAACCCGACCTGTGGCACTTCAGCATAGCAAAGGCGCAAGGCCCTGTATGCTGCCAGGCATCGGTCAGATTCAGGACCTTCAATGCCGGAGAATCGGAATTCACCAACAACAGCGCCATCAGGCAATATCCAGTTTGATACGAATGGCACAGGAAAGCATTCTCCAGATTGACCGGCTATGCAAATCGTTCGGAGACAGGATCATTTTTGACGGACTGACAATGAACATAGCCCAAGGCGAAAAAGTCGGGCTGATAGCCCGCAACGGCCAGGGCAAGAGCACCCTGCTTGACGTGATTGCCGGTGATGCCGATTACCGCAGCGGCAGCATTACTTTCCGTCGTGACATACGTGTTGCATATCTGGTCCAGACTCCCGTCTTCACCAAGGGGCTCGGCACGCTGGACGCCTGCTGTCCGTCACATGACGAGGAACTGCGGCTCAAGGCCCGCCAACTGCTCACCATGCTTGAAGTCAATGACTTCGAGAAGCCGGTTGACCAGCTTTCTGGCGGTCAGGCCAAACGCGTTGCCCTGGCTCAGGCCCTGATGACCAACCCGGATTTCCTGATTCTCGACGAGCCCACCAACCACCTGGACGTGGAAGTGACAGAATGGCTTGAGGAATACCTTTCGGCTAGCAGGCTCACCCTGCTCATGGTCACCCATGACAGATATCTGCTGGACCGCGTCTGCAACCGCATAATTGAGATTGACGATTTCCGAGCATACTCATACAACGGAAACTACAGCTATTATCTGGAAAAACGGCAGGAAAGGATTGATGCCGAAGCATCACAACGCGAAAGCGACCTGAATCTGTACCGCCACGAGCTGGACTGGATGCGCCGCATGCCATGCGCCCGCGGAGGCAAGGCCCGTTACCGCAAGGAATCGTTCCATGATCTGGAAGAACGCCTGCAGCACCGCCGCGAAGAGCGCAACGTGGCACTTGACGTCAAGGCATCGTACATAGGAAAGAAGATTTTCGAGTTGTCACACGTGAGCAAGGCGTTTGACGACAAGATAATACTTGACGATTTCAGTTACATCTTCACCAAGATGGAGAAGGTGGGAATAGTCGGCGAAAACGGAGTGGGCAAATCCACCTTCCTGAAAATGTTGCTTGAAATTGTCCAGCCCGACAGCGGAAGCATTGACCGCGGCACCACGCTCAGGATAGGATACTATGCACAGGAAGGACTCTCTTTCCCCGAAGACGCCCGGGTCATTGACGTGGTCACCGCCATTGCCGACCATATAGAGCTCGATGACGGAAGGCGCATGTCGGCTGGCCAGTTCCTGCAGAAGTTCCTGTTCCCGCCAAAGACACAGTACAGTTATGTGAGCAAGCTGTCAGGAGGCGAAAGGCGCAGGCTCTACCTGTGCACCATCCTTATGCGCAGTCCTAATTTCCTGATTCTTGACGAGCCCACCAACGACCTTGACATAATGACCCTGCAGGTACTGGAAGAGTACATAGCCCAGTTCAAGGGCTGCGTCATAGCCGTTTCCCATGACCGCTACTTCATGGACAAGATAGCGCAGCATCTGTTCGTCTTTGAAGGAAACGGCAGGATAACCGACTTCCCGTCATCATACAGCGACTACATGGAATACAAGGTGCTCAAGGAGGATCAGGAGAAGGCCGATGCGCAGACCGCCAAAGCCAAGCCCCGTCAGCAGCCCGTCAAGACCGCCAATCCCATGAAGCTGACCTACAAGGAAAAGCGTGAGATGGAACAGATTGAAGCCGAACTGGAGCAGTTGGAGAAAGAAAAGGCACAGCTTGAAGAGGCGCTGAACAGCGGCTCCCTGCCATACGATGAACTGCAGGCCAAATCGGCCCGGATAGGTGAAATCATAGAACGGAATGACGAAATCACGCTGCGTTGGCTCGAACTCAGCGAAAAGGTCTGACTTTCAGAAAAAAATATGGGCCCAAATGAGTAAATTTGCAGCCGGAATACAAACCTATAAAACAATATGAAGACAAAACTTTTCATTCTGGCCTTACTGGCACCGATGTTTGCTATGGCCCAGGAGGAGACTCCATGGGTACACAGCGGAATTACTGGTATCAACTTCTCACAGACTTCATTCACCAACTGGAGTGAGGGCGGAGACAACTCAGTCGCTTCAAACGCCTACCTGAACGGTTCCTTGAACTACAAGCAGGACAAGACCTCATGGACCAATGACCTGAGCATCAACTACGGTCAGAACAACACGAAAATGACCGGTTGGAGAAAGAACATAGACAACCTGAACTTTGCGTCCAAATTCGGCCAGCAGATGACTGAAAAGGTTTACTATGCTGCACTTCTGGATTTCAAGACCCAGATGACTGACGGCTATCAGTACGATGACGCAGGCAACAGGACCCTCATTTCAAAGTTCCTGACCCCGGCATACCTTAACGTATCAGTCGGTCTTGACTACAAGCCCAACGACAATCTTGCATTCTATTTCTCACCGGTTGCCGGCAAGCTGACCATCACTGCCGACACCCTGTTCTCAACCCGCTACGGTGTTGACCCGGGCAAGATGCTCCGTACCCAGCTTGGTGCCACCTTCAAGGCAAGCTGCAACTACGACAAGCTGATGAACGGCAAGATGACCCTCAAGTCTGCTCTCGACCTTTTCACCGCATATGACGATTCATTCGGCAACATTGACGTGAACTGGGATATGCTGGTAGGCCTGAACCTTTCCAAGTTCGTGACTCTGACTTTCCAGTCAACCCTCAAGTACGATGACGACATCAAGTACATCGATGAGGACGGAATACACGGAGCACGTGTCCAGTTCAAGGAGATACTCGGACTCGGTCTCAGCTACAAGTTCTGATGTGGTGGGGATTTGCTCTTCTATCGGCTCTGTTTCTTGGATTCTACGACGTTTCCAAGAAACAGTCGCTTAAGAGCAACGCCGTCATTCCGGTGTTGTGGCTCAACACCCTGTTCTGCAGTCTGCTCATGCTGCCGTTCGCTGTCCTGTCCCATTGTGGCGGACTTCAGGACTCCAGCATGTTTTTCGTTCCTGCCGGTTCATGGGAGATGCATCGGCTCATCATGCTCAAGGCAACCATTGTCCTTGGTTCATGGATATTCGGTTACTTCGGGATGAAGCATCTGCCCATCACGCTGTTCGGCCCCATCAATGCCACACGTCCCATCATAGTGCTGTTGGGAGGACTGCTGGTCTTCCATGAGCATCTGAACATCTACCAGTGGATCGGCGTACTGATAGCCATAGTATCGTTCTACATGCTGAGCCGGAGTGCCGGACAGGAAGGCATTGACTTCAGACGCGACAAATGGGTGCTTTGCGTAATCATGGCCACCCTGTTGGGAGCCGTGAGCGCCCTGTTCGACAAATACCTGCTGGGCAGTTTCAACAACATGTTCGTTCAGGCATGGAGCAATTTCTACCAGCTGGCCCTGATGACAGCTGTTCTGTTCGTGCTCTGGTGGCCTGGAAGAAATCAGAGCACCCCGTTCCAGTGGAAATGGAGCATAGTCCTGATTGCCGTATTCCTGACCATGGCCGATTATGCATATTTTTACAGTCTCACTCTTGACGGAGCCATGATTTCAGTCGTTTCCATGATACGCCGCAGCAGTGTGGTGGTATCATTCCTCTGCGGAGCCATGCTTTTCAAGGAAAAGAATCTCAGGAGCAAGGCCATAGATCTGGTTCTTGTACTCATAGGACTGGTATTCCTGCTGATTGGCTCAATGCAATAGAACAAGACATACAATTTTGCAATAATTTGCATGACCGTGTAGCAATATGCGGTCATTTTTTGTATTTTTGCAGAAAAGCATGGATATATACCCTGCTTTGCATGATTTATTGAATAATAATACAAAAACATAGAATAAAATGAAGAAGGAAATCCAATTCAGTCTTGTATACCGCGATATGTGGCAGTCATCGGGCAAGTATGTTCCACGTAAGGACCAGTTGGCAAAGATTGCTCCGGTCATCATTGACATGGGCTGCTTTGACCGTGTTGAAACCAATGGCGGTGCAATGGAGCAGGTCAACCTGCTGTATGGCGAGAACCCGAACCAGGCAGTACGCACCTTCACCAAGCCGTTCAACGAAGTCGGAATCAAGACCCACATGCTGGACCGCGGACTCAACGCGCTTCGCATGAATCCTGTTCCGGCCGATGTGCGCCAGCTCATGTACAAGGTAAAGCACGCACAGGGCGTTGACATAACCAGAATCTTCTGCGGACTTAATGACCCGCGCAACATAATCCCGTCAATAAAGTGGGCAAAGCAGGCCGGCATGACAGCCCAGGCCACCATGTGCATCACCTATTCGAAGGTACACACTGCCGACTACTACATCAATCTGGCCGAACAGCTCATAGAAGGCGGAGCACAGGAAATCTGCCTGAAGGATATGGCCGGAATAGGCCGTCCCGCCATGCTGGGCAAGATTGTCAGCGCAATCAAGTCACAGCACCCGGACATCATCATCCAGTATCACGGCCACAACGGACCGGGCTTTGCAGTAGCAAACATGCTCGAGGTCGCCAAGGCCGGAGGTGACGTTCTTGACGTGGCAATGGAACCCCTGTCATGGGGCAAGGTCCATCCCGATGTAATTACGATCCAGTCCATGCTCAAGGATGCAGGATTCCTGGTCAAGGACATCAACATGAAGGCATACATGGAGGCACGCAGTCTGACACAGAGCTTCATGGATGATTTCCTGGGTTACTGGATTGACCCCAAGAACTCGCTGATGAGTTCGCTGCTGGTAGGTTGCGGTCTTCCCGGCGGCATGATGGGTTCGCTCATGGCCGACCTCAAGGGAATGCACGCAGCCATCAACACGAACCTCAAGAAGAAAGGTGAAAAGGAACTGTCTGAAGACGAGCTTCTGGTCGAGCTCTTTGACGAAGTCCAGCGCATATGGCCCATGCTTGGCACACCATGCCTTGTGACCCCGTTCAGCCAGTACGTAAAGAATGCAGCCCTGATGAACCTGTATTCCAAGTCAATGGACGAGAAGCCATTCACCCGCATGGATCCCGCCATGTGGGGCATGGTTCTGGGCAAGTCAGGCAAACTGCCGGGTGAACTTGCACCGGAAATCATCCAGTTGGCAAAAGAACAGGGCAAGGAGTTCTATACCGATGACCCGCAGGTCCTCTACCCCGACGAGCTGCCCCGTTTCGAAAAGGAAATGGCAGAGAACGGCTGGGACCGCGGACAGGACGACGAGGAACTGTTCGAATTCGCCATGCACGAGAAGCAGTACCGCGAATACAAGTCAGGACAGGCCAAGGATCAGTTCAACAAGGACCTCATGGCCCGTATGGAAAAGGCTCAGGCCGGAACCGCAGGTGCCCCTGTCAAGCACTTCACTGCAGCCGACAAGCGTGCCATACTGCATCCCGATGCCGAACCAGTTGAAGCTCCCGTCAAGGGCCGCGTGATCTGGGATCTGGACTTCGTTGACCAGTCATGCAACCCGCCATACGGCAAGCAGTACAAGAAGGGCGACTGGATCTGCGCCATCCAGGAAACCGGTGCAAGTTTCATCGAGAACATAATTGCCCCCGCAGACTGCCATCTTGCAGCTGTAGAAAAAGACCATGGTTCTCTGGTATCCAAGGGAGAAGTGATAGGCTGGCTGGAAAAGTAACTCACAATCCAATGAAGGCAAGTTCCATCATTGCCGCCATTCTGCTCTCGATACAAGTAGCGGCCAAATCCGATACTGCAGGTATCGATATCTGGAACATGCCGCCGCTTGAAATCGAATCAGGCGAATATTCAACTGACTGGAACGACATCAGCCGCCTGTACAATGTACCTTCCTGGTGGCGCGAAGCCAAGTTCGGCGCATGGTCACATTGGGACCCCCAATCGGCCGCTGAAGACGGAGACTGGTATGCGCGCGGCATGTATATGGAAGGAAGCCAGCAGTACCGATACCATCTGGAACATTTCGGCCATCCATCGGAATACGGCTACAAGGAATTGTGCCGCGATTGGAAAACCGACTTGTGGGATCCCGATGACCTGATGCAGCTGTACATCAGGATGGGCGCAAGATATTTTGTGGCAATGGGCAGCCACCATGACAATTTCGACTGCTGGGATTCGGAATACCAGCCCTGGAATTCAGTCAATGTAGGCCCGCACCAGGACATTGTGGGCATCTGGGCCGAAGTGGCACGTAAATATGACATGCCATTCGGTATAGGTTTCCACAACACGCCAGCCCGCACATGGGGTCAGTTCATGCCGGTGCGGTACAGAAGTGACCGCAGGGGCGACAAGGCAGGAGTACCGTACGATGCCATGCTTACCCGTCAGGACGGACAGGGCCAGTGGTGGGAAGGACTCGACCCGGCAGACCTGTATGGACCCGTACACGAAAACGGAAGGAACTCTCTTGATTCACCTTTCGCCAACCAGTTCATGTGGAGAGTCAATGACGCCATACGGAAATACAGTCCCGACATGATCTATTTTGACGAACACGCAGGCGATTCCCAGGAGGATTTGGGCATCAACATGGGTCTTGGAAGGCTGACTTCGCAGATTGTGGCCAATTTCTATAACATTGCATCAAAACGTTCCGAAGGCAAGCGCCAGGTCGTGGCAACCTTCAAAGGTGTAGGTGGACGCTATGACAGTTTCCAGAATTCACCGGAACTGCTCCCGCTGGTTGACCGTTCGCTTGTCAAAAGCACCGAGCTGTATACTGAAGACAGCATAATGGCCTTCCCCTTCCAGACAGAAGTAAGTCTGCAGGACTGGCACTACAAACAGGGAGCGCCATACCGCAGTGCAGCCGAAATCATAACCAGGCTCATGCAGAACGTATCCCGCAACGGATGCCTGCTGCTGAACATAACCCAGCACGGCCGTGGCAATATCGATGACGAAGCCCGCCAGATATGTCTTGACATAGGCCGATGGATAGAGATCAACAAAGATGCGGTCTACGGTTCCCGTCCGTTTGACATATGGGGCAACGAACATGTAATCTACTCTCGGCAGGGTGGCGACATCTACGCAGTTCTTGTTGACTGGGAAGGCGAAAGCGTAATGCTTGAAGCACTGTCTGACAGCAACACATCGGTAGGAAAAATCACAAACGTGGAACTGGTGGAAAATGGTCAGAAACTGACATATTCGCGCCAAGCCAACGGTCTGCTGGTTAACATAGGCAGTCCCGCCCCCACTCCGGACATCACCGATAGGGAACTGGCATCGGGCTTCAAGGTCCTCAGGATAAGTCATGACAGGCTCTGGTTCAATGACGATGACCCCGGAGTCAGCACATACGGTTGGAACAGGCGGTGCAACACAGGACGGGGCGACTTCAACAACGACATATCGTTCAGCAATCGGCCGGGAGACCGATGGAGAGCCGAATTCAACGGCAAACGAGTAAGCATCATAGCACCGGCAGGAGAATATACAGGACTGATGCAAGTGGAAATTGACGGTAAAAACCATGGAACTGTCAGCTTCAACCAATCACAAGCAACCGTATCGGTCCGGCAGAAGGTATTCAGGTCAAGACGTCTGAAACGCGGGCACCACACGATAGAGCTGGTCAACCTGAAAGGAACAGTCGCAGTCGATGCATTGTCGTTCGAATGAGTCAGCTTATTCCAGAAGACGCAGATTGAACCCTTGCCGATGCCACCGAGCATGGCAGTTATTAATTTTGTTGACATAGTCGTAAAAAGTATTGATACACGACTGGCTTCTGAT
This sequence comes from Bacteroidaceae bacterium, assembly GCA_045640065.1. Lineage (GTDB taxonomy): Bacteria > Bacteroidota > Bacteroidia > Bacteroidales > Bacteroidaceae > Colenecus. The sequence continues at coordinate 12,281 of JAZUEH010000166.1, forward strand.
GATCACGAGGTTCCATGGATTCGTACTTCCCGAGGATTCCTTCAGAAGACGAGACAAAGATAGATCCGCATTAAGCCAAAGTCAATAGTTGTCCCGGATTCCATGCAGTATTTTCCTTGATTGGAGGATGAATCTTCCCAGATTTCGTGAATGTCAGTCCCGGGGAGTATACACCTTGTAAAATAATTTCGGCATTCACACTGGATTGCTGAAAAGCCGTCAAAACACCGCTGAAACCCCGTTTTTGCCTTAACTTAAGACCCTTTCCGGTCTTAACTTATGACCGAGGTCGGTCTTAACTTATGACCAAGGTCGGTCTTAACTTAAGACCAAAACGGGTCATAAGTAGGGCCCAAAAAGGGCCTGAACAAGGCCTGAAACAGCATGCCAAGAGACCCGCGACTCAACTCAATATGTAAATAGATTTCTTAATATAGAAGGGAGCGCCATCATATTTGGACAGCATAATTGGCCATTTCCCATCTGTTGAACCCGCGACATTTTTGGATGCTGGATGGTGGGGGTGCGGACTTTCTGCGTTTCAGCCTGAAAGGCCGCAGGAGCAGGCCATGGAGCGACAGTCCGCACACCCACTATCCATCATCCAAAAACTGACAGCAATAACAGAAGCAGGAGGGAAACGCTGCCGTTTTCCTCCTGCTTTATTTTAGCTGTACCGCTTACTTCTTGTTAACTACGGCTGCTGCTTCGATTGGCAGACAGGCCTTGTAGTTCTCGATGTAGGCGTTGAAGCCTTCAACGTCTTCGGGATCAGGAGCTACCGATATGCCGGTGTTGCCGGCAAATACCTTCTCGTCCAGATAGTCGGCCAGATTCTGACCTCCGCCGTTAATACGGTAGGCAGCCAGGATAGCCATACCCCACGGACCGCCTTCTCCAGCTGTCTCCATGCATGAGATCGGTGAATTGAGGGCGGCGCCCAGAATGCGCTGACCTACACCGGGAGTGGTGAATAGACCGCCGTGACCGGTAATGCGGTCAACCTTGATCTTCTCCTCCTTGAACAGGATGTCGTTGCCTATCTTGAGAACGCCGATGGCACCGCTTATGATGGCGCGCATGAAGTTGGCAAGGTTGAACTTGTCCTGAGCGGAGCGTACAAACAGAGGACGTCCGTCAGCAAAGCCCGTGACAGGCTCGCCCGATACGTAATTGAAGCTCATTATTCCGCCGCAGTCCTTGCTTCCTTTCAGGGCATGGTTGAACAGATTGGTGAAGATGCGGGCCATATCGACCTTCATACCCATAATCTCTTCATATTCCTTGAAAAGGTTGACCCAGGCGTTGAGGTCGCTGGTGCAGTTGTTGCAGTGTACCATGGCAACCGGGCTTCCGTCAGGAGTGGTGACAATGTCAATGACATCGTGCGGTTTCTTGAGGTCCTTCTCCAGTACTATCATTGAGAACGATGAGGTTCCTGCCGATACGTTACCGGTGCGCGGACGTACTGCATTGGTGGCTACCATGCCGGTGCCTGCATCGCCTTCAGGAGGACAGATCTGGGCTCCGGGCTTGAGGTGGCCGGTAATGTCAAGCTTGCGTGCTCCACTCTCTGTAAGACAACCGGCATCCTGACCTGCATCGAGTGACTGGGGCAGAATGTCCATGAGCTTCCAGGGGTATCCCTTGGGGGCTATGAGCTTGTCGAACTTGGCTACCATTTCGGCATTGTAGCTCTTGGTGGCGGGATCGACCGGAATCATACCCGATGCGTCACCTACGCCAAGAACCTTCTTTCCGGTGAGCTGCCAGTGGATGAAACCTGCCAGTGTGGTCAGGTAACTGATGTCCTTGACGTGCGGCTCGTCATCAAGAATGGCCTGATAGAGGTGTGATATGCTCCAACGCAGGGGAATGTTGAAATTGAACAGACTGGAAAGTTCGGCAGCGGCCTTGCCGGTGTTGGTGCAACGCCATGTGCGGAATGGGGCCAGAATGTCACCATGCTTGTCAAAAGGCATGTATCCGTGCATCATGGCACTGATACCTATTGATGCAAGGTTTTCAATCTCGCATTCATACTTCTCAAGAACCTGGGCGCGAAGATTCTGGTAGCAGTCCTGCAGACCGAACCAGATGCTTTCGACGCTGTATGACCACAGGCCGTTCACAAGCTGGTTCTCCCAGGTGTGGCTGCCCTGTGCAATGGGCTTGAATTCAGGGTCGATGAGAACGGCCTTGATTCGTGTGGAACCGAACTCTATTCCGAGAACGGCCTTGCCCTGTTCGATTATCTGTTTTGGATTGTATGCCATATCACTTCAGGGCTTTGTTGAGCATGTAATAGACTTCGTTGTTGCGGAGCTGCTGCTTGAATCCGGCAATGGTGGTGTTCTTGTCAATGCTGATGAACTCGACACCTGTCATTTCGGCAAAGTCTTCCCAGTATTCGGCAGTGATGTCGTATGAGAATGCGCTGTGGTGTGTGCCTCCTGCAAGAATCCAAGCTCCGGCACCGATCTCGAATGTGGGCTGCGGTACCCAGAGAGCGCTTGCAACCGGCAGTTTGGGCATTGGTTTCGGCTCAATGCACTCGACTTCGCTGGTAATCAGTCGGAAGCGGTTGCCCAGATCAACAAGTGTGGCCTTGATGCCGCGGCCGGTCTTTGATGTGAACACCAGACGTGCGGTCTGCTGCTTGCGGATGCCGATGCCAAGGAAATGAACCTCCAGTTTCGGCTTGTCGCTGGCAATCATGGGGCAGATTTCCAGCATGTGGCTCTGCAGGCTTGATGTGCAGTCTGCTGCAAAGTTCAGGGTGTAGTCCTCAAGGAATGAGCAACCCTTTGCAAGACCCTGGTTCATGACCCAGAGAGTGCGGTACAGGCAAGCGGTCTTCCAGTCACCTTCAGCACCGAAGCCTATGCCTTCCTGCATGAGACGCTGTGATGCGAGACCCGGAATCTGGTCAAAGCCCAGGAAATTGGGGTCATCGATGTCAGCACCGCCCAGGTCATCGAAGTTGGTGGTGAAAGCGGTGGCACCTTCGTCCTTCAGGACACGGCGAAGTGCGATTTCGGCCTTGGCCGAATTCTTCACCTTCTCCCAATAGACCTCTTCCCCGCTCTCGTCAATCTTGATGGTGTAGAGCTTCTTGTATTCCTCTACAAGTGCATCGGCCTCAGCGTCAGTCACCTTCTTGTAATAGTCCATCAGGGATGAAACGGGGTAGTAGTCAACATGGTAGCCCATGCGCTGTTCGAACTCGACACGGTCACCGTCAGTAACGGCAACATTGTTCATGTTCATGCCGAACATAAGGCAGCGTACGTTGTGTGCATCGGCCTTTCCGGCAGCGGCACGTGCCCATACTGCAATCTGCTTCTGGGCATCCTGGCTCTTCCAGTGTCCTACGACAACCTTGCGGGCAATGCGCATGCGGGTGCATATGTGACCGAACTCGATGTCGCCATGGGCGCTCTGGTTCAGGTTCATGAAGTCCATGTCGATGCTGTCCCAGGGAATTTCAGTGTTGTACTGTGTGTGGAAGTGCAGGAGCGGCTTCTCAAGTGCCTGAAGTCCCTTGATCCACATCTTGGCGGGGCTGAATGTGTGCATCCAGGTGATGATGCCTATACACTTGACATCATTGTTTGCCGCCTTCATTACGGCCTCAACCTCGTTGCTGCTGTTGGCAGTACCTTTATATACTATCTTGACGGGAATGTTGCCGCTGTCGTTGAGACCTGCAACCATCTCCTTTGAGTGTCCGTCAACTGCGACCACTGCATCGCCTCCGTAAAGGAGCTGGGCACCGGTCACCCACCATATTTCATAATTGTCAAACATAGTCTGTATTTTTTTTGTGTGTTACTTTTTCTTCTGGCCATAGTATGCATTCGGGCCATGTTTGCGCATGTAGTGCTTCTCGACAAGAAGGGGGTTCATTGTCGTGTCAGGGTTGAGAGTGAACGAGATGTAGGCCATCTTGGCGCACTGCTCCATCACCTTGGCGTTATATACGGCGTTTGCGGGACTGGTTCCCCATGAGAACGGACCGTGGTTCTTAACCAGAACACCGGGGGTGTGGTCAGGGTTGATTCCTTCGAAACGGCGTACAATGACGTTGCCGGTCTCTAGTTCGTATTCGCCTTTCACTTCGGTTTCAGTCATGTCGGCTGTACAGGGAATGTCCTTGTAGAAGTAGTCGGCGTGGGTCGTTCCTATGTTGGGTATGTCCATGCCGGCCTGGGCCCATGCTGTTGCATAGGTGGAGTGGGTGTGGACAACGCCCTGGATGTTCGGAAAGGCCCTGTAGAGAACAAGGTGTGTAGGAGTGTCCGATGACGGGTTGAGGTCACCCTCGACAACCTTTCCAGTTTCGAGGGAGACCACTACCATATCGGATGCCTTCATTTCGTCATAGCTCACACCGCTGGGCTTGATGACTACAAGTCCCTTCTCGCGGTCTATGCCCGAAACGTTTCCCCACGTAAAGATGACCAGGCCTTGACGGACAAGGTCCAGATTGGCCTGGAACACCTTTTCTTTCAATTCTTCCAGCATGTGATTACCAAAGGAATACGTAGAGGATTGCAAGAATTACAATGACGCAGATTGCACCGATGTTGAATGTGCGGTCAGTGCGGAACAGAGCCAGGTCAATACCGACTGCCTTGGCATTCTGGTACTTGTCCTTTGCATTTGAACGCAGGTACAGGCCAAGAACACCCAGGATGGCTGCGAAGAACAGCATTGCCTCGAAGCCCCATGAACGGAGAACCGGTGAGCACATGCCCCAGATGAACACTGCAAATGAAACGCCTGCAACGATGAACAGGACCTTTGACCACTTGAGCTGTGTGTCGATGGTGTGCTGGTCAAGCTTCTCAGCCTCGATGCGGCCGTTCTTGTTAAGCAGTGACATGGGAACGAAGATGGCAACGAGAACCAGGAACACGTAACCCATACGGAGCAGGAACGGAACTTCCGGCAGCAGGAACTTGAACAGGATTGAGAAGAAGAATGTGCCGATGGCTGCAACTACGGCTGCAGGACCTGAAGCACGCTTCCACAGCAGACCCAGACAGAAGATGACTACAACGCCCGGATATACGAAACCTGAGTACTCGTGAATGATCTGGAATGCCTGGTCGGCACCGCCCATGATGGGATATACGGCAATCATTGCAATGACCAGAGCGCAGACTGATGTGATACGTCCAACGTTCACAAGTTTCTTTTCCGATGCGTCCTTATTGATGTACTGCTTGTAGATATCCATCGTGAAGATGGTTGATGTCGAGTTGAACATCGAAGCCAGTGATGAAATGACAGCTGCTGCAAGTGCTGCGAATGACAGACCCTTTACAAATACCGGAGTGAAGTTGCGGATCAGGAACGGATATGCATCGTCAGAGATTGAGATGCCGCCGGCCAGACTTGCGAACAGCTCAGGCTGCTGGGTCTTGAGATAGAATGCGCATACACCCGGGATACATACGATGAACGGAATCAGGATCTTCAGGAAGGCTGCGAAAATCATACCCTTCTTTGCTTCTGAAAGGCTCTTGGCAGCAAGACCCTTCTGAATGATGTACTGGTTGAAGCCCCAGTATCCGAGGTTGGTCAGCCACAGGGCACCTACGATAAGGGCAATGCCCGGAAGAGTGAAGTATGGGTCATCGGTGATGCCCGGATAAAGTGCAGTGTTGCGCTGAACTGCCAGGTTGAAGTGGGTGTCACCCGGTACATTCTTCAGGCTTTCATATACCTTGCCGAGAGCAGAGAGTGCGCCGCCGCTCAGTTCGAGCTTGTCAGCGATTACGTCCAGAGCTGCATAAGCGGTGATAAGACCACCGCCTACGAGGAATGTCACCTGCATTACATCGGTCCATGCAACTGATGACAGACCGCCGTAGATGGAATATACACCTGCGATGATGTAGAGAATCAGAATGATGACCAGACGGATTGAAATCTCAGTGCTTCCGATAACAAGCATACAGCCGCGGAGACCCAGAATCTGCTCGATTGCCAGAGCGCCCAGCCATGCCACTGATGTCAGGTTGATGAACACATAGAGGAAAAGCCAGAAGATTGAGAATGCCAGACCTGTGCCCGGATTGTAACGGTCGCGCAGGAACTGCGGAATGGTGAAAATCTTCTTCTCGATCATGACAGGAAGCAGGAACTTACCTACTACGATAAGTGTAGCTGCTGCCATAAGCTCGTAAGCTGCAATGGCGATACCTGATGCGAAAGCGGTTCCGGACATTCCGATGAACTGCTCGGCTGAGATGTTGGCGGCAATCAGAGATGCACCGACTGCCCACCATGTCAGGGTATTGCCTGCCAGGAAGTAGTCTTTCGAGTCTTTCTCTTTACCGTTCTTACTGCGGGACAGAAAGAATCCCAGGAAAATCAAGAGTGCCAGATAGGCGACAACTACAATGTAGTCAATTGTTGCGAAGCCGTTGCTTTT